>CAZGMX010000408.1:0-1500 GCA_964526865.1 uncultured Actinomycetota bacterium | reverse complement strand
TTCGGCGTACGCCCGCCTCGCCCGGCAAACGTTTGTGCAGTAGACTGCACGGGTATTGACTTTTTTGTGCAGTTCATTTATAATTGCAGGGTCAGAGGTCTTAGCAAACAGCCAGCTTTTTAAGGATTCGTAGAAAATAGTTTGTGTGTTCATCCTGGCCGACTTGGTTCGGAAACGCATTTTATGCCACTTCATAGTGAATTGGGAACTGGTGCTTATCCAATGTGCGAGGCTGCATACGGTTTAACTCCTCGCATAAACGCCGAGCGGCGAAGTCAACTTTCCTGTCCCGAAATCCTTTCAAACGGACCCTAAGCCGGCCTTCTTCCAACCTGATCTCCCCTCCCCTTCTCACGATCATCGACAGAATCACGTAGACGTCTTTGGGGTCGTCATAGTACCTGGACAAAATAGAGCACATCCTTTTCTCCATCATGTAGGTGAATACCTTGATGCAATCCAAGAAGCGTTTTTTCTCGTAATCCAGTTCGACTAACTGCTTGCCATCATGCGCATCATCAAACCGAACCTCTTTGGGGAATTTTTCAATCTCTAAATCCAACAAGGTGACCTGCGCTTGAAGACTAGCCATCCCCATGCACAGCTCCTGATTCTTCTCTTTCATCTCCTTCCAGTTCGCCTCATCTTTCCCTTCCGCAAATGCTTTCCGCGCAAATCGGACCCTGAGATCATTGAGCTTGCTCACGACATTGGCCTTCTGCCTTTTCAACTCCTTGAGTTTCGGATTTTTCACCAATGGCTGCTCATCCAAATCTTCGCCCACATATCCAGGATGGTAATCCATTTTGTGGTCCCACTTGTGTGTCTTGTTTAACGTCTCCTGGCCCCAACGCCGGCAGATGAACTGAATAATCTTTTCTCCTTCGGCATCGCTGTTGGTAAAAATCGCCGACCGCTGTTTCTTGCGGCCACTTTCAATGACTAAGGCCCGCACCTTGCCGTATTTGTTCATCATCCTTTCGGTCTCGAAATACCTAATCTCCTCTTCCCTTTGGATCTCATACCGTATCATCACGCTCTTATCAAACTGCTCCTCCTTATAATCGCCCACCCATTGGTCCATATACTTCGCCCACGTGATGAACTTCACCTTCGGCTGCATCTCGTCAAGCTTTCTAAATAGCTCAGCGCTGTATCCCTCACGGTCAAAGATCACCGTCAAATCCTCCACAGCGACCCCAATCTCTCGACCTAATTTCCTTGCCTTCTCAATCAACTCAGGAATCTTCTCAAGCAGATCCTCGGAAGAGGGCCTGAGCAAAAACAGGAATGGATTAAATTTCTCGTCGACAGCCAAGAATTGATAGCTCCCTTTGAGCGCTTTGTCACGAACACCATCCCAGCCCATCATAATCACTCGCATCCCATAATACGGCAGAAAATGGCTATCGATATACAAAACGCCCCACTGCACCAACCCCGACTTCAAATACTCCTTGCCAAACTCTTCAATGAGCTTTTCTCCCATTTTCAGTTCCC
>CAZGMX010000407.1:1243-1530 GCA_964526865.1 uncultured Actinomycetota bacterium | reverse complement strand
CGCCGTAGCGGGCGGGTATGTCGACATCCCGGATGCATCCCGTGATGGCCTTGGCGATTCCCTTGAGCAGCCGATTGCCCGTTTCGTGGCCGTACGTGTCGTTGAAGCGCTTGAACCAGTCGATATCGAGCATAATCAGCGATAACGGCTGCCCGTAGCGCACGGCGCGTTTCTTTTCGTCTTCAAGACGCATCTTGAAGAAACGGTAATTGAAGATGCCGGTCAGCTCATCGGAAATGGTCAACTGTTCCATCTGCCGGTGCAAAAAGGCGTTTTCAAATGCCATG
>CAZGMX010000407.1:0-1233 GCA_964526865.1 uncultured Actinomycetota bacterium | reverse complement strand
CGCGGCCGCCATGGCCGCGGAGTTGGCCAGCACGGCAAACACATGTTCGTCGCGTTCGCTGAAGGCGTTGATTTCCGACGACTGGGCGGTGAGCAATCCCACGGTCTTGCTCTGGAACACCATCGGGACCACGAGTTGCGAGCGGTATTGTTCCCGGCCGTCGGTCGCGGACCGGTCCTGCAACGGCCCGGTATGGCGACGGGCCTCACCGCTTTCCAGCACCGCGCGCAGCACGGAGGTGATATGGACCGGCCGTGGTTGCGAGTGAACCACCGTATCCAGGTCCTGCACACGGCCGTGCAGCATCAGTTTTTTCTGAATTTCATCCCACAAGAGCAGTTCGCAATAGGGATATCCGAACAAATTGCGCGAAATGAACAACACTCGCTCCACCAGGTCGCTGACCTTGAGAATCATACCCAAATCACGGGACACCTCGTAGACCAGTTCCAGCCGCCGGTGCGCGCGCTCCAGTTCGGTGGTCCGCTCATTGAGTTTGTCCAGCGCGCTTAACAATCGTTTTTCGGACTGGCCCGTAAACATCGCAAAGTATCCGGCGCCGACGGTGAATAACCAGATCACCGCCAGACGCAACAGCAGGAAGCCCAGGACCGCAAGTCCGGGGAGGATGTTGCACGCCGTCAGATACAGTCCGCCGGCCGCGATTGAGGCGGTCAGGCCCGCGCGAAAACCCAGTGCATAGGTGGCAAAAGGGAGAAATAGCGCATATAGCGTGTAGAAAATGCTCTCGATACCCCCGGTGAACCTGACCAGCAAAGAGACGAACACCAGGTCAAAGGCCATGGTTGAATAATTGAGCGCCTTGAATCCCACCCAACCCTTGGTGATTGTGAACAGAAAGAAAAGAAGGTGCGCGGCAAATGCGCCCAAAAGAATCAGGACCGGCGCTTGTCCCAGCGGCGACTGCGGAGCAAAGATGGCCCACAGCCCCAAACCCCCGAACGCCCCCGCGCGGATGGGAAAAAACACATATTCCAGACGCTGGAAGAGCGAATATGCCTGGGGCGCCAATTTGCGCATAATCTCTCCGAATCGTCCCCCCCCCCCCCCGACCTGCCCGGCGGCGCGGACCGTATCAATCGTTGTATCGGCGTTGAATCCCAATCAGTTAAACGGCCAAAATCTCCCGCCGGCGAGAATGCGCCTTGCCTTTTTTCTTGTCGTGGTGAAAGTTACTTTAGGCAACCCCGCCCGACGGGGTACGTAACAATC
>CAZGMX010000406.1:0-1537 GCA_964526865.1 uncultured Actinomycetota bacterium | reverse complement strand
TACGGCAACAAGTCCGGCGGCATTGGATACTCTGACCGATTAACGTTGGGGACACAGGGAGAGGCTCCTAGATGCCGATGGATCCCCGATTAAAACATTCGGGGACAAGGATTTCGGGCATGACAATTTTTTGCATTTTGTTTCTAGTCCCCCGCCCCTACGGGTTTGCGATTTCCTTTTGTTTCCGCGCGCAGGTGTTTTAGGCGCAGGAGTCTTTCCTTGGACCGTTTGGAGCGTTTGCGTTTTTGCCGGCGGATCTTTTCGATTTCTTTCTGACGCTTGCTGGCGGCGCCCAGAACTTTTTCTTCCATTTTTTCTGCCAGTCTCTGCCGAGCCAGATAGCGATTGAGGCCCTGGGACCGCGCCTCCTGACAGCGCACGGACAGCCCGGAGGGCTGATGGACCAGCGTCACACAACTGGAGACTTTGTTGACGTTTTGGCCGCCAGGTCCGCTGGAGCGGATAAATTGTTCCTCCAAGTCTTCTTCGCAGATGCCCAACTGTCGCATTTTTTCTTGAAGGGCCTGCTCTTTTTGAGTGCTCACGGGAAATTTTGCCATGGATCAATACCTCTCTCATCCATTCAAAGGATCAACATCGCATCGCCGTAGCTAAAGAAACGATAGTCCCGCTGGATGGCCTCGCAATAGGCATTCAGCAGGCGTTCGCGCCCGGCAAAACTGGCGGCCAACACCAAAAGGCTGGATTTTGGCAGGTGAAAATTGGTGATGAGACGGTCCACCACCTTGAACCGATAGTCTCCGTGGATATAGAGGCTATTCCAGCCGGAGCCAGCGAGCACTATGACGGCCCCATCTGAGGAATTTTCCAGCGTGCGTACCACCGTTGAGCCCACCGCAAAAAGCCGCCCACCGCTGGCACGGCAGTCATTGATCGTGCCAGCGGCCTGTTCTCGAATATCAAAATATTCGCTGTGCAGCGTATGGTCCCGGATATCCGCCGCCTCCATCAACCGAAACGTGCCATACCCCACATGCAGGGTGATCGAGACAACAGCCACCCCGCGATGCCGGAGCCGGTCCAAAAGCTCCTGGGTAAAGTGCAGGCCCGCCGTGGGAGCGGCGGCGGAACCCGGCTCACCGGCATACACCGTTTGGTAGCGTTGGCAATCCAGATCCCTCGCCCCACCCGCCGCCGGAGGACCGGAGGGACGTTTAATATAGGGAGGCAACGGCATCAACCCATGGGACTCCATCAGCGTGGAGACATCCTGCCGATTGAATTGAATCTCCCGCACACCGGAATTTCCCCCAGCGCAAATGACGGCCTGCCACGAACTATTTTCAAACCGGATGAACCTCTCTTTGTCCCACGCCACACCCCGGACCAACCCCCTCCAGCGGCCGGGAACAATTTCCGATAACAGCAGGATATCCACCCGCCCGCCCGTGGGCTTTTTGCCGTAGAGCCGGCTTTTCATCACGCGAGAATCGTTGACGACCAGCACATCCCCGCGAGAGAAAGACTCTTCCACTTGATAAAAATTTTTATGAGCAATTTTCCCTGTCTTGCGGTC
>CAZGMX010000405.1:0-1537 GCA_964526865.1 uncultured Actinomycetota bacterium | reverse complement strand
AGCCAGGGTAGGCAGAAATCCCCGGACGGGCAAGGAATTGAAGATTCCTGCCAAAACGGTCCCTAGATTCAAGGCAGGCAAGGCCTTGAGGGAGGCTATTGGTTAAGGCAATTTGGCCTAGTTCTTGACAAGGTTTCGACTTAGAAATTATTTTTTGGGTAGGGCACTTCGTAAATTCTTAACGTTAGGCGACATTGTGGGCAAAAGGAAGATAAAATTAATGATACAAAATAGAACCGTCCCATTTTTACATTTTTAATTTTTACAGAGTAGAAAAGACCAAGCATGAAGCTATTATTAGTTTCTCCTTGTCGGGATGAGCATCTCCGCTATCCGCATGCTCTTCGAATACCGCAGATTGCACTCAATATTATTGCATCCCTCACGCCATTACATTACGATGTAAAGATTGTTGAAGAGGAACTCGAGGAGGTCAATCTTGACGAGGAATGCGATATCGTTGGCATCAGCACAATGACTTCAAATGCTCCAAGAGCTTATCGGATGGCAGCGGAATTCAGAAAGAGAGGGAGAACCGTCGTGATAGGCGGCGTTCATCCGACTGTCCTGCCCGAAGAAGCAATTCAGTATGCTGACGCCGTCGTGATTGGTGAGGCAGAGGACACCTGGGGAACACTCATCGAGGATTTTGAGCATGGGAATCTGCAAAGGTTTTATAAATCGCATCAGCCTGATGTATCCCCTTATCCGCTGCCTCGCCGAGAACTCACACCAAAATCCAGTGGGATATTCAATGTGATGCCGATAGTTACAACGAGAGGTTGTCCGTACGATTGCGAGTTCTGTTGTGTGCCGAAATTCTTTGGAAGGAAACCTCGGTCACTTCCTGTGGAGAAAGTCGTCAGCGATATTGAGGCATCCAAAGGGAAGACATTTTTATTCCTTGATGACAATATCATTGGTAAGCCGAAATACGCAAAAGAACTTTTCAGGGCTCTTGAGCCGCTCAAGATACGGTGGGTTGGGCAGGCATCTATATCATTTGTGAACGATACTGAACTGATGAGACTTGCTGCTCAGAGCGGCTGTGTAGGTTTGTTCTTCGGATTAGAAACCGTTTCAACAATCGCACTACAGCGGATGAGAAAATCCATCAAACAACTCTCAGCGAACGAAGATGCAATCAAAAAAGTGAAAGAGTATGGAATCGTCTTTCATGCATCCATGGTGTTTGGCTTTGATGAGGAAGATAAATCCATATTTGAAGATACTTTAGAATTCTTAATGAGAAACAAAATCGCAACGGTTACGTTTAATGTCCTGACACCCTATCCTGGTACAAAGATTTATGATAGGTTCAAAAAAGAAAGAAGGTTGCTCACGGAAGATTGGAAATACTATGACCACGGCACAGTCGTGTTCAAACCAAAAAACATGACGCCTCAAGAGCTAATGGAAGGACATCTATGGGTAAGAAGGGAATTCTATAAGATAAGTTCCATCGCAAAAAGGTTGAGCGGCGCCTTGTCGCACCCACTGCTTTATACGGCGATGAACTTTGGATATCGAAAGAACG
>CAZGMX010000404.1:0-1549 GCA_964526865.1 uncultured Actinomycetota bacterium | reverse complement strand
CCATATCAAAGACTTACGTGCACCAAAAGTGCTGAGTTGGGAAAGTCAGGTTAAGGGAACGCCATTCCGCTGGACGATGTGAATGGTGTTGTGCTTGTTCGCCCTGCACGCGATGCGATGAAAATTGAATCGCGGTGTGCTTAGAAAATAATCGGCGTCGCGTAGATTGTATGTGAATTTCATGTTGTTCAGAAAATATGCCGTGGCACACCAAGGTCCACTCGCAGGCGAAACGTAGATGAGATAGGTCTTTTTCGGGTCCGTGATCTCGTTGTTGATCAACCAGAACACGGCTTCCTTATAATTCTTTCCCCAGTAGTCTGTTTCGTAGCGGCCAGCCGCGCCCCGGAGACCGCCCACCATGCCGTTGAAGTACGTGTAGTGGTAGGGGTATAACTGCGCCACTGCGTTGCTGGTAGCCAAAATATTGGCGACAAACAAGATGGCCGCTGACCATTGGACCGTGCGATGTTGACACGACAAACATCCGCCCACGCCAAATCCAGCGATGATTGCCAAAGGAACGGTCAAAAACAACAAATGACGCCATGCGTCGTGAATGACGGGCCGCAGAAAAATACACGCCAGGATGGGAAGGAAAAAACTTGCAAGAAGTAACACGGACGTTGTTTTCTCTTGTGCCTGGGTGCGCTTGACAATCCGGTGCAATAAAATCCCCAATCCCAAAATAAAGAAAAGGATAGTGATAAGGGGAGTGGTGATCCCCATCCATTTGGGCAGGTAATACCAGGGCAATTGTCCGGGTGTCAAATGTTGGCCCTCAAAAAGGGTGAATTCATCCCAGGGAAAAGCAATGGAGGAACGCAACTTATCTACGATGCCGGTTAAGCCGCATAGCCGGTTATAGGGATCAACAATGAACCATCCGATATAAAAAGAGAGCGCAAAGACAATGCCAAGTTCAAGGATGCGCCGGCGTTCGTTTCGGAATTGAATGATGAATAAAACAACAAAAATGCAGGGGACAAGGCACAGGATTACCCGATGTGAAAAACCAGCCGCGGAGACTGCCCCAAAAATTGCGCACTGCGCCGTCTGTGCCCGGCTTGAAAGCTGGTTTGTGGACAACAGCTTCAGCGCAAGAAAAAGTTCCGCGCCGTACAGCAACGTCGCGGCCATATCCATCTGATTGTCGAAAATATCCCCAAGCCAGCGCGGCTGAAACAGGATCAAGACGGCCCCCGAAATACCGACGAGTGGCAGAGGCTGCACCGTGCGAAGCGCATAAAAGACAAAAATCAAGGTGCTGGAAAACAAGAGCGCCTTTACCAGATGCAGGGATTCCACGCTGGATTTCCAGCCGGCAATTTTTAGCGGTAGAAATGTAATCAGATCCATAAAGGGGCCGTGACCCAGTATCGGATCGGCCGTATACCCTGGTATCCGTTTTGTCATGTCGCCAATCATTTCATACGTGTTAAAAAAATTCTCAGAGAACACCTTCCCGACAGTCAAATAATATTGCTCGTCCCACGACATGCCGTAGTCGGCATGCGTGAAAAATATCCAGACCAAAAGGAGGGCATAG
>CAZGMX010000403.1:619-1550 GCA_964526865.1 uncultured Actinomycetota bacterium | reverse complement strand
CGTGTACGAAGATCCATCCCAGCGGATCCACGACCTGTTCAAGCAATATACGGAGTTTGAGCGCAGGCTCCAGCTATTTGTGTCGGAAAAATCGGGAACAGCGGATGGCGTGGGCCGGCGTGAAGAAAAGACGCAACCCACACGGATTTGACCAACCAAAGGAAGAGCGGGATGATCGCGGAGCTGCTGTGGAAGGCGTACGAAAAAACGGTGTTGAGCGACACGCGCCGGCGTTACGATTTTGTGCGAAAAGTCCCTCCCGCGATGGTGGAGTTTGGCCGCAACCAGGCGTTTGTCCAGCTGGTGCGCTATGTTGCCGAGAGATCCCCCTTTTACAAGGAACAGTTTCGCAAGCGCAATATCAATCCCGCCAAGGTGCGCCGGCCCGAAGACCTGGGAGATTTTTATACGAGTTCGGAAGACCTCAAATCCCGGCCGATTGAGGATTTTCTCTGCGCCAAGCCGCAATTGGTTTTTGAAACGACGGGGACCAAGTCCCCCAAGCCCAAACTGGTGTATTTTTCCCATGCGGAAATCGAGCACTACGCCAGGGATGGCGCCTGCGGAATGTGGAATCTGGGAATCCGGCCCGAAGATCGGGTGATCTCCATGTTGGATACGTCTTTTTGGAACGCCTCCTGCACCAACCGCGAGGCCTGCCGCTATCTGGGATGCATGTATATTGAGGCCGCAAAAATCCCCCCCGAGGAGTTTTATGAGAGGGCAATGGAACACAAATTCAACGTGTTGGTGGGCGAGCCGTCCTGGCTGGTGCTGTTGACCCAGATTGCGAAAAAGAAAGGCCTCTGGCCGCTGAAGCTTGTTATCGTGGGCGGAGAGAACATGACAGAGCAGACCCGCCACACGCTGGAAGATACATGGAAGACGGATATCTACCTGGCGTACGGGCAAGACGAGGCCTTTGGCTATA
>CAZGMX010000403.1:0-609 GCA_964526865.1 uncultured Actinomycetota bacterium | reverse complement strand
TGGTACGAGATCGCCAATCCCGATGCGGAAGGATACGGGGAGCTGGTGATCTCCACCATGCACCGGCAGGTGATGCCGCTGGTGCGCTTCCGCACGGCCGATGTGACACGGTTGATCAGTGAGCCGTGTTCCTGCCAGCTGCCCAGGATCCGAAGAATTGCAAAAATCCGCGGACGGTGCGACGAGATGATCAACTGCGGCTGCGGCAATCTGTCTCCCTGGCTGTTTGAGAAGATGTTCCACGGCTTGAATGAAATAACGCCGGACTGGCAGGTGGGTATTCTGCGGGACGGCAACCTGGACATGGTGGAGTTCCGCACGGAATTGAACGATGGCGCCAATCCTGCAGGAGTGGAGGAGAAGATCAAATTGAACTTCCAACAGCTTTTTCCGGATTTGTGGAGAAACTATCAATGGGGTTTGTTTGAAATACGCTTCCGGTTTTATCCCAAGAATACCCTGCGGACCAAACGCAAGCTTGCTCCGGTCGTGGACGAACGTTTTCAGCTATTGAACGCCAAGTAGCATGTGTTCGGGAGAGTTTGTTCCAATCCTGGCGCTAGCACTGCACCCATCGATGTGACAATGGAATAACCAATGCCGACTAAA
>CAZGMX010000402.1:0-1557 GCA_964526865.1 uncultured Actinomycetota bacterium | reverse complement strand
CCCGGTCCCCTCGCTGGATCCCTTGGTCGTCATGGAAGACAAGAAAATATCTTCAATAATATCTTTTGGAATCCCATATCCATTATCCGTGCATTCGATCCGGATGGTGTCCTTGTCCTTCGCGAGGATTTTTAGCGAGATTCTCTTGTCGGTTTCATTGTGCTTAACCGCATGCAAAGAATTCCGCACGAAATTCATAAAAATCTCTTCCATCTGCACCCGGTCCCCCAACACCGACGGCAGGTCATCTTCAATTGCCAGGTCGAATTGAACCCTATCCGCCTTAATCTGCGGCTGAATAAGCTGCAGGAAGCCCTCGGCGGCATCGCTGACACGCACCGAGTCCAATGTCCCGGTTCCCATTTGCGCGTAATCCAAGATCGCCTTGATCATGCCGGACACCCGATCGCCGGCCTGCAGGCTTCGCCAGATTGCGTCTTCGATCTCCTGCTTTATCTCCGCGGGCACAGAAGAAACCCGCGCGTCTTTTAAAAGAAAATCTCGAACAAAACCCAGGGAAGAACGAATAATGTGCATGGGGTTGTCGATTTCATGGGCCATCGAACTGGCCATGTGATCAAGCGAGACCATGCGCTCCCTCAGCCCCTCTTTCATGCTTCGAATAAAATGACAATTCTCGATGGCCAGGGCCGCCTGGTTGCCGACGACAAATAAAATATTTATTAAATCAGCCGTATACGCCTTGTTGTCTTTCCTCTCCCCCAACACGATAAAGCCCAATAAAGTATTTTCAGCGATGGCCGGGACAATCACGCTCGCCTTTAGCTCACGCATTTGCCGGACGATTTCCCGAAGGCCTTCGCCATCATTTTGCGATTCGGACCGCAACTTGAGCTCTTCGAAAACGAGCGGGTATTTTTCCTTTTCCAGTTTGCGTATTAAAGGATCGCTTCTTTCGATCTGCGCATAAGCGGCGTCTTCACGCCGTGACACTTTTCGAACGTAGCAATTGTTCCTCGGCTCATGCAAATAAATGGCGGCATTCTCCAATCTCAGGCTTTTGGCGAGGATGTCGACAATCAATTTTAGAAGCGCCGGAAGATCGCGTATCGTCCGCATCCCCAGCGAGGCTTGGTTCAACAAATCCTGGGTTCGTCGTTCTTCCTGCAAAAGCGCACTCTCCGTCCGACGCTGGATATAAAGATAAACAAAGGGACCAGCCGTGGCGAGGAATAACATTAGCCAAGTCGCATTCATCCATAGTCCATATTTATATCCCACTAAAAAAGGCAAACCTAAGACTAAGCCATATACGACTATGAAAATTATGGCACGAGTAAGGGCAATTTTGATATCCAACAACTGATAGCGTAAAACAGCGTAACTTACGATAAGGCAATACAGAATGATGGTTGAATTCCCGAAAGGATAAAGAGTCATTCCAAAATGCGGGAAGAAATTAGTTGCACCCCCTGCAAATCCAGTTAACGTTGCAACCGCAAAATACATCAATTGGTTTTTTAATTTTCCCTTAGCTCGAAACAACGTTAAAAATAACTCAAACTGACTAAACGAAACCAATCCCATCCAAATCAG
>CAZGMX010000401.1:0-1564 GCA_964526865.1 uncultured Actinomycetota bacterium | reverse complement strand
TTGCCGAAGACGATTTCGGACGGCTGCACGCCGAGTTTTTCCGCAAGGCGGCCGGCAAGATAATAGCAGCTCCCGTCCGGATAGCGGTGCAGTCCGGTCATGGCCTGGGCAATGGCGGCCATGGCCCTGGGAGAGGGGCCGAGCGGGTTTTCGTTGGAGGCAAGCTTGATGGAGCCGGTGATGCCGTATTCCCGTTCCAGCTCTTCCAGCGGCTTGCCGGGCGGATATGGAACCAGCGACTGGATGTTTGACGGAACGGCGAGTTTCACGGAGGATGCCTGTTTCCTGCTAGTGTCTCGTCAACCATCAAGTGTCGGATAAAGGCGTGACAATTTTATCCGAGCATCCTTGGTAGTAAACTGCCATTTCACTTTGGCATTCTTGTTGTTTCTGTATTTTTGCCATGCGCTTACTTCTTGCCTGACAACCTCGATGTCGTCAATTCTTCTGTCAAGACATTGCCCCGTGAGCACGTTCAGCTCTATCTCGGCCATGTTCAGCCAACTTCCGTGCTTCGGGGTGTAAACAAATTCGAAACGATCCCATAATTCTTTTGCCCTTTCCGGCGGAAACGCTTCGTAAAACGAACCAGGCTCGTGCGTATTCAGATTGTCCATTACCAGCGTTATTTTCTCAGCGTCTTCGTATTGGCCCGCAATCTCTTCCATAAAGGCCGCCCAATCCTGTTTGGTTTTTCTTTCAGTGACTGTCACCATGCGCTTTCCGGCCAACGGCTCGCAAGCAAGAAAAATATTACACACCCCGCAACGGCTATACTCATAGTCGTGTCTGGCTGGCTGGCCAGGGGATGCCGGGATTGGATGCTTTGTCTCCGCAATCAACTGTTTTGGGGATTCATCCATACACACAACAGGATGAAGTGGATCAAGTGGACGTTTGTATACATCCAACACCTTTTCCATGTTCGCAACAAAGCTGCCATTTTGTTCCGGTGGAATTACCCACCCCTTTCGCTGCCAAGGCTTGAGTTCGTTTTTTTTAAAATCCGGCGAACCGCTTCGTGGGAGATGCTGTCAATATAGTCAAGCTCGACAGCCTTATCCGCCAGTAACCGCAAGGACCACCGGGCAAAACCTTGGGGTGGAGCACCGCAGCTTAATGCAACCAAATGGGCCTCAAAGTCGCCATCTGCTTTTTTTACATAAACACGGTCTCCTTTTTTCCTGTTGAGAGCATAATCAAGGCCCTCCTCTACAAATCGTTTCTTCACCCTGTCAATCTTCTTCATGCTTATGTTCAGGACCCGGGCAATCTCTTCGTTGGTAGAACGGCTGCTCTGGTGTTCACCAACATCGCAATCGAGTAAAATCAAGGCGTTGAGAATTTTTTGCGATTTGTGTTTCCCCTTCGATGCAAGTTTGCTCAGACCTTCGCGCTCATCCTTGGTAAGTGTCACGATGTATTTCTTCATAGCCAAGCCCTCCTGGATTGATTATGAAGAAAATGTACCTCATTTTTTACGACACTTCAAGGTTGACATGACACTAGGGAGAGGGTCATGGCCAGGATGGTGAAGCCGATCTCCCTCGCCCCGTTGCGGGCC
>CAZGMX010000400.1:0-1566 GCA_964526865.1 uncultured Actinomycetota bacterium | reverse complement strand
TTGCCAATCATCATGCGGATGGCCTGCACCTTTTGGGTCAATTTTTCGGTGTCCAGGGGAATCTCTTTGGCCCGAATGGAATTTTTGGTCACTACCCAGGCGATGGAACGTCCTTCAAACGCGAAGTATTCTATAAAGACCGTCTTGTCGTCCAGAAGGGCTTGAACCTCTTTGAGACTGACAGAATCGCTCACCTTGAATATTCCAAACTCGGGATTGACTTTCCTGATTTGGGCCACGAGGTATTCATCCTCCTGCCGCAAGGCCGCCGATCGCGCCCCGGCATCTTTCCCGCCCACCGATTCCAAATCTTCCATTTGCTCCATGACTATCTTTTCCCAATGCACAAGCTGCCAACATTCTCCGGCCCAGAGCGTGATTTTTTTCTCGGCATTGAGCAGGTCCTGCAAAATCCGGGATTTGAAATTCTCGGACACCTCAAACGCCTTCTCAACGTCTCCCTTATCAAACAACAACAGCATCAGCGACCGGTAGATCTCCTGCTTGTCATGCATAAAGCCCGTTCTGCATATCTCTTCTGCGATTTTCGTCCGCATCGGCTCGGTCATAATGACCGCTTCCTGAAAATATTCCATGGCCTTCTCTTTGTTGCCGGCCGCCATTTCCCTTATGGCAAGCCACTTATAGCACCGCCAGGCAAAAAAGGGGATCTTGTTTTTTAGCGCCACTCGCAGGGCCTGCTCATACAAGGCCGGGGCATAGGGCATCCCCGTATGCCCGGCCAAAGACGCCATGCAATATGCCGCCCGGGCCTTGCCAAAAGGCCATTTCGCCTTGGCGGCCTCGTCGTATGCGGATCGCAAGGCGGCCATGCCGGCGTCCGTATTGCCGCTCACAAACTGCGTCGCCGCCAGACAAAGAGAGATATCCATGGACATCTTTTTCACAAACAGGACGCTCACGCGGTCGCTGTTTTTTATGGGAATATTTTTTAACTTCTCGGCACCGGCCTTGGCCTTGCGCAGACACGCCGTCGCCCCGGCATAATCCTTTTGTAGATATTTCACGATGCCATCCAGCCTGTTTTGATGGTACTGCAGCAACAGGGTAGTGAACTCCTTCCCGTAAAACGATGCAACCGCTTCTCGCCTCATTATCTCTATACATCCGGTACAATTACTTTTTACGCCGTTTATGTGGTTTATAAAATCCGGTCCATCCCCAGGGGGTGCGACGAACCCTTCATTGGTGTAATCCATTAATTCTTTGTGGAATGCTGGATCGAAGCCAACGGAGTAACGATTTTCGTTTATTGGGCCGGCAATGTTTCCCCCTGAGGGCCCGGCAGCAGGAGATTCTTGGCCGTTTTCCTGTTCCGGAGAAAAGAATTTGTTGTCCGTTATCCAGCATCGGAAAGGCAGCCATAACCAGGACACGACACAGACAGTCGCGACAAGAAAAACTGCGGTTACGATAAGGATAACGGTTCTTCTTTTCGTAAATAAATGGGACGGGTTCATTTTTTTTTATGGGATATACCCAAACAATTTCTCAACCATAACAACTTCGAATATCTCCTTGGCCCAATCTTTGCTGCGGTAATAA
>CAZGMX010000399.1:0-1568 GCA_964526865.1 uncultured Actinomycetota bacterium | reverse complement strand
GAACATGATCGTCCACGGTTTCTGCAAGGAGGTGTTCCGGAAACTGCCGATGGAATTTGCGGTGGAGGCACAGAAGCTCTTGGAAATCAGTTTGGAGGGGGCGGTGGGGTGAGGGATAGAGATAGTTGATGAATAGGGCAAAGACAATTTAGTAAGGAGAGAAGACATGGATTCGCTGCTAAAAATTACCAATTTGCATGTCTGTGCGGTGGACAAGGACTCCGCGCAGAAGGATAAAGCATGCGTCAAAGAAATCATCAAGGGGATCAGCCTGGAAATCAACGCCGGCGAGGTCCATGCCATGATGGGGCCCAACGGATCGGGAAAGAGTACCCTGGCAAATGTCCTGGCGGGCAGGGAAAATTTCAGGGTGACGGCGGGCTCGGTGACATACGAAGGAAGGGATCTGCTGGCCATGCCGGCGGAAATGCGGGCGCGGGAGGGGGTCTTCTTGTCGTTTCAATATCCCGTCGAGATTCCGGGGGTCAGCACATCGTATTTTTTGAAAACGGCAGTGAATGCCGTGAGAAAGCACCGCGGCCAGGAAATGCTGGATGCGGTGGATTTTCTGTCGGCGCTCAAGGAGCAGCTGGCGCTTGTCCAGATGGACGAGACACTGGTCCATCGCGCCTTGAACGAGGGATTTTCGGGCGGAGAGAAAAAGCGCAACGAAATATTGCAGATGGCGCTGCTCCAGCCCAAACTGGCGATTTTGGATGAAACCGATTCGGGGCTGGACATCGATGCCTTGAAAATCGTGGCCGAGGGAATCAACCGCCTGCGCCGAAAGGACAATGCCGTTTTGGTGGTGACCCACTATCAGCGGCTGTTGAATTATGTTGTTCCGGATTTTGTTCATGTCCTGTTGGATGGACGCATCGTCAAGTCCGGCGGCAGGGAGCTTGCATTGGAACTGGAGAAAACGGGATACGGCGCGATGAATGGAGAGGTCTCAACAAAGTAGGCGGCGCAAACAACCATGCAACAGGAAAAGAAATATTTATCTCATTGGGATGCGGCGGCCGGAGGCGGTGCCGTAAAGACGGTTTCCTGGCTGCGCGAGCTGAAAAAATCGGCACTCGCGCGCTTTGGGGCGGAAGGCCTGCCGACGACGCGCCAGGAGGCGTGGCGGTACACGGACGTGACACCACTGGCGGGTATTTTATTTGAGACGGCGAGCGAATGGACCGCGTCCGCGCTGCCCGGGGATTATGCCGGTTTTTTGCCGCCGTTTCGCCCGCCGTCCCAACTGGTTTTTGTGAACGGGCATTTTGTGCGGGAGCTTTCTGTTATGGACAAGGGGATTCCGGGCGCGCTCGCCGGGAATCTGGCGGATGCCCTTGCGCAAAATCCCACGGAATTGGAGTCCTATCTCAAAGAGCCTGTCTCTTGCGAATCCAGCGTGTTTGCGGCCTTGAACAGCGCCTCTCTGGAAGATGGGGCGTTTGTCCATTTGGCCGAAGGCTGTGTTGTGCCCTCGACCATCCATCTGGTGTTTTTTTCCACGGCGAAAGAACACCCCGTCCTGTCGAATCCACGGGTGAAAAAAAAAAAACAAAAGGGGGCGA
>CAZGMX010000398.1:0-1579 GCA_964526865.1 uncultured Actinomycetota bacterium | reverse complement strand
AGAATGGGCACACCGGCAGCCCTTGCCATCAGCAGAACCGGACCGCAAACATATCCGCCGGTGCCCAACGCCGCTTGTGGTCGGAAACGCCTGATGATGGTTCTGGATTCCAGGAGAGATTGCAAGACCTTGCCCGGAAAAGTCAAATTGGTAAGAACACGACCGCGTTTGAACCCCGCCACGCTGATGAACTCGATTGGAAATCCCTGCTGCGGCACGATGCGCGCTTCCACGCCCGCTTTAGTCCCTACGAATAAAACCTCCGCGCCGCGTTGCTTCAACTCGCCGGCCACGGCCAGAGCGGGGAAGAGGTGCCCGCCGGTTCCGCCGCCCGCGATCAGCACGCGCATCGGCATCAGATGGACTCCGGAGATTGCGCATGACGGGAAATGTTCAGGATGACTCCACATGCGGTCATGTTGGCGATCAATGCGCTGCCGCCATAGGAAATGAATGGCAACGGCAAACCCGTCACCGGCGCCATCCCCAGCGCTACAAACAGGTGCGCGAGGACAAACAGCACAATGGAGCAAACCAGCCCCGAAGCTAGGAGAAATCCAAACTGGTCGGGCGCCTTCAGAGCGATCTTGATGCCCCGCCAGATGAAGATGAAAAACAACCCCAGGATTGCCAATCCTCCAATGAAACCCCACTCCTCACACAAAATAGAGTAAATGAAATCACAATGGGCTTCGGGAAGGAATTGGTTCTTCTGCCCGCTCTGTCCCGGTCCCACTCCGAAGATCTGTCCACTGCCGACGGCGATGAGAGATTGCAGTGTATGATATCCTGCCCCCAGCGGATCGGCATCTGGATATAAAAAAGCGAAAATACGGCGCACCCGGTATGGTTTCATGATGGCCACAATAGCCGCCAGCGGCACCGCCGGTAGAATGGTCCAGGCTAAATGTTTGAATTGTGCGCCGGCAAAGAACAGCAGCAATCCTCCGGCAATGGCCATCATCGTCGCCGCCGAGAAACTGGGTTCGATTACTACCAGCGTGACTGGTACAGCGATAATCCCCAGGGCGAAAAGATAACTATTTTTATCTGTCTGCAATCTCTTGGTGTGCCGCGAGCACCAGTCTGCCATGTAAACCACCAGCGCTATACGTGCGAATTCCGAGGGTTGTATCCCGAAAATCCAACGATGGGCTCCTTTTCCTACGAATAGTACTGCCAGGAGCAAGACCAGACAAAAGCACAAGATCCACAGACTCCAGTCCCGCAGGCGGTGATAATCAACGCTATAGGCCAACAGGAACAGAAATGTCCCAATCCCCAGCCGCAAGGCATGATCCTTCAAAAGCCGGAAGGGATCGTGGAAAGTCTCCCGCGCCATGAAAAAGGAGGCACTGTAAACCATGAGCAAGCCGGCGGCGCACAAAGTGACTAAGGCGAAGATGAACCACCGGTCTCCATGACGGGAAGGTGGATCCGTCGCATCGAAATCAAGTATCGGATTGTGCTGAATCCGGCCCAGCATCGACCCGGACCCAAATTTTGAATTTTTCACCGCGATCTTCATAATTCTTGAATTCGTCAAATGAAGCGCACATGGGGGAAAGCAGCGCCACGT
>CAZGMX010000397.1:0-1583 GCA_964526865.1 uncultured Actinomycetota bacterium | reverse complement strand
GCTTCTTCACATATTCTTCGAGGGGCATATGGCCGAGCTGCCAATCGCCGTAGATCTCGTTGCCAATGGCCCACCATTTGACACCGTAGGCTTCCGGATGCCCATTTTGCGCGCGCAGTTTTCCCATGGGCGTGTCGGGGCCGCCGTACCACTTGGTGGGCGAATTCACGACAATGTCCGCGCCGAGGTCAATGGTGCGAAGCAGGTAGGGCGTGGTGAACGTGGCATCCACGATAAGGGGCAGCCCGTGCCTGTTCGCCACTGCGGCCACGGCCTTGACATCCGTAAAATCGAGGACTGGATTCCCGATGGTTTCGATGAAAACCGCGCGGGTCTTGTCCGTGATGGCGGCCTCGAAATTCCTGGGCTCCCCGGGTTCCACGAATTTGACATTAATACCCAGTTTGGGCAGAATGGCGTCGAATTGGGTATAGGTCCCGCCGTAGAGGTTGCTCGCGGAGACGATCTCGTCCCCGGCTTGGGCCAGGGTGATGATGGCATAGAATACGGCCGCTGTTCCCGATGCCAGGGCCACGGAAGCCGCGCCGCCCTCCAGTTGCGACACCCGCTGCTCAAGGACGTCGGTGGTGGGATTCATCAGTCGGGTGTAGATGTTTCCAAGTTCCGTGAGGGCGAAAAGATTGGCCGCGTGTTCCGTGTTTTTGAAGATATATGAACTGGTCCGGTAGACCGGGACGCCGCGCGACAGGGTTGCGTCCGGTACCTGTCCGGCGTGGAGTGCAAGTGTTTCAAACCGGTACAATTGCGAAGGCATGTTGATCTCCTTTGGACAAATTATATAACACCCATAGAAATAATATATTATAGACTGTTTGCAATAATAGTCAAGAAAGATTTCCATGAGGTTGCTGAATTGCAAAAGATTAAAATAATTCTTGACAAATAACAAATATAATGTTATAATTAACCAATGAATGAAGAGCAAATGAATGAAGGATGGAAATGAAGAATTTGCAGGAAAAGATCGAACGATTAAAAAAAAATGGGGTTGTGTTGACCATTCAGCGATTGGCGATCCTGGAATTATTGGAAAATACCAGCGCCCATCCGACGGTTGATGAGATTTACAAGGCATTACAGAAAAAATATCCCGCTATTTCTCAAGCCACGGTATATTCAACATTGGAATTACTCAGAAATGCAGGCGAGATACAACAGCTCTGCATCCACAGGGACAAGGCCTGTTTTGATCCCAATCCCAGGATGCACCACCATTTTTATTGCAGGCGATGCGAAAAAATATTCGACATCAATGTTGAATGCCCGGTGTCCAAACAGGGCGCGTTTAATGGCAACAGGATAGAAGAGGTGCAGGCGTATCTTTATGGTGTCTGTGTGGATTGCTTGAAAACGGGTGATTCAGGCGGATAGTCCGCAGGCGGAACTATTGGCTCTTCAGTTTGGGACTTGCAAAACCACATTGCGTTTTCCTCATCCTGTCACTGCGAGGAGCCGCTACGAAGCAGTCTGTCCCTCTGTACGTTGCCGGAGGAGATTGCTTCGCGGATTTCGCAATGACGGAAGGATGGGTTTTGCAAGTCTCTCCAGTATAAGGCGGGTAA
>CAZGMX010000396.1:0-1593 GCA_964526865.1 uncultured Actinomycetota bacterium | reverse complement strand
CTCTGGGGTGCTTTTGACAGGTTTGAATTTTCGCCTAATATGAGATTGTTTATTTTTATCGGCATCTTAGGTGGTTATACGACATTTTCCACGTTCAGCCTTGAGACATTTAACCTCATGAGAGACGGCGAATATAAAATTGCGATTATCAACGCGGCACTTTCAGTGGTTCTAAGCGTCGGAGCTGTTTTTGCCGGATAGATCGTGTCAAAGACCGCAATGAATTTATTTAAGGGGGTATAAAATGAAATTACCTGAAGATGGGATGTTGTTACGCGTATTTGTAGGCGAAAGTGACAAATACAAAGGCAAAGCCTTGTATGAGCAGATTGTCATTAAAGCCAGAGAGCTCAATCTTGCCGGAGCGACGGTGCTTCGAGGGATTATGGGGTTTGGCGCTGACAGCCGCATGCATTCAGCCAAGATTTTGCGGCTATCGGAAGACTTGCCGGTAGTTATTGAACTTGTGGATACCGAGGAAAATTTGAATAAACTCCTGCCGTTTTTGGATGAGACCGTGCAGGAAGGGCTGATTACTCTTGAAAAGGTGCGGGTGATAAAATACCGGCACAAATAGGGCATAATAGACGGAGGGGTCATAGGTTATCAATGAAAATACGAGATAGTGGCATGCCAGACAAAGATATGTGGGAAGGATTTTTCGTTCCCGCGAAGATATTGGAGACGCTCGGGCTCAATCAGGGTGTTCAGGACGCTGTGGAATTCGGGTGCGGCTACGGCACGTTCACGATCCCGGCCGCCAATATCATTTCAGGAAAGCTGTTCGCATTTGATATTGAATCGGAGATGGTTGAGGCGACAAAGAAGGAAGCGGCTAAAGGCGGGATCAAGAATCTTGAGGTCATCACGCGCGATTTCATGGCGGGTGGAACCGGTTTGAAGTCCGGTACCGTGGATTATGCGATGCTATTTAATATTCTGCATCTTGAGGATCCAGTTAGCCTGCTTCGCGAGGCTAATAGAATCCTAAGAAAAGGCGGCAGGGTCGGTATCATTCACTGGAATTACGATCCGGCAACGCCGCGCGGGCCTTCAATGGATATCCGTCCTAAGCCGGAAAATTGCATCGAATGGGCGAAAAAGGCTGGTTTTACCAGTCCAAAACAATTTGATTTGAGGCCGTACCATTACGGAATAGTCATGACAAAAAAGGAAGAAGAACGATGAAGATAGGAGCCATAATTTCAAGCAATGACGCGGAAACATGTTGGAACGCGATCCGCTACGCTAACTTCGCGCTCGGGCAGAAAGATGAGGTTAAAATCTTCTTTATGGGTAAGGGCGTTGAGTACCAAAAGATTAGCACCGAAAAGTTCAACACAGTTGAGCAGGCAGAGAAATTCATGCGGTCCGGCGGTAAGATTTACGCTTGCGGAACCTGTATCAAAAGCCGGGAGCAGGAAGGTTCAGAGATGTGTCCGATTTCGACGATGAAGGACATGTATGAAATTATCAGAGAGAGCGATAAGGTTGTGACATTTTAAAATGAGAAAAACGATCAGCGTTAATCCGATAGGAGTAATCCGCACGCCAGAGAGTGAAGATAAAACAATGAGCGCACGGGAAGAAATG
>CAZGMX010000395.1:0-1594 GCA_964526865.1 uncultured Actinomycetota bacterium | reverse complement strand
GAATCAACCTGAGCCGTTTCCACAAGAATAGGTGATTGAGTTATCTCGTTCACCAGTTGTGAGATTCTCTCGTCACAGCGATTGGCACCGACACGATCCCATTCAAAATCGCCCGCATCCTTGTAAGGATCACCAGCAGGAAAATACATGTCTTGAGAACCAACGATGATCCCGGCAGGACTAAGAACCCGCCAAGCGCATTGCACATGCAATGCAAATTCGCCAACAACTTTTGGCTCTTGCTTTATTGTTAAAATTGTTCGTGGGCTACCAAAGTGGAACCACTCCATACCTCCTGCACGTCCTGCGTCCAAAAGGGGTTTTCCAATTAGAGGTTTAAGTGATTGTTCAATCAAGTCTTTTAGCAGCATCTATCTCCTAAAAATTTGTTGCTATTTATAGCATCACGAGAATTTTTATGGGTACAACTCATTACTGACTTTCCTGCACTATGCGGGTGTGCCGCCGGACAACAACGCTTGCGAACGTGCGCTACGCCCTTCCGTGATTCACCGCAAAGTTACCAACGGCTTCCGTTCGGAGTGGGCGGCAAAAGCCTACGCGGCCTTGGAAACAGTAATCAAAACAGGCAAGCTGCAAGGCTGTCGTACCTTTCAGATACTGGCCGAATTGATGGGGAACCCAGTTCTTCATTTCCTTGATACCTCAAACTTGTGAGCAATTACGGTAACGAAGGCAAGTCACCCGGCCTCAGAAGCTTAGGGGGTAGTCGTAGCTGCCAACGCTCGATAGCATTTCTCTCGTAGTCTTTCAACTTTTACAGCGAACTCGCTTATGTCAGCGTGATCTTGCATGTCAAAGACCTCACCTGTGGGGCGTTGCCACCAATGTTCGTCTATCAATAATGATTTGCCAAGAAAGAGTCTTTCCTCTGTCTCAATAAATTCTCCATCCAAAATTTTGCTCGCAATCCCTGCTATATAGGTATCGACAGTGATGATTTCAAATACCACATCAAACAGAAGGCCACTATAGTTATGCGGGTCAACTGAATGATGCTCAAGTCTCTCAAAGCACTGCCTTATCTCGGCTACATCTTCGGGTGAAACCATATTATTTTCCCTTGTGGCGTGAATAACCCTGTTCCTTCTTTTGACACGACCTTTACGGCTCCGCGTCCCTGTAGATCTGTGGTTATTTCGCGCACCGCACTATTATCCTTAAATGCCCTTATCGCTTTCTGGGTATATTCCACAGGTGACAAGCCTTTGCCGTGTTTTCCGACATGGTATTCAATCGATTTTTTAACAGATCCGAAGATATTTTTCGGTAGATACCCGGCCAGACGGTCCGCGAACCGGTGTTGCCACACCCGGCTCAGGTGCAGGTGATGGTACAGGATCATAGTCACCTTCAAACCTTACCACTCTACGCTGAATCTTTTCAAGAAGATCATCGTAAGCCTGAAATACAGTTCTATTATCCCAATTATCAACTTGCTCCTGTGTATATGCCCCAGTTGCTATAAGGAATTCAGCTCTTATAAAAGCTTCGCGCGCTATCCATTCGTCTGTTTGAAAGTGTCCGTATTCAAAGAAGTTCTTTAGCTTTTCAAAAAAACCTTTGCCATCTA
>CAZGMX010000394.1:0-1594 GCA_964526865.1 uncultured Actinomycetota bacterium | reverse complement strand
TTTTCCAGAAATATTTAGCCAAAATCCCAGCGTCACATTGCCGCCGGGCGTTGTCGCGCGTGATGATCTTGGGCAAGCGGTTCGTTCCACGCAATCCGGAGGACAAACCACGATGCAGGTATTCGTTCTTTCCACCGGTCAGAATGTGGGACAAGTCATATCTGTAGACGGCACCCTCGTGAGTACTCCCCAATTTTCGCCGGACCACAAGCGTATCCTGGCGGTGACGCGTAATGCCGAAGGGGTCCATGCGATTCAATTGATTGATGCAGTTAATGGGGCCTTGGTTCGGACGATTCCCATAGGCAGTCAGACGGCCTTCCGGATGGAAGGGCAGACTGAGACGGAGTTTATTGGCACATGGCATCAGGATCTGAGGAACGAGGTTCGGCGCAGCGGCGTCGATCTACCTCTGGTCAGGATTTGTATCGTGGTGGGTTCGGGGGATTCCGCACTGCGTTATGAGATGGTATCCGGCCGGCCGGTCGTCCCCAGTGTTTGGGAGCCGACACAAAAGAATGTGGTGGTGGAAAGCTATGTGCCGCTGTCTTCGACGGGACCCAGCCCGGTGACAACGCTCGTGGGGGATTATTCTGTAACTACCGGCTATCTTTCGACAACTTTCAGCTGGGACGTACGATCGCATGATACGCAACGGATTTCATTTGATACGGGATTTATCCTTGTCAAAGATGGTCAGGGGCGGGTGGTTGGACAGAAATTTTTTTTTTTTTTTTCGCCGTTTTCAGCGGCGTCTCCGGATACGCCAAGCTATTCTTACACGGTTCGATTGAGCCTGGATGCCAGCAAAAAGGCACTGACGGTTACCCATACCCCCGAATCGACATCCAAGCCTCCTGTCGTCAGTACGTTTGACTTGTCTACACTATTCCCCGACCTGTTCCCTGTGATGGTGCCGGTGGGTCCGACATTGCCGGAGCCTGTGACGATAACCGATACCGCATCTCCCACGGGATCCGTCACGTTTGCGGCTGGAACCGCAACGGGGACAGTGAATCTCAACTTACTGGATCGCAATGGGGTTTCCCGCGGGTCTGTGGCGGACATGCCCTATAGCACGGGAACTCTGGTGAAATTGGATCAAGATGCGACGGGCAATTACCGCTTGTTGGTATTTGATCCCGCGACATTGCAGTTGCGTACGGTGGATCTGATGGCACACCCGGGGACGGTGAATCAATATCAGATGGAAAGCTTCGCCCAACCGGATGCGGCAACGCGGGTATATCAATGGCATACCACTCAGCAATATGCCGCGAATACGACGGTGACTGTGGTTACCCGGCAAAATGGCCGCGAGATGTCGCTGACGCAAATCAAAGGCGAGGTGCTGACAACGCGCCCAATAATTACTACGCCGGACGGACGTTATTGTTTGTTTACAACGGCTATGAATGGGATAGCCCCCGATTTCGGGAAATGGTTGAACATATTGGATATCCAGACGGGATTGACGCGGAGCGTCTCGCTGGATGGTCTCATTAACAGTGTTTACCTAACCGAGCCATGGCAGGCCTGGCAGTTTAGGGTGGAAGGGGACAATGTTATTGCCAGCTGTTACGACGCCAATGCG
>CAZGMX010000393.1:0-1597 GCA_964526865.1 uncultured Actinomycetota bacterium | reverse complement strand
GCCCACGTCGGAGGTGATTCCCGGCAGATAGGGCAACATTAAAAAGAGCAGGCAGTCTATCTCCTCGACCTTGCTTAAATAATCGCCCGTTGCCACAAAGGCGTCAGCCACGGCGCTGCCCGTCAGGTCCAGGGGATTGGCGACGGAGGCGATGGCCCGCACGCTTGGGGACAGAAAGTCCCTGATTTCCCGTTGGGCCGCCTCCGACAGGACCGGCACGGCAATGCCGTGGATGGAGCAACTGTCCACCGCCATGGCACCGTGCCCCCCGCTTCCCGTGACAATGCCGACCTTGCCTTCTATGGTTCTCGGGTAACAGAGCAGAGCTTAGCAAGAGGAAATCAGCTCCGTCTCGTATTTCGCTTCTATTAAGCCATGCTGGGCCAGCACTGCCGAGAAGACTTCATAATGGCCCGACAGGGAGGCGGTATGACTGGATACTGCCCGGTTTCCTCCCGGGCTCTTGCCAGCCTTGATCACCACCACCGGCTTGGAACCCTGGGCGGCTGCCAGGACGAACCGGCGGCCTTCATTCCTGCCAAAGCCTTCCACGTAGAAGACAATGACCTTCGTGCGGGGTTCTTCGGCAAGATAGCTGAGCAGGTCAAACTCACGGATGAGCGCCTTGTTGCCGATGCTGACGGCAACGGAAAGCCCCACCTCCGCCTCGGTAAACTTGATCATTTGATCCACCAGAATGCCCCCGCTCTGGCTGACCAGGGCAACGTGACCGGTGTGGGGCTGTACCATGCGTTCGCCGGGCAGGAAAAAGGTATCCACTTGGGAAGGCGAGTAGATGCCCAGACAGTTGGGCCCGATAACGGGAAAATCCGCTTCCCTGGCAATGCCGGCGAGGCGTTCCTGGAGGTCATCCCGCCCGACCTCGGCAAAACCTCCGGAGATGACCGCCGCTGCCTTCACCCCATTGTTTATACACTCGCTCACGATAGGGGGGACGTATTCGGCACGGGCGGCAATTACCGCCAGATCTATTTTGTCCGGGATTTCGGAGAGGCCGGTGAATACCCGTTCTCCCTGCAACAGTCCGCCGCGGGGACTGACGGGATAGACGGTAACGGGATAGCGGTGGAGATTCTTGTTATAGATCACGTTGGCGGGATGCCGGTCGTATGTGGTGGAAATGCCGATTACCGCCATCGTGTGCGGCTTGAAGAAGGCTTCCAGGTTCATCATGCTCCCTTATGGTTGAGAGGAACGGGAAAACTGCACTCACGTAATATTACGATTTCACCGCAAAATTATCAATCTATTTTTCAGTTTCCCGGCTCGATGCTTTGCCTCATTTGTTCCTGAGAATCTTTTTTTGGCCCTTTGAACGCAAAGGCGCATGCCGGTGGGTACAGGGTTGGGCGCTTGTTCTGATTGGTATTCTCTCGGTTACGAGCGTAAGCGAGGGAAGCTTGCGGAATTGGACTCTCTTCTGCGCGGCGGGGTACAGGGTATCCAAAGAAGATGTTTTTCACTCGTCGGTGACACGACAGTCTTGTTGAACGTGAAGTACGTGATCACCCTTGATACGGACAGGCAATTACCGCGCGATTCAGCGTGGCAGTTCGTGGGCGCCATGGCGCATTCG
>CAZGMX010000392.1:410-1597 GCA_964526865.1 uncultured Actinomycetota bacterium | reverse complement strand
CAGTTTGACCCAGATGTAGTTGATGCCTTTGTAACCCTTAAAGGAAATGTTTAGCCTTTGAAATGAATTCTCCAAAGTCTTCATTTACCCACAAGCAACAAGCTTAGCAAAAAACTAAATAGGATTCAAGAGTCAGAATAAAAAACCTCGCATCTATTCTGTATTTTATCATTTTACGATTTGCAATTTACATTTATTCTCGGTATAGGTGTTATGGCTCAACTGACACAACAAGAACAACAAGAAATCATCCGCTACATAGAGGCTGGTAAGCCGTTGCCGGACAGGTATCGCTTTCTGTTGTTTGAGGATAAACGGGAAGTGGAGCTGGTCTGGAATGGCAAGACCAGCGAGGTTACGAACATTGTCCTGCCTTTTCAGGTTATTGAGCAGGTTGACGAGCCTCGCTCTGAGAAAGATACATCTGGACAGTTGAACCTGTTTGATATGGATTCCCGCGGGCGACAACTTAAGGGTTGGACCAATAAACTCATCTGGGGCGATAACAAACTCATCCTTTCCAGTCTCAAAAATGGGCCCTTGCGTGAGGAGATAGAAAAAGAAGGTGGACTCAAGTTGATTTACATTGACCCACCGTTTGATGTGGGTGCGGATTTTTCAATGGATATTGAGATTGGCGGCGACACCTTTACCAAGAAACCCAACATTATGGAGGAGATTGCCTACCGTGATACATGGGGCAAGGGTGCGGATTCCTTCATTGCTATGATCTATGAACGGCTGGTGCTGATGCGGGATTTGCTGGCTGAGGATGGGAGTATTTATGTGCATTGTGATTGGCGGGTGAGTGGATATGTCCGTCTCATATTAGATGAAGTCTTCGGCAAAGAATCTATACGAAACCATATCGTTTGGTTATATAGCGGTGGAGGTGTTCCTCAGACTGAAATGCCAAAGAAGCATGAAGATATATTCTGGTACTCCAAGGGCGATAATTGGATATACAATACTCAGTACAGGCCGTATTCAGAAGGCACAGTGCAACGTGGAAGAACAGCAGTAAAGGGGCCTAACGCAGAATTGAGGAAGGAAGGAACACCAATCAATAACTGGTGGCCCGATGTCAAAAAGATAACAAGTCCGACTGATCCCGAGAAACTGTATTATCCCACACAGAAGTCTGAAGAACTACTTGCGCGGGTGATAAACCTATCCTCCAACGAAGA
>CAZGMX010000392.1:0-400 GCA_964526865.1 uncultured Actinomycetota bacterium | reverse complement strand
TTCCGTTTCGCAAAAGTTCTCGGTTAATACTGACACCATTTTTTTGTATGTCCGAAGCAAAGCCTCATATCAGTTTAACATTCAATACGGTGATTATCCGTCAGAATACTATGAGCGATTCAACCAAGAGGATGTGCATGGGAAGTATCGTTGGAATGTTATGGCAACTTACTCTGAGGAACGACTGAAAAGTCTTGAGGCAGAAGGCAAGGTTAGGTTTTCGAAAGGAGCAAAATACCCCGAATTCAAACAGTATGTACACGAACTCAAAGGACGCCCGATTGAAAATATCTGGGATGACATTGATACGATCAATGCAATGGGTACAGAAAGGCTTGGCTATGACACCCAAAAACCCTCTGCCCTTCTCGATCGCATCATCAAAGCCTCCTCCAATGAA
>CAZGMX010000391.1:0-1607 GCA_964526865.1 uncultured Actinomycetota bacterium | reverse complement strand
AAAATGCAGTCGGTCGAATTGGGCGGTATGCTGAGCAATAGTAAATTCAGAAAATTCACCGCGTGGTTTTCCCGGGACGAAAACCGGATTCCCGTTTTTGCCAAAGGGGATCTCTTTTTTGGATCGATTTGCGCCAAGCTCGACAAGCGGGTAGTCCAAAAGGGTGCGGGGAGTTCCGCGCATTGATTTGTGCGTAACTGGCATATTTGTGCTGAACATCGGCGGGATATCCGCTATACTATCTTTCATCTTCGGGGCAGGGTGAAAAACCCGACCGGCGGTAAAGCCCGCGACTTCCGAAAGAATTCGGAATTGATCTGGTGAAATTCCAGGGCCGACGGTGACAGTCCGGATGGGAGAAGATGCGCGGTTTGACCGGCGTATGCCGGCAGGGCCGTTTGAGTGCATCGTGACATTGCCCCGAACAACCTTCGGGGCTTTTTTATTTATGAAATTCAATACCACAGAAGAAATCGTTCAGGACATTAGCGCCGGCAGGATGGTCATTGTCACCGACGACGAGGACCGTGAGAACGAAGGGGACCTTGTCATGGCGGCGCAAAAGGTGACCCCTGCCGCCATCAATTTTATGGCCAAGCACGGCCGCGGTCTGATCTGTGTTCCGATGAGTGCCGAGCGGCTGGAAGAACTGCGCCTCTTCCCCATGGTCCAGTCCAACCAGGAATCCTTTGGAACCGCATTCACCGTCTCTGTCGATGCCAAAGATCATGTGACCACCGGCATTTCGGCCCACGACCGCGCGCGAACCATTCAGGTGCTGGTCGATTCAAAATATGGGCATGGCGACATCAAGCGGCCGGGACACAGCTTTCCCCTGATGGCCCGTGAGGGCGGAGTCTTGCGGCGCGCGGGACATACCGAGGCGGTGGTGGACCTGGCGCGACTTGCCGGCTTGCAGCCGGCGGGTGTCATCTGCGAAATCATGAACGACGACGGAACCATGGCCAGACTGCCGGAATTGTTCCGGGTGGCCCGGCGGCATCGTCTGAAGATTTGCAGTATCGCCCAGCTCATCGAATACCGTCGCAAAAAGGACCGGCTGATCCAGCCTGTCGTGCGGACCACGCTGCCAACAAAACATGGGACGTTCGACCTGCGGCTCTATGAGTCTGTCATCGATAAGAACCAGCACGTCGCGCTGATCATGGGAGAGGTATCCGGGCAAAGGGATGTCCTGGTCCGCGTGCATTCGGAATGTCTGACCGGGGACGTGCTGGGATCACAGCGCTGTGACTGTGGGGAACAACTGCACCGGTCGATGGAACTTATTGCCAAAGAAAAAAAAGGCGTTATCCTTTACTTGAGGCAAGAGGGCCGGGGGATAGGTTTGGAGAACAAATTGAAAGCCTATGCCCTGCAGGACCAGGGATTTGACACAGTGAGCGCCAATGAGAAGTTGGGATTCAAGGCTGATCCCAGAGACTATGGGATCGGAGCCCAGATTCTCGCGGATGTGGGACTGACCAGTATCCGCCTGTTGACGAACAATCCGAGGAAGCTGATCGGTTTGGAGGGGTACGGGCTGGTGGTCAGTTGGCGTGTCCCTCTGACAATTCCCGCCGGGCGATATAACCGGCGCTATTTGC
>CAZGMX010000390.1:0-1608 GCA_964526865.1 uncultured Actinomycetota bacterium | reverse complement strand
TGCGGGCCGAGCCCGGATAGCGTCGGGACAAACCGGCGTGGAGTAGCGAATGAGAGAGTCGTACAGGAAAAGAGTTGCGAACCATCCTGGCCCCGAGTCGTGTGAGGGCGGTCGTGAGGCCGCACCTGAAGCGTTGACAGGGGAAAGTGCAGGCCTGGTAATGAGCTCCGAAATCGCCCAAATCAGGGTGACGACGGCGTCGGGCAGCCCGGGAGTCAAGAAGGCGGTGTGCGCGAGCGCGAGTGCACCGAACCCCTGCGGAGTCGAAGGCCCTGGGCATGCACAGCAACTCCACGTTCGAGAACCGAGAGACCCCAGAGCCGCCCGGGATTGCGAGATCGCGGGCCGGTGGGAGAAAGCGGGCTCTATCCGGGTTTCGCAACGAAATAATTGAGGATTTACGTGGATATACGAATCGACATAGGCTCCTCTGAACGCTCACACCCATCTTTTTAGATAATGGGAAAAGAGACCTGTGTCGCTCGACAATTTTATCATTTTCCTTATGCGTCTAACAAAGCCATAACGGGTCAAAATTGTTTTTATAAGTTCTTGGTTTCTATTATTTTATAAAAAAATTAGCCGCCGAGAGTGTGGGAATGTGGGAATCCGCCGCCGGGAGACATTTTGAATCGTGGCAAAGGCATGTTGTCGGCGGATTTCCAAGCGGCTGTGGGAATTGTGGGAATCGGGCTTTTTCGATTTCCACAATTTCCACAGTCGCGGCATTTCCATACTCTATTTTCCTGTGAGTTTGGGCGTTTTTTGGCTCTGTCAGGTTCATGCAAGGAATATCGGCGGTTTGACTTGGATATACAAAGCGACATAGGCTCCTGTGGACTTTCACACCCACCCCCAGAGGGGAAAGGAGACCTATGTCGCTTGGCAAGTTTATCATTCGTGTGCTGCATCTCCAAAGGTTATTGCGGGTCAACGATGTTGAATTCAGAAATCGCTTTCGGGAGTTGCACTTGTGGGTACGCCCATACAAGAACGGTGGACGCTGTCCCTATTGCGGCCACCGGGGTCGGCTCTTGTGCTCTCATAGGCAGGAGCGGGTTTGGAAAGATATCCCTTGGGGATGGGTGGAGGTCTTTTTCCATTATGTTCCGCGAGAGATTCTCTGTCGCACCCATGGCAGGGTCCAGGAAGAGATCCCCTGGGCCCGCCCCAACAGTCACGAGACATACCGCTTTGAATACCTCGTGCTCCGGTACTGCCGCATCATGACCCAGCAGGCGGCCGCGGAACTGTTGCGCATTCCGGCCTCGACGCTCTCGGACCTGTTGCACCGGTTGATCGCGCATTTCCGAAAGGATCACAAAATCCGGTCGTTGCGCGTGCTGGGGATCGACGAAATCAGCTACGAAAAGGGCCATCGGTTCGCAACCGTGGTCTACGATCTGGCGCGAAGCAAGGTGGTCTGGATCGGGGACGGCAAGGGCCGAGAGACGATCGACAGGTTCTTCCGGGACTGTCTGAGTCCGGAGCAGCGCAAGCGCGTTCAATTCGCCGCTTGCGACATGAGCGTGACCTACATCGACGCCATCTTGGATCACTGCCCTGATGCCAAACTCGTGCTGGACCGCTTCCATATCGTGAAGAGTC
>CAZGMX010000389.1:0-1612 GCA_964526865.1 uncultured Actinomycetota bacterium | reverse complement strand
GGCCCGTCGGCAAGGCGCAGGGCCAGCTCCGGCATATAGGAACACAGCCAGGCCAATGTCTGCCAGGCACTGACGCCGCCGTGCATCGCGGAGAGGACGTGGAGCGTCCGCCAATTCTTGGCGTGCAACGAGGGCTGTTCAATTGCGCTCAAGCGTTTCAGCCGTAGTTCTTCCACCTGCCAGGTATCTTCGGGAATCAGATTCATGATCTGGTTTTGCAGTGTCAGAACAATTTTCCTCGGCGAATAACCCTCGCGTTCCGGATGAGGCACATTCAACCGCAGTATCGGCGCGGCGCTTGTGTCTATGGAGGCGTCGGGTGCCTGCGTCGTCTGAATCTCAAATGATGTGTATCCGAATTTTGCCAGCAAGGGGCCAAAATCGTTGAGCAATTCCTTCAGCCACGCCGCCATCTTGTCATCCACCTCTTTTGCCACGGTGACTCTCAGTTCGCTCATGTCGCCCCATTCGCGGTCCATCACGGAGGCCTTCAACCTTGTGAGCAGATTGGCAAAAACTGTCTCCAGTGTGATCAGTTCGGGGTGCTGACAAAGATACCCGTCTTTCATGATGATGTCTTTTATCAATCGGACCTGGGCCTCTGTCAGGGTGGTCCCTTTCGCGCCGGCTATGCCTGTTGACGGGATTTCAGTGAGTTTTTCATAAAGAAACATGGGAGTTGCATCTTTGAATTCACTTGGGTCGTAGGGCGCTTTCTCCTCATATATCTTCAAAAATTCCTCCATCAAGTCCGCCGCGTAAACCGGGCCTATGCCCGTCCGGCGGGGAACACCCTCATAGCCGAACCGCAGGGCCCACTGGTCGTTTGCCTCCTGAAATCCCAACTGTTCCAGCAACCGCGCGTCCGGCGCGGGCGGCGGCAATTCCTGTGCCCGGCGCAGGCCGATGCCTGTCGTCAGACTAAACTTTTGGAGGGCGCGCTTGATTTTGAAGAGGTCTTTTTCCTTCAATCCCAGCGGCGCAAGTTCCCGCTGGAGGGCAGGCATTCTGCCGTCAAAAAAGGCGGTGTGTCCTTCCGGCAGAGCACTCTGCAGGACTTCTTCATTTTGTACGATGCGCAGAAGGGCGGCGGCGCAGGGAACGACCTTTTTATAGACACGGCGGGGAAGGGTGGCGCGCAGGGCTGTGTCCATCTGGGCCAGGGCCTTAGCGTCGTCCAGCTTTTCCACCAGCCGGCCTGCACCGGCGACCCCCATGTCGCGCTGGGTGTCGGGATCACCGGCCCGCGGCGCCAGCGTCTCCCTGGAGACATCCGCCAGGGCGAGCTGGGGCAGGAGGAGGAGGAGGAGGATTGCGTTGATGACTGCGATGGCCTTTTGCATGTTATTCATATTTTAAATCAGCATCCTATCTTTTTACTCCCTCTCGCCCCCCACCTCAATCCTCCCCCACAATGGGGGGAGGAGGTCATTGCGAGGAGTCCGCCACTGTTTCAATGGCGGACGACGAAGCTGCAAGTCCGCCGACGCTTCAGTGGCGGGCAATCTCGACGGGACTGCCGCCAATCCAACGAGATTGCCGCGCCCGCCACTAATACTTCGGCGGGCTCGCAATGACATTGGCCACCTTATGCCGCGCGTTCGGCGCTGAC
>CAZGMX010000388.1:0-1626 GCA_964526865.1 uncultured Actinomycetota bacterium | reverse complement strand
CCGCTTCGCGCAATTGCATCAGCCCGTCGGGGATTATGAGCATGTTTTTGACTTCGGCACTGATGGCAGTTGGACGAGCGGTCCCGCAGCCACTATCTGCAGGTTTGCCGGGGACGATACATACTACTCGCTCTATAGCTCCGGCTATCGCTTGACTGGTCCCGCATTGCCTGGGCAAACGGCCCTTGTGATTACCGGGGAGCATGCGAGCACTGCGCCGTACCACAAGATGTATCTCAACGGTATTTCCAAGACTGTTGGCGGCACACAGCCCGCGGCCGTGACGAACCTGGCTGATTATTAAATCGGGCAGTGGGGGAATAGCGGCTATCCGAATTCCTTCAGCGGTGACTTTGCCGAAGTGCTGGTCTACGGCCGCATATTGTCCGAGGCGGAACGGCAGGCGGTGGAGATGTATCTTTCGCGGAAGTACTCCGGCGGTCCGCCGCCGGCTGGGAGTTTGCAGTTCAGCGCTGCGAGTTACAGCGTGAACGAGAACGGCGCGACTGCGACGATTACCGATGACGATGGCCCCACCCCGCGCGGCGACCACGGCGGCGGCTGCGGCGCGGGCGCGGGCGGCACACTTTTGGCGCTCTTAACCCTGACCGGCGTTACGCTGCGCGTGCGGCGTTCCTGATATGTTTGTCATGACCTTGCGGCGCGCTAAATGCGGCTTTAGGGCCCCGTTATGGGGCGGGGTATATGAATACACTGTGCGCAGTTAAAAATCCAGTTTTTGAATTAATCGCCGCATGCAAAGCGAAAGACCCTTTATTCCCATACCAAGAAGATCAGGGCAGACGGGGGGGGGGCCTACGACGCCGGCAGGCCAGGATCAAACCATATGGTGTCGGCGAAGGAAATCCTGGCCTTTCCAACCGGTGGGAAAAGATGGAATTTGACCCGCGCGCAGTATGTAGAAGATGGGCTTGGGTTCAAGGATCAGAAACGCGCCGGTTTGAAATTGATTTTATTGCGAACCGGTGATCGGCCGGGAATGTTTGGGCAATTGGTTTTAATCGGGATGATTAAAGATCGGATTTCCTGATCCGTATCCGTAACTATGCTGGATTTTCGGAAAATGATTTGGCACTTTTTCGGCTTGAAAATGGCTTCGTTCTTTGTCCGTTCACGCAAGGGCACGGCGTGCCGTGCCCTTGTCAACGGAAATTCCGATGATCGCATGCCTATGGGTGGGCATGACCACACGCGGGTCCATTCGTAGGGCACGGCATCCCGTGCCCCTACAACCGACATCCGCCTGATTCATCGGTTGGCTTGACGCCAAAAAGTGCCAAAGTATTTTCCGACGGGATCAGGAAATCTGAAGATGGGTGATTTGAACCGGAGAATAGTGGGAGTGTTGATGGTAATAGGTATCTGTCTTCCGGCGGTTTCGGTCTTGGGACAAGAGATTGTGCTCATGGATAGTCAGAACACATATACCAAAAGCTGGAATTTTCCCGGATCGTTCCCCTTGGGAATTGCCGGCGACTGGATGGCCAAAGGTTGGGACCAAGGCACGCCAACTGTAACTCTGAGGAGCCTCCGCAAAATAACTTGAACAACTTTCGGCCATTTTAACTGTTGCGCGGCCGGATGGTGTAATTCCATTCGCCGTGG
>CAZGMX010000387.1:0-1631 GCA_964526865.1 uncultured Actinomycetota bacterium | reverse complement strand
CAGCGATCGAGCGAATGCACGATCAATCGAGGGCTTTTATCCAAGTGTCCCAGAAAGTCACACCCGCGGTAGTTCATATTGCCGTAGTCCGTAAAATTACAAACCAAGGGACAGACCCGTTCCAGGACTTTTTCGGCGATGATTTTTTCCGTCGTTTTTTCCCGGATCGGATACCATCTCAACCTGGTCCCAAGCGTGAATTTCGCCAGGAAGGGCTTGGTTCCGGAGTCATCATCAACGCTCAGGGACACATCATCACCAACAACCACGTCGTGAAAGATGCTGACGAAGTGATCGTCAAAATGGGTGACAAGCGCGAGTTCCCGGCAAAAATTTTGGGAACCGACGAGCAAACAGATGTGGCGGTCATCAAGATCGAGGCAGACAACCTGCCTTTCGCACCGCTTGGCAATTCGGACGAGATCGCAGTCGGCGAATGGGTGTTGGCGATCGGCAATCCATTCGGTCTCTCTCAGACAGTGACCGCCGGCATTATCAGCGCCAAAGGCCGTGCCAATGTGGGCATTGCCGCCTACGAAGACTTTATCCAGACCGATGCGGCCATCAATCCGGGCAATTCCGGCGGCCCACTCGTGAATCTGAACGGTGAAGTCATCGGGATCAACACTGCCATCGCGAGCCGTACAGGTGGGTATCAAGGCATTGGTTTTGCCATTCCCATCAACATGGCAAGAAATGTGATGGAACAGATCGTCAGCCATGGTAAAGTCGCCCGTGGTTGGCTCGGTGTCCAAATTCAGCCGGTAACGCCGGAACTCGCCAAAAGCTTCGACCTCCAGGAAATGCGAGGCGCGATCGTTGCGGATGTTGCCCCAGGCAGTCCAGCCGACAAGGCCGGTATCCGCCAGGGCGATGTTATTCTGACTTTTGACGGCAAACCGGTCGAGGGCGGCAACCAACTCAGGAATATCGTGGCAGCCACAGAAATCGGAAAAACCGTGGCGGTCGAGTTATTCCGGAACCGTGAGCATACCACAGGCCAAGTGAAAATCGGTGATTTGAGTAAGGCCGATTGGGGCAAGCTGTCTCCTGGCGGCAGCACGGAAATGTTTGAATCCCTTGGTCTCAAGCTGCAAGAGCTTACCCCGGAAGTCGGAAAACGTCTCGGTTATGAAGACGAACGAGGTGTCCTGATCGCCGCTGTCGAAGACGGGAGCATCGGCGCACGAGTCGGTCTGCGAGAAGGAGATCTCATTATCCGTGTCAATCAGATCAAAGTGAACAATATTGCAGACTTAAAGAAAGCCGTCGAAAAATCGCAACAGCGAATCCTAATGCTCGTCCGCAGCGGCAATGCTTCTCGGTTCATCGCAGTTCCACTGCCTAGAAAAAAATAGTTCGATAAAGTATTGTTCCAGCCCTGCAATGGGCGCAATAACATAGCCCAGGGCAATGCCCTGGGAACTTTTAAAGAGTGAAAAATGAAAAACACAATCGTTGCAATGTTTCTGGCATGCATGCTCTTTCTGAGCGCGTTAGAGGCACAGAAAAGCGTGGTTGCCGAGGAAATCATAAAAAAGACAATCGCCGCACTTCTTCAAAGACATGGCGAAGCGGCAGAGTTTCGCATCAATCGCGGTGTCCGACAGGTAGCATCTTTCTGGACACAA
>CAZGMX010000386.1:0-1637 GCA_964526865.1 uncultured Actinomycetota bacterium | reverse complement strand
AAAATTTCCTGTAGTGTATAGGCCGCGCCGTAAGCTTCCAGGGCCCAGACTTCCATTTCACCAAAACGCTGTCCGCCGAATTGGGACTTGCCGCCCAGAGGCTGCTGGGTCACCAGCGAATACGGCCCAATGGAACGGGCGTGGATTTTGTCCTCTACCAGGTGAGACAGCTTCATAACATAAATATGTCCGATGGTCACCGCGCTGTCAAATTTCTTCCCGGTCTTTCCGTCATACAATTCGGAGGTCCCTGACACTGGAAGATCGGCCTCCTTCAAAGCGGCCTGCACATCTTCAATGGATGCTCCGTCGAAAATTGGAGAGGCGATCCAACGATCCATGGATTTGGCCGCGTAACCCAGATGGGTTTCCAGTATCTGCCCCACATTCATCCGGGAGGGCACGCCCAGTGGATTGAGGATGACGTCCACGTGGGTTCCATCCGGCAAATACGGCATATCTTCCACCGGAACGACTTTGGAGATTACCCCTTTGTTTCCATGTCGACCGGCCATCTTGTCTCCCACGGAAAGCTGGCGTTTTTTGGCCACATAGACCTTGACCATCTGAAGCACGCCGGGCTTAAGTTCGTCGCCCCGGACAACGCGGTCGATCTGTTTGTCCCAACCATCCTTCAGTCGCCGGATTTCCCCGTTGGCACGGGAGAGGAGCTTGATCGCGCGGCTATTGACGCGCACATCGTCGCAGATATCACTTTCCGAAGAAATCCGGAACCAATTAATTTTATTAAAGTTCTGGCGATTGAATTTCAAACCAGCATTCAGAAACTTCTCCTGGGTCTCATAATCGGAAAGCTCCTTGCAAACCTGATCCTGGAGAATTTCCCAAAGACGATCGTTTCTGGCTTTGCTGATATTCTCAATCTGTTCTTCGAATTCCTCGTTCATGTCTTCAATTGCCTTTTTGTCCTTTTTTTTGGTCTTCTTGTCCCTTTCCTTGCGCGAAAAGACAATGTTCTCGATGATGGTGCCGCTAACGCCTGGCGGGACCTTGAGCGAAGAATCACGCACATCGCCGGCTTTCTCCCCGAAGATGGCGCGGAGCAGGCGCTCCTCCGGGGAAAGTTCGGTCTCGCCCTTGGGCGTGACCTTTCCCACCAGAATGTCTCCTGGTTCCACATGGGCTCCCGTGCGGATGATACCATTTTCATCCAAATTTTTTAATGCCTCCTCGCTGACGTTCGGGATTTCCCGTGTAATTTCCTCGGGTCCGCGTTTGGTGTCCCGGACCTGAAGCTCGAATTCCTGGATATGGACCGATGTGAAGGCGTCCTCCTGAAGCAACTTTTCGCTGACAATAATGGCATCTTCAAAATTATATCCATACCAAGGCATAAAGGCCACGAAGACATTCCGGCCCAGGGCCATCTCGCCCTGGTCCGTGGCAGGTCCGTCGGCAATCACCTGTCCAGCCTTGACATGTTCCCCCTGTTCCACTGCCGGCCGCTGATTATAACAGGTGTCCTGATTGGAGCGTTTGAATTTCATCAAGCGGTAAATATCACGTTCGGGAATATCCACAAGATCATCTTCTTTTTTTTTGTTTTTGGTCTGTCGAATCATGATACGATCCGAATCTACGTGTTTAACCACGCCTTCGTTCTTCGCCCGCACCAC
>CAZGMX010000385.1:0-1641 GCA_964526865.1 uncultured Actinomycetota bacterium | reverse complement strand
CCCGGCGGCAATGCGGCAAGCACGGCCTCCAGCTTGGCCTGTTCCGCCCGTAAAAATGCCTCGGCATCGGTCATGCGCAAATACGTCTGCCGCCGGTTGCCCACAAAATACAGCGTCACCAGGGGATATTTTTTGGGCTTGTGAACGATGGCGGGCAATCCCAGCCTCGCCGCGAGTTGGGCACAGGTCATGCAGTGTTGCGCCAACAACGGCCTCACCTCCCCCAGCGAGCCAACTCGGACACCGCATTGTTGTTCCAAAAACATCCTACCCTTGAGCAGTCCGCTTTTATTCATCCGCTCCACCTCCCGCAGGCATTCCCGCGGCACGTAGAGATCCGTCCTTCCCGCAGAAAAGAGCGCCATGGGGACGGCGTCAATTGCGCCTTTACGTTCCAAATCGGTCACAACGTCCTCTGAGAGCCCCGCTTGGGATGCGAATGCGGGAAGAGTAATCCATTCTTTCCGGACGGCGGCCACCGCAGTGTTCGCCGTGTCAAAATCCAGCGTCTCTGCCGTAACCTTCGCCGGCACGACACCATGCTTTATTAGCACGTTCAGGACATCCGCACCCGCAACCCAGGCCACAACCTCCTTTTTCATGCGTTCAATTTCTGCGGGCGGGATAAAATATTTCCGCCGCATGAGATTCTTACTATCGGCAGGAAAAGCGTGAACACGGCCTGAAATCAAGCCCCTCGCCATAGCAGGAGTAAGAAACGGGAACAGGGCCGGCAATTCATCCGGGCACGTCCAGGCATAAAGGTCGTCCATGGAGGCCAGATGGATTTTTTTATGGAATGTCTTTTCGTGCCACGCTTCGGCACGGTCCAGCAATTGCCGGCGCTCCTTCTCCAATACCTCCACACATCGCGGCGAAATCAGATCATATAATTGTCGTGCGGACACTTTGACGTCAAATATCCTTACCCCATGGCTCGTTAAAAACCGCTGCCCCGTGGTGGGATCCACCCCTGCATAACGCGCAAATGATTTCAAGTAGAACCATGGCTTGCAGATATCCCACGCCTCCTCCCCCGTCCGCGGGTTTAATCCCGTCTCCTCGCGAATAAACTTCAATAACCGTCTGAATTCTGAGGGGTTCTCCCCGGGCAAAGCCAATATCCCACCCTTTCTCCTCCGCTCTTCCAGCAGACCGGACCGCCTTTCTTCAAACGCGATGTACTCTCTCAACGTCGCGATCGGATGATACCATTGAGATATGCGCTCTTCGCCCAAAACCACAGCGGACATCAAGTCCCCGGTTTTTTTCCTGTCTATGAGCGTCGTTCTGTCCAAGCCCAACGCCTCCACGGCCTGCAAACCGTCAAGCCAATCCGACAGGACGTCCGTCAGCGCCGCTTCATCGGGGATTTCCCGGCCTTCTATTTTGCCCACCTGTGCCAGGAGATTCCTTTTATGCGCACCGGACATCATGGACAGATTCCAAATCACGCGCTGGCGGTTATTCTTGCCATCCGTATATTGCCGGATAAATTTGGGATCCCTGCAAAAGAGCGTATAGAGAGCCTTGCGAACCAATTGGTCTTGATAATTGAGGACCTTCCGGGCGGCTCCGGGACCAAACATTTTTTCCAGGACGGCCGCATGGGCACGGACGATTCGCTCATACGTTCCGGCC
>CAZGMX010000384.1:0-1642 GCA_964526865.1 uncultured Actinomycetota bacterium | reverse complement strand
ACATTTCGTTGCCTTGGTCCAACGATTTCACTTGGACTCCGTCGCGCACCTCTTTCCATGGCAGATTCACCAAATCTTTTTCCAGCTTGCTCAAGCTGCCTTTCGGTGTGCCGACCAAGTAATACATGGGGTAATCGCTCTGGCGCATTGTGGCCAATGTCTCTTCGGTGGGTATGCCACGGTCCATCACCCATATCCGCTTTGCCTTCCCGTATTGATCTTCAATCTTCTTTAGAAAGGCTGCCAATGTGGTGCAATCACGAGTGTTCCCAGGAAGCACCTCGTACGCCAGCGGGAATCCTTCCGGTGTTACAATCAATGCGACAACCACCTGTACGCAATCAGATCGCTTATCTCGGCTGTATCCATACTTTCTTTTGTCTTCTTCGCCAAAGCGTGTGTCACCTTCAAAGTACGTGCTGGTCAGATCGTAAAGCAGTACCTCGTAGGAGGTGTTGAATAAATCTTTCCACCGGTTTGTCAAATGATCGAACAGTTCCTTTTTATGCGCCAAGAGCAAGTCCAAGCATTCGTAGAGTTTGTGGATTTCTACAAGCTCATAGCCCGCTCCCAATAAATCCCCCATGGCGCTGCGCTCAAACCATTCCCGATGCAACCGCCATTCACTTCCTGGATCGATCAGCCGATAGCACACCATTGCTTGCATGATCAAATCCCATCGAGTCCCTTTGCGACTTGGCGTTAATCGCTCTCTCCAGAATTTATCCAGTCCCAACTGCTCGTACAAATGACAGGCAAGCCAGCAGGCTCCCCATTGCCGCGGCCTCTTCAATGCCAAATCTTTTAGACGGATTTTTACGACCGCTTCATCGGATATGGGCACTGGCCGATCTTCGGGAAATAATGCAATGGTCTGTGGCCCTTCCTCTCCATCCCCGAATATCTCAATGCTTTTACGCCAGGCCATCTGTTGCGAGTCGTTGATCTCACCCAGATAGAGCACATGGCGCTGGACCACCTTGCCACTGGACGCGCGACGGTTTTCCACCACGCTCCAATAGCGGTGTTCCTTGCCATCTTTTTTTCTTTTGCTGCATCGTAAAAACATGATGTCATAAAAATATCACGACGGCGTATAAGGTGAAAGGGGGTAGGTCTGCACTACAGGCAGTTTTCAAGCTCAACCGAAAATGCGCGTTACGGAGAATCAACCACTTATGGATTGAAAATATTCTGAATTAGGTCGAATCCGCGAAGACGGGCTAACGTCTTCTTAAAATGAATATTCCCAAAAACCCCGCCTTTATTCACCGCCTTGCGGATTGTGGCCCATTCTTCTTGCGGTAATTTTTCCTTGACCCATTTGACGTAATTCAGTCTCCGCTCAGACTCATTGTCACCCATTCCGGCATACATCTGATCCTCATCGAGCAATTGGTCTATATCGGCACCCCCTGGGGTACTTCTTGTCTTGGATATATAACTGCTCCATGGATCATCATCCGGTTCCTCAACTATCTTTGCTCTCACGGGATTGAGTTCTATATACCTGGCACATGCCAACAGGTAATTGTCTTTTGACACGGGCGAGCTTTTAAATCTCCCCTCCCACAACGTGCCCGTTCTTTCTTGCAACCGGTTGACGTGTTGAGTATATTTCTGGGCGACCAATTTAATGAAT
>CAZGMX010000383.1:323-1646 GCA_964526865.1 uncultured Actinomycetota bacterium | reverse complement strand
CTGGCAGTGGCTCGGAAACACGATCTACTGGTGATCGAGGACGCGGCCCAGGCCATCGGCGCTAGTTATCAAGGGAAAAAAGTGGGAAGCCTGGGCGATTACGGGTGTTTCTCCTTTTTCCCCTCCAAAAACCTGGGCGGCTTCGGCGACGGCGGTCTGGTGACAACATCTTCCCGGAAACGATACGAACGACTGCTCATATTCCGCAACCACGGCGCCGAACCCAAGTATTACCATGAATTCATCGGCGGCAACTTCAGGCTGGATGCGCTACAGGCCGCAGTCCTTCTGGTCAAGCTACAATACCTGGAGCAGTGGTCGGATTGCCGCCGGGGAAATGCCGCCTTTTACGACAAGGCCTTTGAAGGTTCGCGGGTGACCACACCCCTGATTAAACCCTTTGCCCGGACTATCTACAACCAGTACGTGATTCTGGTGGAAGACAGGGACGGCCTGATCAGGCATCTCAAAAAAAACGACATCGGGTGCGAAGTCTATTATCCCGTGCCCCTGCACCTTCAGAAATGCTTCCGGTATCTGGGATACCAAAAGGGCGATTTCCCCAACGCGGAACAGGCTGCCGGGCACTCTCTGGCACTGCCAGTGTATCCGGAGCTGACCGGGGAACAGAAACAATTCGTGGTTGACCGGGTGTTGGAATTTGCGGGTTGAGCCTGTTTTTCCGCTCAAATTTGCCCCAATCCGCAAATTCTCGCAAGGCAACCGTAGAAAATAGATCAGAAGCGTGCCGGTTTGACAAGGTAAAGCAGGATGCCCTTCTGGGCGTGGAGCCGGTTTTCCGCCTCATCAAAGGTCATAGATCGGTCGCTGTCAATGACCTCCGAAGTAATCTCCTCCCCGCGATGGGCGGGCATGCAATGGGAGACCAGGGCATGCCGCGGGGCCGCGTCCAACAGCTTTTGATTGACCTGGAACGGCTTGAAAATCCTGCGCCGCTGTTCGGCTTCTTGTTCCCGGCCCATACTTGTCCATGTATCGGTGTAGATCATGTCCGCGTCCCGGACCGCCTCACGGAGATGGTGCGTCTGTTTCACCTTGCATCCATTGGTGCGTGCGATGGTGTGGCATTCGGTCAGGAGTTCAGGTTTTAAACCATAGCCGCGCGGGGCTGCCATGACAAAATTCAACCCCAGTTTTGCGCAGATGACCATGAGGGAGGCGGCCACGTTGTTGCCGTCGCCCACAAAACAGACGGTCTTTTTTTCCACCTGTCCCAAGCGTTCCCGCAGAGTCATCATCATGGCCATGGCCTGGCAGGGATGGCAATCGTCGGTGAGTGCGTTGATAACCGGAATGGCGGAA
>CAZGMX010000383.1:0-313 GCA_964526865.1 uncultured Actinomycetota bacterium | reverse complement strand
GATGCATAGCTACATCAAAGCTAATCCGGGTGCGCAGGGAGGGCTTTTCAAAAATCATCACGCCGGCCTTGCCCCGCAGCCCCGGGTTCGGGATGCCGCGCTTAAAAGCCGCTTTGACTTTGTCTGCCAACGCCAGAATGCTCCGGATTTCATGGTCGTTAAAGTCGCGAAGCGCTAAAAAGTGACGGATGCCTGGCCGTTTTTTCATTGGCAAAAAATAATTTCTCACCGGGGCATTGGCAAATCATTATCGGCGCCCGGCAGCGATTCCGCAATTATAGGCATAACCTTGGATTTCACAAGCGATTCTGCC
>CAZGMX010000382.1:0-1659 GCA_964526865.1 uncultured Actinomycetota bacterium | reverse complement strand
ATATACATTGAACCGTCGGGCATTGAGAGGTTTGACTCTCTTAAAAAACAAATCGATGAAGAATTTCCGGGAGTTGCGGCCGCAAAAGGAAACATCACCTACCGGCCGTGGGATGTCATGAAGTTGGACGAGCAGATCAAACGGGGCGAATTGGCCCCTCACAGTTTTGACCATGTTTCCATGATGCGGGTGGAAACACTCAGCCAGGACACTTTGGTTTCGCTCGGCATTGCGCAAATACATCCTTTCTGGGAGAAAACAGCGGACAATCTTCTCTCGCTGTTAAAACCCGATGGCGGCACGCTGTTGGTGACTGCTGCGGAGCATAAAGAGTTCTGCCGGATCTTTGGGGAACGAAATATCACCTACACCAGCGTAAAGTTACCCGAAGGAACCCATCCGTCGGATTTTGAGGACACCTATCTGATCATTTTGGGAGGCAATCCGTTTCTGCACATGACTCCATTTGTCAAATGGATGTATGCCCGGAATCTCCTGAAAGAATTGGCGACAGCCCCGGCGGATTCTCAAGGGCTGGGACGTATCCTCAGCCATTTGGAGACACTTTCACAGCAATTCGCAGATGAGTTGTCGGCACAAATGCTCGGCGAGGTGGAGGCGGTTTTGAGAACAGTGCCCGTGGACTCCTTGTCGCAGGACCGCCGCTACATGTCCGGCGGCAAGCGAGTTATGGAACTGCGCGAGCAGAAAGAATTGGGCGCGGCCGGCGCGGAACAGAAGACGGATGTTGCGCTGAAGACAGAGTCCTCCGCCAAATCACGCCGCCTGGAGCGCTGTAAAGATGTCAAGATCTGCGACGAAGAGACCTATCGCGTGGCCGCTGGGGATTTTATCAAACGACTGTCGGGTGTATCTCATACCGACGAAGAGATTGCCGAATTATTTTTGCGGGAAACCCGGTGGAACAACGACCCGGAGGCGCCCGTTCACCGCGCGCACATATGGAATGCGCTGTGCGCGGAATCGCCTGATACAGCGAGGGCGATTTTTCGCGGATCTCTAAAACTCAAAGGCAAAAAACGGTCTGCCTTCGCCCTGTCCTACAAACTGATGCCCCAGCCGAATGCCCTGAAGCGGTTTGGTGTCGAATCGCTGGGGGCGATGGCCCCCTCCATCTTTCACGCCATCTGGGGGCAAGACGTGCCCCTTCCCAGCCGGCGGGATCTGTTGGTTCGGCGCATCTATCACGAATTGGTGGAGCGGACGCATGAAAAACCGTCGTTAAAAATATTGACCGACACGATTAAAGAATCGGCGATGCTCGAAAAGACCGCGCTGGATGTGTCGCTTGACAAACATTCAGTGACACAATCGCTCAGCCGCTTGAATCGCGTCTATCACGATTCCCTCTTGCTTTCTGACCTGGCCGTTGGACATTTGCCGCAGAGGTTGAAGGATGTCCGGGTCGCGCGGGGATGGACGCAAAAGGACGCGGCAAGAGTCTGCGGCGTTTCATGGCAGGTGGTGGCGGCCCTGGAGCAAGGGACCGAAGTGCCTAAAACGCAGACGCTCGAAAAAATGGCGCAAGGGTTGAACGTCGATATCTTGTACTTTATGGGCAGCGAACGCGGAGAGTTTCGAACGCCCGTTTTTTCCGCCGGCTGCTTCTGGCAGGCCCGCGAGGCGCGCAAAATTTCA
>CAZGMX010000381.1:0-1672 GCA_964526865.1 uncultured Actinomycetota bacterium | reverse complement strand
AAAAGATTCTGATGCATTCCGGCTCTTTGAAATCGCTCTTGACCACTATGACTTGACAGAGTGGTTGATACAGATGCCACTCTATCTGGCGGATAAGGGGTTAGTGAAGGAAGGAGCGGGACTTGCTATGTCGTGGTCGGACATCATGGATGCGGAGAATTTTCTGGGTGACAGAGCGATCATTCTGGCTGAAGCGGGGCTGGAACAGGAGGCGCGGGAGCAGATTCGGGAGAATTTGGCGCGATTCCCGGAAGACACCTGGATTCAGATTAATGCCGGCGACGCTTACCGCTCCATTAAAGACTGGACTGCAGCTGAATCTCTGTACCGCAAAGCACTGGAATCCTCGGATGATGATTATGACCGCCTTGACATTCTGGAACGCTTAATTCCATTGCTCAGGGAAGCCGGCAAAACAGCGGAAGCCGACTCCCTGGAAGCTGAAGAACGAAAGCGCAGAGAGGAATTCTGCTCCGGATGGATTCAGTATGTGCGGCAGGAGCCCAAAATCGGACGCAATGCTCCATGCCCCTGCAGCAGTGGAAAGAAATATAAGAAGTGCTGTCTTGGAAAAGAATAAAATCAAAAAGAGGCAAAGACGCAGATAAACGGTTCAATAAGCGCTCCACCTTCCCAAGGAGGATAGGGATGCCCAAGTCCCGTAAACCCCGTTAGAGAACCAAGTTCTCTAACGAGAGTAGATGACGGCATTAAACCGCCATCTCCAATGAAAACCCTACACCCCCGACAGAAGTCGGGGGCATTCTCTAACGGGGTAAACTATACAGACTAAGTAAGACACGGTTTAACGCCATGACCGAGGAAGCTACGATCGACTGTTACAACAAATCCGAACAAGTTGGAGGCTGGTTTACCATGATCGAGGAGCATCTTAATCTGCCTTTTGAAACCCGACTTCTGGGGATATTCGTAATAGTGGAGCGCGTTGATACGAATCGGAGCGACGAGATCGTAGCCGTATGCCGTAGCGGCAAACACCGGCAGACCATTCCCATTCTTGACCTTCCCCTTCCTTCGCCGCCTCCAGCTGGTGCGGAATGGATCGAGGCCTACCGCAGATGGGTTTGCGGAGGTTAGGGAAAGCCAGCCCAGTACTCGGGCTCCAATGGTGTTCGATTTAGTGCTCGTTTTTAGAGCGAACTGGCGATTTCTTGTGATTCCTTATGATAAGACGGATGGCAGGTTTGTCAATATGGTGATGGCTTATGATTGCTTGTGATTTCTTGGAAAGGTTTGCGAAAACTGCCTTGCGAGCTACCAGGCTGCTCCACCCCGCACATATATTGTATAGAAAATCTAAATGACTTAGCAAGGCAAATGAAAATGAATTTTTGAGTTTAATTCGCTGAGAGTGAAACGATTAATTTGCCGCTCAAAAATCGGCTCAGCCAAAGCGGACTTTATTTTTGTAAGGACTTCCTGAGTATAGCCTTGAAGGATTATTAGGAAGGCAGGACTATTTTTTATGTCTCAATATTTCAAGTTCTTTTATCAAGGGCTGCCAGTACTCTAGGTCATTTTTTCTTTCAACAAGCTCCTCGTCGCGCAAAAGCGCTTCAAGTCTGCGGCTCCCTCCTTTTATGGCCGATTTTAATAAAGGTCTGATATAAATACAAGACAGGGCGATTTTTCTATACTTTTTTGCCAATGC
>CAZGMX010000380.1:0-1676 GCA_964526865.1 uncultured Actinomycetota bacterium | reverse complement strand
GTTGGTGCCTTACGCATCGTGGTACCGGGAAAAGAAGATCCAGTCGGCACCGTTGGCTTCCTTGCGCTCGGATCTCTGGGAACTGGGCATCGTGAGGCAAACAGGCTGTCGGGAAGCGGAAGACCACGCCAGCGCACTCTGTGAAATCATGGCGTTTATCTACCAACAGCCTAACCATGTCCTCCCCGCCGCTCAGGCGAGGTTTTTTAAGCGGCACATCGCGCCTTGGATGATAACCTTTTTTAAAGATTTGCAGTCGGCCAAAAGAGCTAATTTTTACCGGTCGGTCGGCTTATTCGGTCATTATTTTCTGGAAACGGAGAGCAAGTACCTGAACCAGGATGCCAACATCCCATCTAATAAAGTTGAAGGAGGATTGCAAAATGAAAAGGGAACTTACCGGCAACCGGCGAACATTTTTTAAACAAGCGTCGCTCTTCGGTGGGCTCGCCTTCTTGCTCGCCCTGGGCAAACCGGCAGCGGGCGACGCGAAACCGTCCGTACAGTCATCCGAACCGGTGAGCCAGGGGTATCGGTTGACTGAACAGATCAAGCAATATTACGCGGCAGCGAGAAAGTAACAAACCCACTTAATGTGATCGGAGGGCTGAAACAGATGAAAGCATTCAATAAAAAGTGGTTGCAACGGTTTTCCTCTGAAACTGTTTCTCCAGAATCCGTATCGCGACGAACATTTCTGCGCCGCGGTGCGGTAACACTGGGAAGCGGCGCTCTGGTGGGTCTTTTGCCGTTATCGTGCGTGCGGAAGGCCACGGAAGAGGAAAAGAAAAATTTTCCGATACCCGGCGCAAAGACAGAATACCGGCGGAGCATCTGCACCCATTGCTCCGTCGGCTGCGGCGTTATTGCCGAAATCCAGAACGGTGTCTGGGTGGGCCAGGAGCCGGATTACGAATCACCTCTCAACCTAGGCGCCCATTGTACGAAGGGAGCCTCCGTGCGGGACCACGGGTTCGGACACCGGCGCGTCAAGTATCCGATGAAACTCGAGAACGGCGCGTGGAAGCGTCTCTCCTGGCAACAAGCCATTGACCAGATCGGCGATCGCCTCTTGCAGATCAGGAAAGAATCGGGGCCCGATGCCTTATTCCTGTGCGGATCTTCCAAGGCCAGCAATGAGGGTGCCTATCTCCAGGGGAAATTCGCCGCCTTATGGGGCACCAACAACACGGATAACCAGGCGCGCATCTGCCATTCCACCACCGTATACGGGGTGGCCAGCACCTGGGGCTATGGCGCCATGACCAATTCCTATAACGACATGCACAACTGCAAGGCCATGCTCTTCCTCGGCAGCAATGCCGCCGAAGCGCACCCGGTGGCCATGCAGCACGTCCTGCGTGGGAAGGAGAACGGCGCCAAGATGATCGTTGTGGACCCCCGCTTCACGCGCACGGCAGCCCATGCCCATATTTTTGCCCGGCTGCGTTCCGGCACGGACATCCCCTTCCTGTACGGGCTCCTCTGGCACATCTTTAAGAACGGCTGGGAAGACAAGGAATATATCGCCCATAAAGTTTGGGGCATGGAAGACATTCGCAAAGAGGTGGCCAACTGGCCGCCCGAAGTGGTGGAAAATGTCACCGGCATGACGAAAGAGAAGGTCTACGAAATCGCCAAGACCATGGCGGAAAACCGGCCGGGTTGCATTGTCT
>CAZGMX010000379.1:476-1679 GCA_964526865.1 uncultured Actinomycetota bacterium | reverse complement strand
TTTCACCTTTTTGGGGCTTAGCATAATTTATACCATCTCCGATTGCAATTCATTTTCCTTTTTCTCTTTTTTGATCATTTCTCCATGAAATATCCAGACTTTGACGCCGATGGTCCCGAAGGTGCTCTTGGCGATGGAAAGAGCATAGTCAATCTGCGCGCGAAGAGTGTGTAACGGCACCCGTCCCTCCATATATTCGTCGGTACGGCTCATTTCAGCGCCGCCCAAACGGCCGGAACAGCAGATTTTGATGCCCTTGGCGCCCATGCGCATGGCTGATGCGATGGACTTCTTCATAGCCCGCCGAAAGGAGACCCGCCGTTCCAACTGTGCGGCAATATTATCCGCCACCAGATGGCTGTCTATCTCCGGCCGCTTGATCTCCTTGATATTGATATGGATGTCTTTCCTGGTGATAGTGACCAGTTCCATCTTGAGTTTTTCCACCTCTTCGCCTTTCTTGCCGATCACGATACCGGGACGGGCAGTATGGATGTTTACTATCACCCGTTTGGCCGTCCGCTCAATGCCGATGTTCGAGATGCTGGCTTTGGGAAGCCGCATATTGATATATTTCCGGATCAGCAAATCTTCGTGAAGCAAATCTGCGAAATTATGCCTGGCGAACCACCGGGAATTCCATGTCCGTGTTATTCCAAGACGGAATCCAACGGGGTGTGTCTTTTGTCCCAAACATTCCTCCTTATTTTTCCTGATCGGCGACCACCACGATCACATGACTGGTTCTCTTCAATATTTGGTAGGCGCGCCCCTGCGCGCGGGGCCGGATCCGCTTCCACATGGGGCCGCCGTCCACAGCAACTTTTTTGATATAAAATCCCTCTGTGTTCATTGTCCGGTCCGTGTTATTGACATTGGCCAACGCGGACTTCAGCGTCTTCTCGATGATAGGCGCGGCCTTGCATTTATGACGGAGTCCGAACAGAATGGAGAGCGCGTCATTCACGCTCTTGTTCCGGATCAAATCCGCAGTTTTGCGCGCCTTATAGGGCGATATCCGGACATATCGGGACTGGGCTGTCAATTCCATAGAGCCATCATTTCTCAGGTTTTCCCGGCCACGGTCGCGGTTTGGTCGGTTTTGGTGCTGTGTCCCCGGAAGGTCCTGGTGGGGGCAAACTCACCCATCTTGTGCCCTACCATATTCTCACTGACGTAGACTGGAATAAATTTGTTTCCATT
>CAZGMX010000379.1:0-466 GCA_964526865.1 uncultured Actinomycetota bacterium | reverse complement strand
TATCGAAAATGTGTGCCCCACAAATTCCGGAAGCACGTTGGAGCGCCGGCTCCAGGTCTTGATGATGCGTTTTTCATTTTTTTTGTTGAGTTCCTCCACCTTTTTCGACAGAGAACCGTCCACAAAAGGCCCTTTTTTTAACGAACGTGCCATAGTTAGTCCTTTTTCCCCTTTTTCTTCCGTTTTTCTACAATCAGCCGGTTGCTCTTCTTCGGGCTCCGGGTCTTGAGTCCCTTGCTTTTTTGTCCCCAGGGAGAACAGGGATGCCGTCCTCCAGACGCCTTGCCCTCACCACCACCCATTGGATGATCGATGGGGTTCATTGCCACACCCCGGACGCGGGGCCGCCTGCCAAGCCAACGCTTGCGGCCCGCGCTGCCTATGAGAATATTTTCGTGTTCGATATTTCCGATCTGCCCAATGGTGGCCAGACATTTCACACTGACCTTGCGTATCTCGCCCGATG
>CAZGMX010000378.1:0-1683 GCA_964526865.1 uncultured Actinomycetota bacterium | reverse complement strand
CGGATGATATCCTGGGGGATTGTCTTCTCCCCCAAAAGAACGTAGCGCCCGCTCAGTTCTTCAGCCAGGACGGGCAGGATCACTTCCTCCGGGCAGAGCCCCAGTTTGACGACGCACTCACACAGGGGCTCCTTGGTCTTGGCCTGCTCCCCGAGTGCCCGGTTGAGCTGATCCTGGGAGATGATCCTCTTTTCCAGGAGTTTCTGTCCGATGCGTTTATTCGGTATGGGCATAGAAAATATAGGATCTTTTTTCTTCTACAGCGTTGTTCAATCTTTTCTCCCTCTCCCTCAAGGGAGAGGGCAGGGGTGAGGGTGTCACCGCCTCTGATTGCGCAGACGGAAATGCTGCTGTTTAATTTACGACGCGATGATTATATCACGGCATGTGAACAGCTCAAACAGATGCTTCAAAAACGGGCCGGTGCCGCGGCACGGGTTCTTCCATGGGGCGGGCAGAGCGGGGGAACGGCCTGCCCGTCAGTTGTTCCAGTCTCCGGCACAGATCGGGAACCAAGGGACAGCGGTTGTTGATCAGGAAGGTTCGCAGTCCCCAGGCCTGGCCGGTGGCGGCCGTTAATAAATTATTTTGCTTTGCGGAAAATTCTATAACCTCCACCATGGACTCGATGGCAGCAACAAGGTTGGCGCGTTCGGCAGCCAGGGGCGCGATTTTGCGCATGAGCCGGATGAGGGCCTTGCCAATGTAAGGGAGTTCCTCCTCCAGCGGTGTCTTGTCAAAATATTCCATATAATATTTATTGCACTTCTTCACGGCGTGAACGGCCGATGGATATTGTTCGGAGACGGTGTATCCGTAGGACAGTTTTGTGTACGCGCTGATCATGAAAGGAATCTGAGGCCACACGATTCTGGATGGGCCGAATTTATCCAGGATTTGGCCGGCATTTTCCAGGATGTTGTCTGCCCGTTGATACTCACCATTTACCGCGAATTTTGAACCCAGGTAGGTGTGCATCTTTAAGACATATTCCGCATCCTGCGGACAATTGTCCGCGGAATAATTTTCCATCAAGAGCGTCTTGGCCCGCTTGGCATCTGATTCCGTTTGGTCAAACTCAAGCCGCTTGTAATGGGTCAACCCGCGGTTGGTATAGACCCCTATGATAAAACGTGCCTGGGCCTTGACAGAAGGCATGGGGCGGAATCGGGTAAAAATTGGCATGGCCTTTTCCTGGAGGATTGCTTCCGACTTGTCAAAATCCGCCTGGATCTGATCGGCCGGTGTGCCAGACTGGGCAAGCCCGGCCCGGCTGACGTATCTGGAAGCAAGGCCGGCGTACCCGCTGACGGCAAATTCTATCTGCTCGGAGACCTTGGGAATGTCCTTGAACGCATCGAGGAGTGTCCACATCTTGTCCAACACGGCCTCTGCCCGGATCAGGGGTGGATTTGCGGCTCGCAGATGTTCGGAAAGATAGACATTGAATTCTTTTCTCATGAAGGCCGAGGCCAGCTTGTTGTAGGCCCTGCCGACAAATTCCACTTCCTCCCGAAGGAGCGGTTCTGTGGGAAATTGCAGAAGGATGGTGCTGCACTCATCCAACATCTTTTCCGCCTTTAAATAGTTCGTGTATTCCTCCGAACCGGCATATCTATTTGCCGCATCGCAGCAGTCGCCGATCCGCTCTTTCATGTCAAAAAATTCCGACCGCGTGGGCGG
>CAZGMX010000377.1:0-1704 GCA_964526865.1 uncultured Actinomycetota bacterium | reverse complement strand
ATGCTGCGCCACCTAGGCAAGGACCAGGCCGCGGACGCGATCGAGCGCGCGGTCATGCAGGACATCGCCGGAAAGCTGAAGAGCATGGCCGCTGGCAAGATGGGTTGCAGCACCACCGAGGTCGGCGACATGGTGGCCAAAATGGCGGCCGGGTAATCCCGTTGGTGCGCGTAGCACTGCGTTGCCTGTTTCGCATCTTAAAATAGCAAAAGGATGTTGATTTTGATCGCTTGACTTGTATTATATGTCGTCGGCGCAAAAAAATTTCGCAAGTTCGGCAAAACTTGTTTTTATGGAAGCGTGAATAATTCGGAATCACAGAAAGGTTTTGCAAGTTCCTATGGCAAAAAAAGCCGGCGAAGAAAATGACAGGCCGACCACCGGTCATGTGAGAGGCGATGTTGCCGCGCCACCAGGGATGGTGGACGCAGACGGGCGAGCGGGCGCGCTGCCCGCGCAGGAGGAGTTTTGGAAGCCGCGGACACGCTTCGGATCCGTGCCTGTGGAAAAGGAGCCGCTGGGTTGGGACCGGCGCAGGGGATTCCGCAAACTCTTCCCCCAGGTCATGCTGCCGTTTCAGGTGGTCGAGCGGGTTCAATTCGGCCATCGTGAATTGGAACCGAACCGCCTGTTTTGGGGCGACAACCTGCATGTGATGCGCCAACTGCCGAGCGAAAGCATTGACCTGATCTACATTGACCCGCCTTTTTTCTCCGGAAGGCAATACAATGTCATTTTCGGCGACCAGAATGAGTTGCGCTCCTTCTCCGATATCTGGGAAGGCGGCATGCCGGGCTACCTTGTCTGGCTTAACGCCCGGCTATATGAGATGAAACGCCTGCTCAAGAAGACGGGTAGCATTTACGTCCACTGCGATTGGCATGCAAGTCACTACATCAAATGCGAAATAGATAAAATATTTGCATATTCATATTTTAGAAATTCGATTCAATGGAAAAGACAACCACCTCGTGGCGCAAAAGCAACATCTGGGCAATATTCGAGAAACTCAGACACTATACTTTTTTATTCTAAGACAGACAAGATGAATTGGCATAACGCTTACAAACCATATGATCAGAATTTTGTGAAGACTAAGTTTAGGGCAGATGCAAAGGGGCGACTGTTTCGTGATTGTGACTTGGGGGACTACTCAGAGGAATCAATAAGTAAATTCAAAGCAGAAGGGAAAATATACATTACTAAATGCGGGAACAAACGGCTTATCCGTTATTTAGACGAAGAAAAAGGAGAAGCCGTTGGCGACATCTGGACTGATATCCCGGAAGTTAATTCCATGGCTCAAGAAAGAATTGGATATCCAACTCAGAAACCCAAGACTTTGCTCGAAAGAATGATATATGCCTCTTCTGATGAAGGTTATGTTGTCGCCGATTTCTTTTGCGGCGGCGGCACAACAGCGGCCGTAGCCCAGCGTTTGGGCCGCCGCTGGATCGCCTGCGACCAGTCGCGGGTGGCGGTAGCGCTCACCGCAGACCGGCTGACGCGGCAGGTAGAGGAACGGACGGGCAATCTGTTCCCCGTGCCGGACTTCACAATCGAGCATTGGGGAGTTTATGAGGCGCGGCGGCTGTCCGAGGCCCAGCCGGATCAGTTCCGCGCTTTCGTCCTGCGCGCTTTCGGCGCGGTGGTGGAAAGTGGCACGGGCGTCCCGCCCGTGAAAGATCATGGCCGGGACGGCCA
>CAZGMX010000376.1:0-1717 GCA_964526865.1 uncultured Actinomycetota bacterium | reverse complement strand
CCCGCCGCTGCACGAAGCGCAGGCGTACGGAGTCCACGTCCCGGTAATGGATGGCCGGCGGTTTTTTGTCATGTCCCACTTTGAACGAGTCGTCAGGCCAGTTCAATTTTGAGGTTCTTTCCCAAAGCAAGAGCTGCCCTTTCAAGGGTTTGTAGAGTCACGGAGACGTTGGCAGGATCGAGCAATCTCTCGAGAGCAGAACGGCTGGTTTGCATTTTCTCTGCCATGGCGGATTTTGTCAGTTTTGCCCTTTTCATCTCCTTTTCAATCTGATAAGCAATCACTCTTTTAATCGCCGCGGTTTCTGTTTCCGCCCGCAGACCTTCTTCTTCAAGAAAATCATCAAAATTGGAACCACGATGTACTTTTTTAATCGTTCACTTCTTTTGTAGTTTCCAAAACGCGTAAGCGCTGTCTTGAGTTCATGCTGCGGTGTCTTCTGTGACTTTTTGACGAATCCATGCAGTAAAATCATGTACTCTCCATCAACCGTGAAGAAAACCCGCGCAATGCCATTTTCAAGTTTTGTGCGGACTTCCCATAAATCCCTCTCGATTTTCCGGATCAGCGGCATCCCGAGAGGCCACCCCATTTGGGCGGTCTTGATGTCCTCACCGATTTTTCGCTTGTCTTCCCGTGGAAGTCCTTTAAGCCATTCTCTCACCGGTTCGTTACTTGTTTCCGACCGATAGAAGACAACTTGCAAGACATAAGGAATGTCAACCATGCGCACTCCATTGTACCATTTATGGTTCACTTGTCAATCAAAGGGTTACGAAGGCATGAAAACAGATGGGGCCGCATTTCCCAGTCTCACCCCTTAGCAGAGTTCTTTCAAATAAAAAACTCATGCGTCCTTGCACCCGCGTTAAAATTGGGAGAACAAATTTGTCCTGGACGCCCCCTATACCCCCCCTCTGGATAATCATCCTCCTACGGCGCTACCTCCAAGGCATCCACCGTTACCGTGTACCCCGTTGCACTTGGATTCTTCTGACCGGAAACCTCGATTGCAAGGTTGTGAACACCTGGGGTTAACCCTGTCTTCTGCAAGACGACCTTGAGCTTTGTGGTGGGACTATAGAGATCCACCAGCCCCATGTTCACCCCATCCAGATAGACCCTTGCCTTCCCCATCATGGGCCTCTTGGCCACAATCCATTTAATCCCCGTGCCGGCAAAGGAGAAGTCGGCCCGCGCCCCGGTCTGACCGGAGTATTTCAGCCCCCCGCCGCCGCACGCGGCGCAGGCGTACGGAGTCCAGGTTTCGGTGTAGGTGATGGCAGGGTCAGCCTCCTCAAATCGGGTCTTCGCCAGGAATTGTCCATATACATCGCTAAACGTATAATCAATTATATCCATGTTGTTCCAGACGACAAAATATTTTCCGGCGGCAAAAAGAACGGGTGAATCCACTTGATCTCCGGCGTCTGCATTGATAGAAACTTCCGCGCCTACCAGATCTCCCGACTTGGAGACATATTGCCCATAGATATCCGTGCATGTCCCCTCGTTGACTTCACAAATCAAGTTGCCATTCAGGTCATTCCTGAGATCGCTCCATGTCACAAGATAATTAGACCCGTCAAAGGCAATAAAGGGCATCGCCTGAAAGCCGGGAGATACGGTGATGGGGAATTCGTTTCCCAGGAGGGTCCCCGCGGGAGATACCCTGCGGCCGTAGATATCCCATATCGCCGGGTTCGGATAACCCAGC
>CAZGMX010000375.1:0-1724 GCA_964526865.1 uncultured Actinomycetota bacterium | reverse complement strand
CCCTCATGCTGCCCCCCTGTGCTGCCTTTATCAGTGTGAGCGACAAAGCGTGGCGTTTTAACCAGAAAGCCAAGTGTCCTCGTTTTTACTTCAATCTACGAAAAGAGAAGGCCAAAGCCGAAGGCGGGGAAACGAATTTCACAAGCCCTGTCTCCTTGGTCGTCGGACTTCACAAAGTCCTGGAGATGATGAAAGAGGAAGGGCTTGAACAGATTTTTGCCCGCCATGAGCTTCTGGCTCGGGCGACGCGAACCGCTTTTCAGGAACTTGGTCTTCGCTTGCTGGCCGTAGATTCTCCGAGCAATGCCGTCACCGGAGTTTATCTGCCGGATGGAATAGACGGCGGCGCGTTTAATAAAAAGTTGCGAGCGGAATATGGTGTCACCATTGCCGGCGGACAGGCTCAGCTCAAGGGGAAGATTTTCCGGGTCGCCCACCTGGGATATGCAGGAGCCATGGATGTGATTACCGCTGTGTCGGCCGTGGAAAGGGGCCTTGGGGATTTCGGCTATTCCTTTGATCTGGGTACAGGCGTGAAGGCCGCAGAAAAGATTCTTTTTCAGAAATAAATTCTGCCATGGGGTGGAAGGGAAAGGCCATGAAAATTTTGATCAGTGACAACCTGGCGCCGGAAGGAATAAGAGTTTTCCAGGAAGCGGGATTTGAAGTCAATGCAAGGAGTTCCACTCCGCCCGATGAACTTGCGAAGATCATTGGCGATTTCGACGGCCTCGTAATCCGAAGCGCGACCAAGGTGACCCAAGAGCTCTTGGAAAAAGCAGGTCGTCTGAAAGTGGTCGGCAGGGCGGGGACAGGATTAGATAATGTGGATGTATCTGCCGCAAGCCGCAGGGGAGTGGTCGTCATGAACACCCCGGGCGGAAATACCGTCACCACTGCGGAGCACACCATGGCCATGATCATGTCCCTGTGCCGCAACATCCCCCAGGCTACGGCAAGCCTTAAGGGAAACAGATGGGAAAAAAAGAAATTTACAGGCATTGAACTCTTTGGCAAAACCCTGGGCGTCATCGGTCTGGGAAATATTGGGAAGCATGTGGCTGAGCGGGCGCGGGGGCTGGGCATGAGTGTGATCGGTTACGACCCCTACATGACCGAGGAGATGGCCCGTTCTCTGGGCGTCACCTTGGTCGGGCTCCAGGAGATTTATGCTCAATCGGATATCATTACGGTGCACACGCCGCTCACGAATGAAACTCGGCACCTGATCAACTCAAAAACGATTTCAAAAATGAAGGACGGTGTTCGTCTGGTGAACTGTGCCCGAGGTGGGATCATCCACGAGCAAGACCTCTTGGAAGCGATTGAGAAAGGCAAGGTGGCAGGCGCGGCGTTGGATGTGTTTGAAAATGAGCCGCCCCTCGACAATCCTCTCCTGAAGCTCGAGAACATTGTGGCCACTCCCCATCTCGGAGCGTCCACCAACGAGGCCCAGGTGAACGTGGCGGTGATGGTGGCGAATCAGATGGTGGAATACCTCAAGACCGGCGTAGCCAAGAATGCGAGGAATATGGCCGCGGTCTCTGCAGAGCACTTGGAGAAGATCCAGCCCTACATCTCTTTGGCTGAAAGACTCGGTTCCTTCTTGGGGCAGGTGGCGGATGGTCGGGTCGACGAAGTCGTCCTGGAGTTCTTTGGAGATGTGGCGGATCTGAACACCGACCCGATTTCCACGGGTATTCTGAAAGGATTTCTCTCGAATT
>CAZGMX010000374.1:0-1759 GCA_964526865.1 uncultured Actinomycetota bacterium | reverse complement strand
TATCCCGACTATGACGATGTGAATGTGGGTTATTCCGAGGATTTTATTCCGGCAATCGACGAAGCCGTGCAGAGGTACAACCGAAATTCGGGGCTAAGTCTTGCGCGCGAACTCATTGAAGAATTGTTCTTTTGCGACGTTCCCGCGGTGAGGCAGGCGTGGGTCCACAACCCCCGCGTGCTGGACGCGATTTTGAATGTTGTTGTCCTGCGGGCCGCGGATGGCAGTCAAAGGGCGATTCGGTATCTCGAAGACTGCGGTTTTGTCGTCTATGTTGCTTCTTCCTTCGGCGAAGACAAGGATGAATTTTCGGGCGCGGAGAAATTTCTGAGATCCGGAAAAATCCATAACGATTTAATGCCGGCGCTGAATCATCTTGAATGCAACATCATGCACGCGGGGACGCCAATTGTTTTCCTGGGGCGCAAGATTGATGCGGGGGGAAAACGGGCAAATCTGTTTATTGTGGTGGACGATGGCTATGGGATAAACAATATCGGCAAGGCGATGGTCGAGGGGTGGACCACCATCCCTGGGAGAGCGTATATGCCCGTCCTATCCCTTGGAGGAGGGGGTGGGTACCGCGATGTCGGCGGTCGGGGTTTGGGCGCATATGAGGATTCGATGACAAAGGACAATAGAATCAATCTGGATGAATATTTTTCTCATGCCAAGACTACCCCGGAAGAGTCAGTTGATCCGGAGTATCTGCGAAAAATTCCCTTATACAAGGGCGAACACGCAGTGGAATATCTCATGGTTATTGAGAGCAAAGGGAATAGGTATATGTCTTGTTCCCAATATACCGGCGAATCTGTGTGCAGGTGGTTTGGGCCATCGTTTGGACCGGATCTTTGCCGGCCAGTCAATCCGGGCGTGCGATTCCTTACGATCATGCTGGAAAATCCTTCCCATATCGAGTTTGAGCCTTACGATAATAGCGACTACAATGAATATGGGGCCGTTCCGACAGAGCGTCTCAACTTGTCTTGGACAGATCCTGTGTTTGCCCATCACTTTCTGGTGGATACAGAAACGGCGCCCCCTGCGGCATCCGCCATGCCCGTCTGGAAGAGCGTCGTTCAGGCCGTGGGACAGGCGCGGGAAGTGGAGTGCGGGTTGTGACGGCTAGACATTGAATCGAAACAGCATCAGGTCGGCTTCCTGCACCACGTAGTCTTTTCCCTCAATTCGCATCAACCCCCTGGCCTTCGCGCCGCCTTCGCCGCCACACTCGATGTAGTCCTTGTAGGAAATCACTTCCGCCCGGATGAATCCCTTTTCGAAGTCCGAATGGATTTTTCCCGCCGCCTGCGGGGCCTTGGTCCCGCGCGCAATTGTCCAGGCCCGTGTCTCTTTGGGCCCCGCGGTGAAATAGCTGATGAGACCCAAAAGGGCGTATCCTTTGTGGACCAGACGCACCAGGCCTGATTCTTCCAGCCCCATGTCCTTGAGAAATGTGGCGCGGTCTTCCGGCCCCAGCTGGGCGATTTCCGCCTCGATCTGGCCGCAGATCTTCACAGCCTCGTATCCCTTTTGCCTGGCCAAATCCAGGGCGCGGCGCGTTAGATCGTCGTCAGCGGTGAGTTGTTTTTCGTCCACGTTGAGGACCAACAGAACCGGCTTGGTACTCAACAGATTGAAGGTGTGAAAGGCCTTGGCCTGTTCCTCCGTCCAGGAAATGCCGCTGGGGGTGCGGGCCTGGGAAATTTCCTCCAGGCATTTCTTGGCGACCTCGGCCTCGATGAACGCCTCTTTC
>CAZGMX010000373.1:1317-1768 GCA_964526865.1 uncultured Actinomycetota bacterium | reverse complement strand
ACCGGACAGCATTTGTGCATTAAACTGATGAATCGCACCGCGGACTGAAACAACCCGCAGCGATGGATCTTTTCGGCGCAATGTCTCCACGCGTGCGGCAATATCCGCATCCCGCATCTTACTGCTGGAAACTATCAAATCTATTTCTTGCCTCCGATGGCGCAAAAAAGCATCCACATCCCTGCGGCCCAATGCCTCTGAGGCAAGTTGTTCGTAGATATCCACCAAGCTGATCTGGCGCCATGCTTCAAAAGATAGCGGTTCAAACTCCAGAGGAATATTTTTTTGCAATAAATAAGGCCAAATATCTTTCTTGTCCCGCGGAATTCCACGGACTAGACTTTCCAATTTGATGCGCTTTTCCACAAAAATTGCATTGGCCGTTTTCTGATTTGTTTCCATCGCTCCTTCGTATACGGCATGCAGAAACCGCAGGTTCTCCTCATTTTGA
>CAZGMX010000373.1:0-1307 GCA_964526865.1 uncultured Actinomycetota bacterium | reverse complement strand
CATCTGGTCCACCGAAAGATTTCGCATCTCCGGCATTTCAGCCGCATAGACCGCTAAAGCACTTCTATAATTAGTCATATACTCGTCCATGAAGACAATTTTTCTGTCACCCATTTTCTGCCGGTGATATTCCACATATTGATTCAATAGCTCCAACACGGTCTGCGTATCGTATTCATTGGTATGCCCTCCGTAGACAACGGTTAGATCCGCTTCCATGGAGCCGGCGGGAACTGAAACGGCTGTTGGCCACAACTGGTCCTTCCAGGGCCACAGGTATTTCCCCAATGCAGCGACTGCGGTTGCTGCCGCGGTCCATGCCGCACCCTTTAACGCTGCCCGCCGGCTGATACCCCCCACGTGATACGCGGCCACCTGGTATGCGCCCAGTGTGTCGTCCTTTGCCTCCCAGCGATTGCCGAGCAATACGCCGGCGACTGTTTCTCCCGGGTCCGGAATACTTTTGCGCTGGGAAACAACCCGCGCACATTTTTTGCCCTTCAAAACAATCTCTTTGCTTTGCGGATCCACTCTCATTTCCAGATGGACGTCGCCGTAACAATCCCTGGCCGCGTTCAAAATTGCTTCTTCAATGCCGGCCCGGCAGGTTTTCAGTTCATCCCATTGTTTTGCAAGATCCTTTTGTTGTCTCTTGGACATTTTCCTTTTCTCTTGTTGCTGTTGCTGCGTGCGCATTTTGCTCGCGTTCTGCCGCCAGTCATCCAACCCGGCAAGAGCCGCTAGTAGATTTCTCCGACCGTTCATCTGCCGCACATAATCGGGATCCTGGATGGAACTCTTGGGGGCCAGACAATCCTCCGCGCACACCCGTGCCGGCAGCGGACCAACAATCAGCACGGCGACCAGAGTGCCGGTAAGCAAATAAATGCGAAAGGCGCCTCGCTGGGCGCCCTCGCAGTGGTGCAAACTCCTATGGAGAAAATTACGCCGCATACCTCACCATGTAGGCCGCCACCGCCTCTTCGTTCATGCTGGCCGCCTCCGGCACTTGCCTGTCCAAATGCATGTAGGACTTGCCGCCCTCCACGACGATAGCAAATCCCAGGCCCGCTTCCTTCAATGCCGCTACCTGCGCGTCCGTCAGGGCGATCCGGGATTCCTGCGTGAACATCCAGGTGTCGTTGGGCCAACTGCCTCTATTGGCCTCCACGGTCAGCACCAGGACCTTGTCTTTGGTAACATTGAACTGTGTCATCGCCTCGTTCAAGAGCACCTGTCCGTCCCGAACTCCCTTCAACACATCGTAGGCGTCAATCCGGTCCGCCAGCGTGCCAATCCGGCCATGC
>CAZGMX010000372.1:895-1769 GCA_964526865.1 uncultured Actinomycetota bacterium | reverse complement strand
GGCGCGGGCCAACAAGTTCGCGTCGATGCTCTTCGCGATAAAAAGCGAGAAGCTCAAAGTCTCGGACATTGAGCTCGGGGAAGATGCCCTCGCCGTTGAAACTGCCGGCGGGGAGGTTGTCCAGGAGGGGACAGGCGCGGGACCGCTGCCCGCGGAGGGGCAGGCGGCGGCGCCAGTCACGCCAGAGGACGGGCAAGCAAAACGCCGTGGCGCCAGGCAAGGGCATCCGGGCAGCGGCAGGAAGATACCGGAGAACCTCCCGGTCGAGGAGACGCGTGTGGAAATCCCGCCGGAAACCCTGGTTTGCCCGGTCTGCGGCCAAGCGGGAATTGAAAAACCGGGGATCGAGGCGGTGTCATACCAAGTCACCGTGAAGAAACAGTATCTGCTGCGCCGGATCGTACGCGTCACCTACGGGCCGGCGTGCAATTGCGGCAAGCTGGCGAACCTGATCACCGCGCCACTCCCCGCTCAGCTTATTCCCAGGGGCAAATTCTCGGAGGAATTCTGGGTTGACATCCTCGTGTCCAAGTTCATGTCGCACCTGCCGGTGAACAGGCAGCTCTTCGAAATGCTTCAGGCCGGCGTCGATATCGCTGCCGGCGCGGTGTTCAACGGACTCAGAAAAATTTATTTCGATTATCTTGAACCTCTACACGAGGCTCTGATCCTCGAGCTGAGGCTTGCCGGACATTGGCACGCGGACGAGACCCGCTGGAGAATGTTCCTCGATGAGTGCAAAACGCTTTGGTATTTGTGGGCCTACAGATCCGCGAACATCGTGGCGTTTGTCCTTGATCCGACAAGAGCGGCCGCCGTTCCGCTGAAAACCCTTTTCGACCTGGACATCGAGGAAATAGGCGCCAACGGCATG
>CAZGMX010000372.1:0-885 GCA_964526865.1 uncultured Actinomycetota bacterium | reverse complement strand
AAACCGTACCTGTGGGAACCGCGCCGGAGCGGAAGAAAATAATGAACGTGGACAGATATTCGGCCTATAAAACCCTGATGCGATACGGACTTGTCCTGCTCGCCTACTGTTGGGCGCACGTGCGGCGCGATTTCATCGATATCAAAAAGAAGTATCCCGGCAATCTTGTCCTTTGCCAATGGGCCGAGACCTGGCTGCTCAAAATCGGGACCCTTTATGCGGTCAACCACGAGAGAGTCGAACATCCGAACGGCAGCAAGCTCTTCCTGGAATATGACACGAGGTTGAGGGCCGTTCTGGAAGAAATGAACAAGGCCATCGACGGAAAACATGCCCACGACGCCCAAGTCAAGGTCATCAATTCAATGAGGGAACACTGGGACGGGTTAACCTTGTTCCTCGAGCACCCCGAACTTCCCATGGACAATAATCTCATGGAGAACGGGATTAGACCGTGCGCGCTCGGACGCAACAACTTTCTTGGCAACCACTCGCTGTGGGGAGGCAACCTCGCCGCCTGCATGTATTCGATCATCCAGACCTGCCTGCTGAACGATATCGAGCCGAGGGCATACCTGATATATTACTTCAGAGCCTGCATGGCGAGGAAGGAAATGGACGCTGAGACGGCCAGAAAGCTTCTACCGCACAAAATCAACGGCCACTTAAAAGACGAACTTCATCTGAAAAAACCCGAAAACCATTCCGCAAGCCGTGTCCCGGACACATCCTAGTTTACCGGGAAATGACCTCAAATACGTGCTTCACTGAATATGTACGACTGGAATGATGGGGTAGTGGAGGCTGAGGCGGTGGCGTACCGCTGCGCCAGGTCCGCAAGCGGCTTGCGGCGCGAGAGACAGTGCCAGTGATCGATGTTGAAGA
>CAZGMX010000371.1:0-1780 GCA_964526865.1 uncultured Actinomycetota bacterium | reverse complement strand
GCGAGATTTATCGATGCAGAAGTTCCGGTAAAACCGATTAGCGACATGAAGGAAGGCACTTCCGCCGGCTCCACCGGCAGCGCCCTCTGCCTCCTTAATAAAGCGCCCCATCCCAATGCCGCAAAGGTTTTCATTAACTGGTTCCTCAGCCGCGAGGGACAGGCCATTAACCAGAAGGTCATAGGGAAACAGACCCGCCGGGTTGACGTTTCTCCTGAAGGGCTTCAGTCTTTTGAGATGAGAATTCCGGGGATGAAATATTTCCCAAAGAATGATGAGAAAGAGGAGTTCATCCTCAAGGAATCGAAAAAATATAGACAGCTTGCCGAGCAGATTTTTGCACCCTTAAAATAATGTCATTTTAGGCGTGCGCCACTTCCTCGACCGCTTGTGCAAAAATTCCTTTGACATTTAGGGCAATCTTTTTTATATGACAAGCAGTTAGGAGCTTAGACATTATTTTCTGCGATTTTTTGGCAGAAAATAATGTCTAAGCGCACTTGTCCCGTTTATCATGGTTAGGAAAGAGGGGTGTTCTAAGCGAAAAATTTCTGTCAGCGAAAGGAGCGTCTCATGAAAAGAATTATCTATCTTGTTGCGGTCGTTTGCATAGTTGCCGGGATTTCCCCTGCCTACGGAGAGAAAGCGGAGCGTTTGAATTTTGTCGGCGGTCCGCCGTCGGGAGTCTTCGGTATTTTCGCCACCGGCATCGGGACCTATTTGTCCAAAAACGTTCCCAACCTCGATGTCAGCGTTACGGCCACCGGCGGTTCGGTGGAAAACCTCCGCCGCGTGAACAACGGAGAGGCGGAAATGGGGCTTTCGTTCGCCTCGGATGTGCACGAAGCATATTTCGGCTTGGAGCAGTTTAAAGGGAAGCCGCTAACGAATTTCCGCGCCGTCGGCGTGGTCTTCTTCGGTGTAGCGCACGTGATTACGTACGCCGACAGCGGCATACGCACGGCGGGCGATTTGGCCGGTAAGCGCGTTGCCGTCGGCACTCCCGGATCGGGGAGCTTCTCCACTTCCGAGAGGGTTTTCCGCGCGCTCGGCGTCTGGGATAAGATCAATCGAATTCCGCTGCTCGGGGCGCAGGCAGGAGAGGCTATGGCTGACGGTAAAGCCGATGCCTATTCCTGGACCGGCCCGGAACCCGATCGCGTGACGATGGAAGCCGCCACAAAAAAACCGATCCATGCCATCGATATTTACACGCCGGTGACTAAAACCGATTTTTTCAAGCAATATCCCTATTATGCACGCTATGTCTTCCCCGCCGGCTCCTACAAGGGAATCACGGAGGATTCGGCAACGATTGGGATCCCGGTGATCTGGTACGTGCACAAGGACGTTGCCGAGAATTTGGTTCAGAAAATGACCGAATCAGCTTACGGCAAGGACGGCAGTGCGCATATGCTTAAGGTCCACGCCGGATCGAGGGACATGGTACCGCAAAAAGCCTTGCAGGGCGTCACGTTCCCGCTTCACAAAGGCGCCGAGACTCACTGGAAAGCCGCGAAACTCCAGAATACCGATAGTATCCGCGCCAAGTAATGCCCACCATGTCAGAAGCCAAAGATATAATGGCGACGAAGACTCGCTCCCTGCCGGGCCATTGGAATTCAGCCGTCAAGATCATGATGGGTGGCGTAGCATTGTTCTATATTTGGGCATCCACCGTGGGCGTGGTATCGCTCCAGTACTCTCGCGGCCTCGCCGTTCTCTACAGCCTGGTAGTGCCCTTGCTGCTCTATAAGGGCTGGAAGGGCGACCGCACCGA
>CAZGMX010000370.1:793-1792 GCA_964526865.1 uncultured Actinomycetota bacterium | reverse complement strand
AACCGGGTATGAATGAAAAGTTTGTGAAACTCCCGGTGAGAGTCCGGCCATACCCCTAGCAGCCACTCCAGATAGCTGAACAAGGAGAGCTTGAAGTCGCGCTTGGACTTGTTTTCCAGGCGAACGATCCAGATTTCGCAGGTGTCTCCCAGGGGAATAAACTGAGTCCACTTCGTCTCTATCCCGGCCCTTGCTGTTTCAAACACCGTGTAGCCCAACCCGTGCCTGCAGGCGTATCGGTCGTATTTGGCGCGGGTAGGCTTGTAACTCAAAGACCAGAAAGTTCCTGACACGTCGTCGCGCAAATAAAGGTACTTGCCCCAGTCGTCGCGCACCAGGTCCTGGTCCCAACGCGTCAGCCGGTTGAGATTGGAATTATCCAGCCAGGAAAATCCGCCGCCCGTTTGAGAGACGGTGAAACTGTACTGGCCGTTGGAGACGACATTGCACCAGGGCCGGGGCGTATCCGGCCGCGTGATAACATACTCCATCCCATCGGGCGAAAAATGCCCGTACTTGTTCTTGAACAACTCTTCGAAATTCCTAGTTTCTTGCATTGCGGAATCGTGCAGAATTTAGCTGGCCTTTTTTGCCGCCTTCTTTTGCACTGCCTTCTTGCGTTTAAGATACGCCATGCGCCTCTTGCGTTTCTCCCTGGTGTTGTATTGTCTACCCATGACTTCCTCCTTTTAGATACCAGATACTATCACACACCTCTGACCCCAACAATCTCCTCTATGAAGCGTGCTTAACATATTATCTATTAGGAACTTGACAAAATCGTCTAAATGGGCTATGCTGACATCCAGCGTGTGCATAAAGAATCTTTCCACTGTAATGAAATGGCATTTTTTATGCTCTAAATCATCGTCCAGGGGGTACTTTAGAAAAAAGGCCATGAACCAAATTCGATCCAAGACCAAGTATAACAGCATGATACGGAATCCCAGCATTGTCGTATTAAGCCTTCTGATCCTGTTTTTCTTAGACGGCGTATAT
>CAZGMX010000370.1:0-783 GCA_964526865.1 uncultured Actinomycetota bacterium | reverse complement strand
GAACTGATGGAGTTGGCGAGGCAAATTCAGCAGATCAAAGAACGCATATCATCCCAGAACAAGATCATCGCCACCGTAAAATCATCCAAGGAAAAACAAATTCTGGAAGGCAAGGTTGTGCAGCTTCAGGGCAGAATGGATCAACTCAGACAAAGGGTCGTTACGTTCAAGAGGAATCATCCGTACGCTTCCAAAGAAAACACTTCTTTAAAACAAAAGGACCCGTTCGCATCCAGGCTTCATGGGGAAGAGCAGAATAAAAAGCCTTCACAAGGAGCAAACTCGCAACTGCCCCCCGGGCAAAAGCAGGATTTTCAGTTTCCATTGGTAAAGAATGTTCAAGAATCGCAGAAGACTCCTGTTGAAATATCCACACCCATAACGATGGCCAGTACGGTATCACCACAGTCTTCTGCGGCAATGCTAAATTCTCCTGCTCCTATGGATCAGAAAAATAGCGCGGCTGTGCTCAAATCCGAAGCAAGAGGGATGGGACCGGCCATGCAACCCACGGCGATAGAAACTCTCTCACCTATAGAATCGCCGTTTAGCGATGACCCGCTTGTTGTCCATCTCCATGATTCGGTGAATACCCACGAACCTTATCCGAATAGGCCATCCGTGGAGTCTCCTGACCTGTTGCCCGACTCAATGGATGCCAATGGCCAGGTGCCGGGTTCGATGCAGGACTCTGGGTTCCTACAAGACACGGACAATAGGTTTAGGACTTTCATCCAACAAAGATTGGAAGGCAATCATGATACTGCCAGGTTTACTCTATCT
>CAZGMX010000369.1:0-1796 GCA_964526865.1 uncultured Actinomycetota bacterium | reverse complement strand
CGGAGTTCAATCCCTGGACGGTTGTCGAACAAAAATATCCCGTCGGGACAAAGATAACCGGCAAGGTTCGCAACATCACCTCCTACGGCGCCTTTGTAGAATTGGAGGAGGGGATCGACGGTCTGGTCCATATCTCTGACATGTCCTGGACGCGCAAGGTCAATCACCCCTCTGAAATTTTAAAGAAGGGCGACACCGTGGATGCGATCGTGATGGCCGTAGACCAGAAGAGCAAAAAGATTGCCCTGGGGATGAAACAACTCCAGGAGGATCCATGGGAGAAGATTGCCGATATCTATCCGCTGGGGTCCGTGGTCGAAGGCAAAGTGACCAAGATCACCGGTTTTGGGGCTTTTGTGGAACTTGGCAACGGCATCGAAGGCTTGGTGCATGTGTCCCAGATTGACAAAGGGCCGGTCCAGTCGATCGAAGATGTCGTCAAAGAGGGGGAAACGGTCAAGACCAAGGTGATCCGGATTGAACCCGCCGAAAGAAAAATCGCCTTGAGCATCAAGGAGTTCTTAAAAGACGAGACGATAGGTTCCTGAAAGAAGGTTGTGACTGAAAAAAGTCAGAAGATTCCTTCCGGAACCTTCTGACTTTTTTGTTTTATCCTTCTCCTCCCCCTTGATGCTTGTCGGCCAGAGCATTTAGTGGCGGAGGGGAGGGCCATGGTGGGGGTGGGGAAATGGTTCTATCCGTGCACGAACAACTCAAAATTCTGAAAAGAGGCGCAGCGGAAATCATCTCCGAGGACGAATTGGTCCGCAAACTGGAGCGATCCGTCCCGTCACGCTGCCCCCTGCGGATCAAGGCGGGTTTCGATCCCAGCGCGCCCGATCTCCACCTGGGCCATGCCGTGTTGCTGCGAAAGCTCAAGCATTTCCAGGACTGCGGGCACGACATTTATTTTTTAATCGGCGATTTCACGGGTCGCATCGGAGACCCTTCCGGAAAGAATGAACTGCGCAAGCCTCTTTCAGAGGAGGATGTTCAGGCCAACGCGCAAACCTATCAGCGGCAGGTTTTTCGCATCCTCGACAAATCCAAAACAAAAATTGTTTACAACCAGGACTGGCTGGGCAAACTCACGCCGGCTGATTTTTTGAAATTGACCTCCAGCGCCTCCGTCGCGCAGATGCTGGCTCGCGCGGATTTCAGCCAGCGCTACAAGGCGGGGAAGGATATCAGCATCGTGGAATTTTTGTATCCCCTCTTGCAGGCCCACGATTCTGTTGAATTGAAGGCCGACGTGGAACTGGGAGGAACGGATCAAAAATTCAATCTGCTCATGGGCCGGGAAATGCAGAAAAACAACGGACAGGAGCCGCAGGTCGTGATGATGATGCCCATCCTGGAGGGCACCGACGGCGTTCAAAAGATGAGCAAGTCTCTGGGCAATTACATTCCGCTGGAAAATGGTTCCGATGACATGGAGCGGGCCTACAATATTTTTGCTCCGCTGATGTCCGTTTCCGATGAGTTGATGTTTCGGTATTATGAACTCTTGACAGATTGTTCATCGGAGGAAATCGCTGGTCTGCGCGCGCAAATCAAAAATGGAACACTGCATCCCAAGAAGTGTAAAGAGGAAATGGCCAAACTCATCAGTGCGCAATTCTATGGCGAGGAGACCGCCAACCGGTGTGCCGAGCGCTTTGAAAGCCGTCATGGAACAGAGGCCCGTGGCCGTGCCAGGGAAGCGGCGTGTGATCAACGCCGACCTTCCAAATCGGAATGTTCGGGCGATAAAATCTGGATCTGCAAAATGCTGGTGCTGGTCGGCGCGGCAAAGA
>CAZGMX010000368.1:0-1797 GCA_964526865.1 uncultured Actinomycetota bacterium | reverse complement strand
TTTCGAATACGGTCAAATGCTTTCATTGGTTTCTCTCCAGTGCTGTGGCGACGAGAGTGGCGACCAAGGTGGCCAGCGTATTACGTTCTCTCGCCGTCAAATTAGCTTGTTCATTTTTCGCAAACAGGGTCAATAGATATAGCGGCAGTCGTTCGTCATGAAAGTAATAAATTACCCTCCCCGCCACTTTTACCTCGTCCACCCTTGCCCCAGCGCAACTCGCGCACCCCTCCGCATGACATCGCCAGCCTTGGAATATTCGGCCAGATAGTCAATGATCTCTTGACGTTCTTCTTCAGATAGATGCTTTTCCGAAAATAGAGATATAGGCAGGCAACTCAGCGATGGTGTTCAACATGTTTGCATGATTGATAATCCATTGGACTACCTGCGTACAAAATATAAATGGTATCGAATGGCCTGCACTGATAAATCCCCCTTCGCTTCGCTCCTTCCCCATTTTGCAAAGGAGGATTTGAAATTCCACCTTCTTACTAACCGCGACGCATCCTGTCGTGATGCTGGCGTAATGTGCATTCCTCAGCCACGACAAGCCAGTCTGCCATGAATCTTCTCCAGCAAAATCTCGACCGCTACATTAACGATGAATCTTTCCTGCGCCTGATTGGCGAACATGAAATCTGCATCCTTTCTGATTTTCTGCTCAACAAGGACGGCATCGGCACCTTCTGGCGAACGTATTACGGCAGTGCTGTGCCGCGTGTTGTGCTCTGCGGCATCAATCCGGGCCGTCATGGGGCTGGCAAGACGGGCATCCCCTTTCTGGATTTTCAGTCGCTCTCGCAACTGATCTCCGGCATTGATCGGCATGACAGCGAACGCTCTGCGGGGTTCTTCTTTCAGGTCGTGCGCCAGTTTGGGGTGGAAGCCTTTTTCCATTCTTTCTATGTCACCAATGTTGCATCGGTTGGTTTCAAAAAAAAAAAAAAAAACCTCAATTACAACGAACTGCCCGAATCGGCGCTGGAAGTGGTCGAGCGGAATTTTCTTCAGGAAATGAAAGTGGTCCAACCCACCCATGTCGTTTCATTGGGTGAAGCCGTGCAGCAAACCGTGCGCAAACTGCTCCCAGCGGCTGTTGATTGCTCGATGCGCCTGCCTCATCCATCATGGATCACGACTTATCGTACCAATGAAACAAATGAATGGGCGGCAAGGTATTTGGCGGTTCTGGAAAAATTTCGACAGTAGCGACCAGCGTAATATCTGCAATTCACATCGGACATTCACACCATGAGCAACACACAACCAAAACGCCACGGCCTTTCAAAATCGCGCCTCTTGCTGCATCGCCAATGCCCGAAACGGCTGTGGCTGAAAGTGTATCGCCCGGAATTGGAAGAGGTAGATGGCGGCAACCAGGCGCGCTTTGCCACGGGCACTTATGTCGGCGAAGTGGCGCAACGGCTTTATCCTGATGGTGTGCTGATTGATGGCGATGATCTGGGGCAAGCCATTATGGATACCCAGGCGATTCTGGCCGGTGAAAAACGTCCGATTTTTGAGGCGACATTTCAATCCGACGGAGTGCTGATCCGCGCCGATTTGTTGCTCCCAAATCAAAATGGCTACCGCATGGTGGAGGTCAAACAATCCGCCAGCGTTAAGGATTACCACCTGATTGATGCCGCCATTCAAAGCTGGGTTGCGCAGCAAGCCAAGCTTCTGCTGACCAGCGTGGAAATTGCGCATATAGACAATTCATTCGTCTATCCCGGCGGCGGCGATTACCGGGGTTTGTTTCACTACGCCGACATCAGCGAACAGATTGCAGAC
>CAZGMX010000367.1:432-1804 GCA_964526865.1 uncultured Actinomycetota bacterium | reverse complement strand
GAAGACCGCGCCGGCCTGGCGCAGACGGGCGCAAACCGTGGCGTCATAGGGGGGGACGAAGTTTTCCAGGATGCGGGAGCCGCAGGTGGTGCGCAGTCCCCGGGTGACCATCACGTCCTTGAGAGCCAGGGGGATGCCGGTGAGAGGGGTGGCCTCGCCGCTCTTCAAGCGGGCCGCGGCCTCTTGGGCCATGACCCGGGCGCCGGCTTCATCCACGCTGAGGTAAGTGTTGAGTTCGCCGTCCCGCTCCTTGATGCGGGTGAGCAGGGCCTCGGTCACTTCCTCCAATTTGTCGGCATCGTATTCCAAATCATGCCGCAGACCCTGGATCAGCGTGCGGTCATTTTTTTGCCGCCGCGCCGCCCGTTTTACACCTTGCGCCAAATGATTCTGGCGCAGAACGAGCTTGTGCAAAACGGCTTCTGTCTCGGCCTGTCTCTCCCGCACGGCAGCCAGGCTCTGTTCCAGGCGGTCCATGCGCTGCAACCCGTCCTTCTTCTTGCCGGTGTCTGCTTGAAAAATTGACGGACAGCTGGGCAAGAACATGGTCAGCGACGTCATTGCGGCGGCCACAATAGTCAGAATTTTCATGGTAGATCCGTATCCGAACAGCGTTTTTCTAATACCGGGTATGTTAGCCTTTTCCAAAAACTGCGTCAAACGGTTCCCGGGCAGGACATTCCCCGTTTTTTTACACTGGGGAATATGCCACGTGGCATGGTGCCCTGAGCGCGAAAATGAATGTAGCATAATCAATTCCTTACATTCCGATGCCACCCGTAGGGTGGCATAAATCACCGGGAGCACTTGCAGTGAATGGATACGGCGGCAATTATGGCCGAGGGTCCATGAGCTGCAAGTGCCAAAAGGGCACGCGCGGAGGTGTTGAGCAGCGAAGGGCACCACGCCATGTCTCAAAAATCCTATGACATCGATTAATCGCATGTTATGCAATTTTGTTTCCAAAAACAGGGGAATGACCTGGGGGGCTTGGGGCAAACAACCCTTTGACATTATACCATAGGGTATTATACTACTTGACACAATCTAGGAGGATTTTCATGAACCCCTTCAAATATGGACGTGTCGTCAGCGCGAACGATTTCTGCGCCCGGTCTCAGCTGTTGAAACAATTGACCTCGTTCTTAAAATCAGGACAAAACGTGGTATTGCAGGGCGAACGGCGGATGGGCAAAACTTCGCTTATCTATGAGGCAGTCCGCCAGATCAAAAGGTACCGCATGCTTTATGTGGATCTGCTGGAAATCAAGACGGCGGACGACCTCGCCAAGCGCATGGCCAAGGCGCTGATTTCGATGGAGCGGCAGTCCGGGTTCTTGGAAAGAGTCATAAAATCGCTTTCCCAACTGAG
>CAZGMX010000367.1:0-422 GCA_964526865.1 uncultured Actinomycetota bacterium | reverse complement strand
CGGAATCTTTGGACGGATTGCTCGACCTTATCGGTAACACGCACAGGCACAAGCCTCTGGTGGTTGTTTTTGATGAATTTCAAGATATCTTAAACCTGTCCGACGCCAAAGAGGCCTTGGCCGTTTTGCGAAGTAAAATCCAGTTTCACACGAACATCCCTTATGTCTTTGCCGGAAGTATCCGCAATCAGATGGGTGAGATATTCACAAATCCAGAAAGCGCCTTTTTCAAGTCTGCCATCGCGGTAGAAGTAGGCCCATTGGACCCTAAAGAGTTTCTTCCCTTTCTGACGAGCAAGTTTGCTCTCGGAAAGAGAACGGTGGACAACAAAATCATGACGGAACTCATCGCGATCGCGGAAAATGTTCCCGGCGACATACAGGAATTGTGCGGTGCAATCTGGGAAACCACCTCCTACAAG
>CAZGMX010000366.1:0-1808 GCA_964526865.1 uncultured Actinomycetota bacterium | reverse complement strand
ATCTTCCTTATTCTATTATATGTTTTTCGTTATCGTTTTCCGAACTCCGTTTTCCAATCTGCGTTTTCCGATTACACGATTCCCGATTAACACTACAACGCCATTTAGTTGACAATTGATTAGTCATGGTGTATACTCCTGAAAAACAACAGGAGGTATGCCATGACGGAGAACGATTTGATGGAACTGATGCCTCAATTGGAGACATATCACGGTCGGTTTCACGGTTTCTTTTGTCGTTCTGAAGGCAGAAAGTGGAGCATGAAATATTTGCAGGGCCTGATGATGCCCATTGAGCGAAAGAACGTGGAGAACATTGCCGAGGAAGTAGGCGCACCGCCCCGGAAGCTCCAGGAGTTTTTGAGTGATTCTCCCTGGGATGACGAGGGGTGTATTGGAGAGCACCAGCGCTTTGTGGGTGAGATGTTTGGCGCCCCAAACGGCGTTGTGATTTTCGACGATACGGGCTTTCCCAAGAAAGGCGATAAGTCTGCGGGTGTGGGAAGGCAGTATTCCGGCACATTGGGCAAGACGGACAACTGCCAGGTTGGAGTGTTCATGTCTTATGCGTCTGTTCATGGTCATACCCTGGCGGATCGGCGGCTGTATATCCTGTCTCAGTGGTTTGAAGAGACTGCCTTGGGGAGAAGGAAGAGATCTGGCATCCCTCAAGATGTGCGATTCAAGACGAAGATTGAACTGGCCATGGAGATGCTGGACAGGGCCAATGAGAGCGGCCATTTGCTGTTTCAGTGGGTCAGCGGCGATTGCGCCTACGGGGATGCTCATGAATTTCGGAAACAGGTTGCAGGCATGGGGAAATGGTATTGTTTCGAAGTCTATTACGACACCCATGTCTGGACGGACGACCCGGCCTGGAAAGTGCCGCCGGTTATGGAGAACAGACGGGGAAGAAAACCGAAGCATCCGAAACCGACGGAGGAATCTCCGCCTGCCGTGACTGCATCGTCTCTTGTCTCTTCTATTCCTGACAATCAATGGCAGCGCATCTGTCTGCGTGAAGGGGACAAGGGACCGAGGGAGTTTGAATTCGCTCGCCTGCGGGTCTTTGAGAAATGGAACGGGAAACCGGGATCGGCTTCCTGGCTGATGATCCGGAGATCTCTGCAAACAGGAGATAGGGAGATCAAGTTTTACCTGTCCAACGCCCCGGAAACCGTCTCCATCTCCGAAATGGCTTGGGCAGGATGTCAGCGCTGGAGCATCGAGGTGGACTTCAAGCTGGCCAAGGGTGAAGTCGGACTCGACCATTACGAACTGACGAAATATCGGGGCTGGTATCACCATATCACCCTCTCCATGCTTGCCCTTGCATTCCTGAAAGCCGTACAGCGGCAATGGGGAAAAAAAATGTGTGCCGGCTACTGTTCCTGAGATCCGAAGGCTCCTGGAGGTGGTTCTCCCAAGAATCACATGGAGCCCTCAAGACGTGATCGCCTGGTTTATGAAGCAACGGCGTAACAAAGAAAAATCCGGAAACTCTTATAAGAAAAAATGGCTGAAGAATCATCCTACATAAACCATGATTACCGGCGTTGTAGTATTAAAGGCTCACTTTTGAGAGAGGAGTCTAAAACTTTAAGGAGGAGAAGATAATGAAAAAAGAGAAAATCTCTTTAAGAGTTGCTGCGGCAATGAGTTTTATATTTTTGTTTTTTGCTTCAGGATCTTATTCTAAGGTCTTTGCCTTCCAGCCGCTGGCATTGGGGACAGACTGGATGATAAATATCAATCCAGAAATCAGATTGTCTTACAATGTAGTTGTATCATGTCAAGCGAAATTATAA
>CAZGMX010000365.1:0-1811 GCA_964526865.1 uncultured Actinomycetota bacterium | reverse complement strand
GCATGCTCGTTTTCGACGACACGGAACCTGTCGAAAAGAAGCTGGTCCATTATCCCCATGCCATCACCTGGCAGAATGGCCAGCCAGTCCCCCAGAAGGCGGAAGAGATCGCCATCGATCTCAAAGACATCTGGGAAGAACCCCTGAAGGCCGAATGCAAAGCCTTCCTCAACGCCGTCGAAGCCAACACCAAACCCCTAACCTGCGGCGAGGAGGGCCTCCGGGTCCTGAAAATCCTCGAACTCAGCCAACAATCCCTGGAAGAAAAAGAAGGCAGGACCGGCATTGGCGCTCCTATTTCTTCTCCCTCTGTCATCCCAGCGCCCTCATCTCCTGTCATTCCCGCTTCTTCCTCTGTCATTCCCGCGCAGGCGGGAATCCAGACAATCAAGGGACATGACCCTATTTCCTCGGAATCGCGTTTCCCCGGCGTCTTCATCCACCCGACCGCCATAATCGACGACAACGTCACCGTCGGCAAAGGCACAAAGATCTGGCACTTCTCCCATGTCCTTTCCGGATCAAAAATCGGAGAGAACTGCAACATGGGCCAGAATGTTGTGATCGGTCCCGACGCCACGATCGGCAGCAAATGCAAAATCCAGAATAACGTCAGTGTGTTCAAGGGTGTCACCCTGGAAGACGGCGTCTTCTGCGGCCCTTCGATGGTCTTCACAAACATCTATAATCCGCGCGCGGAAATCTCCAAGATGGACCAGGTCCGCCCCACCCTCGTCAAAAAAGGTGCCACCCTGGGGGCAAACTGCACCATCGTCTGCGGCCACACCATCGGTTCTTATGCCTTCATCGGCGCCAGCGCTGTCGTAACCAAAGATGTTCCCGATCATGCCCTCATGGTGGGAAATCCGGCCAGACAGATGGGCTGGATGTGCGCGTGCGGGGAGAAACTCGATAGCAATAATTATTGCGTAAAATGCAATAAAGCGACTGCCGTATGAATACACAAGGAATCTGAGCCACATTTTCACGCTATATACGGTTCCACCAATTCTCCCTTAGAAGAAACACTCACACCCCTTTAGGAAAGGGGGATTGAGGGGGATTTGATCATCTGATCCGGGACACAGGCGGATTTAAGGCACCGGCAATAGTGCAATGCCGTGCCTTCATGCCATAACGGAAGCTCGCGGAATAATCTTTGCAATAATGAAGACAGCCATTTCCTCCTTTACAAAACCATCAAGCAGTTTTTCCGGCAACGTCTTGAAGCTTGTCACAGGCGCGACCGTGGCGCAAGCGCTCGGCGTGTTGATCTCACCGATCATAACGCGGCTCTTTGCACCGGAAGCCTATGGCACCTCTGCTATTTTTTTGTCCATCACGTCGATCATCGGCGTCATAGTTTGCCTGCGTTACGAGCTGGCCATCATGTTGCCGAAAACCCATGAGGAAGCCGCGAATGTGCTCGCCGTTAGCCTCTGCTCGGTCTTCCTCATCACCATCCTCTCCGTGCTGATTGTTATTTGGGGAAGTGATAGTATCCTTCGTCTTATCAAAGCGCCCGACCTGAAGAACTATCTCTGGCTGATTCCGGTCGCCGTTTTCTTCTCGGGAGTATCTACAGCGCTGAATTACTGGAATTCGCGCACAAAACATTTCGGGAGACTCTCTTTAGTGCGGATTATCTCGTCAATAACCACCCAGGCAACCAAACTGACTGCCGGGTTTGCAGGCTTTGCCAGCGCTGGCGGTCTCATCGTGACATCGATGCTGGGGGGCATAGTCGCCGCAGGAGCGCTTGCCGGGCCAATCTGGCGGGATGATAAAATGTTATTTCTCAGTCATGTACG
>CAZGMX010000364.1:0-1839 GCA_964526865.1 uncultured Actinomycetota bacterium | reverse complement strand
ACTTACAAAAAATATGCCCCGTTATTGGGATAATTTATTTTGACCGAGTTCCTTATTGGAGCGTGGTAGAGAACCATCGAGTCGGCGGAGGAGGTGTGGTACAGCGGCAGGTTCTTTACTTGGGGGAACTCAATGATAACCAACGGGCGGGATGGGTTCGGACGATAGAGGCATTTTCTGGTGAAAAGACCAAGGTAAAACAGGTGGCATTATTTCCGGATGACCGGGAAGAATTGCCTGTACTGGCCTGTGAGACCATCCGTGTGCAGTTGGACAAAATTGAATTGCGCCGTCCTCGGCAATGGGGTGCGAGCTGGTTGGGATTGTATGTGTGGGATCTTCTGGAACTAGACACATTTTGGAGACGACGTTTGCCTTCAAGCCGTAAGGGGACAAACTGGCTGAATATGCTGAAGGCGTTGACCTGTTACCGGCTGATCGATCCGGGAAGTGAATTTCGTTTTCACCGTGAGTGGTATTTGCGCAGCGCTATGGGAGATCTGCTGGGTGAAGATTATTCGCTGGCACAAAAGGACAAGCCGTATCGTTGTTTGGATTTGTTGATTAAGCATCGCGATGATCTGTTTGTTTTTTTAAAAGGGGCAATGGGGCAATCTCTTTGGTGCGAAGTATGATGTTCTGTTATATGATTTGACGAGTACGTATTTTGAAAGTGATCCGCCACCGGCGGGATCGGGGAGTAAAAAACGTTTTGGATACAGCCGTGATAATCGTTCTGATTGCGTTCAAGTGGTTGTGGCATTGGTGTTGACACCGGAAGGTTTTCCCGTGGCCTACGAAGTATATCCTGGAAATACCAGAGATACCGCAACATTGGAGGAGTTTCTGAATCGAATCGAAAAGCAGTATGGGAAATTTCGGCGCACTTGGCTTATGGATCGCGGTATTCCAACCGAGGATATGTTGGAAAAGATGCGCTCACGAGGGATAGATTATTTGGTTGGCACCCCCAAGGGGCATTTGACCCATGTTGAAAAACCGTTGCTCGAACAGCCCTGGATGCAAGCGCGGGAAAGCGTCCGTGTGAAAATTCTTCAGCAGGAATCAGAGTTTTACGTCTATGTGGAAAGCCATAACAGGGTAGTTAAGGAACGTTCCATGCGTCGCCGCAGACTCAAACGTCTCTGGGGCAAGTCTGCACGAACTCCGCAATCGAAAGAGTATCACTCGTGACGACCTGCTGATGCATATAGGGGCGTTAAAGAAAGAAGCCGGGCGGGACTTTGGACTGGTTCGTATCTCTATCCCAAATCCTCAAGAACCGGTGAATGAACACACTTTCCATTTCAAGCTGGACCGTGAACGCCTGCGGCGAACGTTACGGCGCGAGGGACGCTATCTGCTTCGTTCAAACATGCAGTCCGCTTCACCTGAAACCGTCTGGGAATCTTATCTGCTTTTGACCCGCATTGAACAAGCATTTTAAGGATTTGAAGGGAGCGCTTTCCATCCGTCCTGTATGGCACCAATTGGAAAAGAGAATTGAAGCCCATATTTTTGTCTCCTTTTTGGCTTTTTGTCTCCACACGACGTTGCGAAATCTTGCGCGTGGACGAGCCGCAGGGCTGACATCCGAAACTATTTTGGAAAAATTGTCGAACATTCAAATGATTGATGTTCATTTACCAACCACGGATGGCCGTCACATTGTCATGAGCCGATATACCCAGCCAGACAAGGATGTTTCTCTCCTTTTGGCACAATTGGGACTGTCGCTTCCTGAACAACCGCCGCCCAAGGTTTATGCCTCCGGACAGATCGGCCTGTAGTGCCGACCTTTTTGTATGACCCCTTGAATTTACTGGCTTAGCGGCTTAT
>CAZGMX010000363.1:1388-1848 GCA_964526865.1 uncultured Actinomycetota bacterium | reverse complement strand
TACTTAGAATGCTGCGGTTAAGATGGTAACAGAGACGTTAAAAAACCACCCTCAGTGGCGAACATAATAAAGTGGAGATTCCTGATGAACCGCTTTTGTTGATAGTCACTGACCAACCAAGGAAGAGGAAATTTTATGGCATCAATTTATAGAGAATTCACCGTAGAGGTAGATCCCAATATTGTATGGTCAGCTATCCGAGACGTAGGTGCCGTTCACCAACTCTTGGCCAAGGGCTTTGTTGTCGATACGCAACTCGACGACGACGTTCGAACTGTGTCATTCAAAAATGGTGTTGTCGCAAAAGAGCGCATTCTTGGCGTCGACTCTCAAAACAGAAGAATGGCCTACACAATTCTCAGTGATAAATTGAAACATCATAGTGACTCATTTCAAGTGTTCGCAGAAGGAAGGCGGTACACACGAATTGGATGGGGCGCTGATATTCTACCGAATGAAA
>CAZGMX010000363.1:0-1378 GCA_964526865.1 uncultured Actinomycetota bacterium | reverse complement strand
TCCGCACCTTAGAAGGGGATTTCCCTCGAACATCTTGTGAGGATGGCAATGGTGCGGATCAATTTCGAAATATGATCATGTGTGAATCCCTTGGTTTTACTAATGCGCTGATTGCATCTGCACCGGCTTCTGATCGTGCCGAGAAGATGATGCTATACGGCCAGTTTATTGGATCTTGGGAGGGCACAGTCATTGTAAACCGCCCAGACGGTCAACGTATCGAGAACTCGTGCGAAGTTCACTTTGGGTGGGCACTGGCGGGGCGTGCAGTCCAAGACGTTTGGGTCGCGCCATCCCGCAAGACGAGGACCGCCGGAGAGAAAGACAGAATGTATGGTACTACCTTGAGAGTCTATGATCCAAATGCTGATCAGTGGGAGATCACCTGGATTGATCCAGTCCAGCGAAACTTCAACAGAATGCTCGGTCGCGCCATGGGAAATGAAATAGTACAGGAATATCATGATGACGCTGAAAATATCTGTCAGTGGTGTTTCACGGATATCCGTCCCGACTCGTTTCATTGGATCAGCCGCGAATCAAAAGATGGACGAAAGACGTGGAACCTGGCGGCCGAGTTTTTTCTTCATCGTCGACGTGATGAAGGTACACAATCAACCGCTTTGCCGTGGTCTACAGGCGGGTCTGACTAAGGAAAGGGCTCTCTTTATGAAACAGGGTTCATACTGTCTTTTTGAGACGCCGTTGGGGGTCTGCGGGATCGCCTGGAAAGAACCGGAGGCTTCCCGCCTTCCGCCGGTGGTGACGTTCCTTCAGCTTCCCGAAGCCACTAGAAGCTTGACTGAAAGGTGTATTGCCGGTAGGTCCAGAAGTCGCAAAACGCGCCTGGCGCCGCCCAACATTGCCGGGATTATCAAAAAAATTCATAAGCATTTACACGGGGACCTGCAGGATTTTCAGGACATCATGGTCGATCTGGACGGCGCGGGCCCCTTTGCACGACAGGTATACGAAGGGGCCCGAAAAATCCCGGCAGGACGGACCAAGACCTACGGCGCGTTGGCCACGGACTTGAACCGGCCCACTGCTTCACGGGCCGTAGGACAGGCCCTGGGAAAGAATCCGATCCCGCTGATTATCCCCTGCCATCGTGTCCTGGCTTCCGGCAGCAAGCCGGGAGGATTTTCCGCTCACGGCGGAGTGACCACCAAGGCCAGGCTGCTGGCCATTGAAGGAGCTGCCCTTGGGACACCGGCCACCATCAAATCGAAGAGAGACTTGCTCCGAGCGGCCGCCGTGCTGAAAAAACAAGACCCGCGTCTTGCCGGCTGCTTGACCAGGCCGATTGAGTTCCATTTGCGGCCGGATCATTCTCCCTGTGGAACACTGATCGAGGCTGTGGTCCATCAGCAATTGT
>CAZGMX010000362.1:0-1850 GCA_964526865.1 uncultured Actinomycetota bacterium | reverse complement strand
AAATACTGTAAAGTCGGTACGCCAAGTCACGTGCGTTTTCAGCCGTAGACGCGACGTCAAACAGGAAAGAGCCACCGCGGTAGTTCAGGAGCCATTCCACGTTCGTGTCATGCTCCAGGATCCAGAAGACCAGTCCGTAGACTTTAAGATGATCAGTCTGGGACAAATCCATGGGGATCAGGATTTTAGATTCCGAGGCCTGAATCCAAAGCGCCAGAAACACTGCGGCGACCCGTGAAAAAAACCATGCGCTTCTCACATCCCTCCCCCTTTCTCCGGTTCCATGATCAAGCCAAGGGTGTCCTCAAACCCGCTGTCCACGGCCCGAACCACCATATCGGCGTATTCGTAGTTGGTTTCATAGTGGCCTGTTCGCACGCCTATCACGGTTAGACCCGCGTCGCGGCCTGCCCGCATGCCCATGGCCGTGTCCTCAAGCACCACACACTGCGCGCCGGAAAGGCCGAACCGCCGGAGTATCGTGTGGTAGGTCTCGGGGTGCGGTTTGACGTACAGAACGTCTTCAGCCGTTACCACCACATCAAAGTAGTCTCGGATGCGGGTGAGATCCAGTATCCGATGGACGTTGGAGTTCGTGCTCGAGGAACCAATGCCGATCTTCATTTTGCCGCGCGCAAAATCCAGCAGGCGACGGATGCCGGGCAACAACCCCACGCCATGTTCCAGCAGTTCCACGAATATCTCCCGTTTTTCCCGGATTGGAACACGCAGTTCCGGAACACCGAATGAGTGCACCTTATTCACGTCTCGGAAGATATCCGCAGTATTGCGACCGGCCACGGGAATGTGCCGGATCTTTTCCAGGGGAATGTCGTATTTGCGGTAAATTTCCCGCCGTGCCTTCTCGTGCGCGCCTTCGGTGTCAACCAGCACGCCGTCCAAATCGAAGATTAGCCCCCGCTTCATATTAGCACCTCGTCCCCGTTCACAATCACCGCCGTAATTTCCGGCGATTCATTGACGATTTCATCATGGATGTCCTGCTCGTCCCGGTGCCGGATACGAATGCCGATAAAGTCCGCGAAAAAATCCTTCTGAATCTTGCCCAGAACGCCACCATAACCCAGCGCGCGCGCACCTCCCACACAGACGATTTCCAGGATCACCCTGGAAGGGATGTCCGGGAACCGCCGCTTCAAAGCAAAGACCTCGTCGAAAATGGCGAGAGTGTCGTTGCTGGCCAGGCTTTCAGTGCCGATGCAGACATTGATACCATGTCCCAGAAGTTCTTCCAGCGGCAAACGGTCGTCCCCCATCTGCGCGTTGGCGCCGGGACAGACCACCACTGAAATCTGGTATCGCTTGAGAAGATCGAAATCCCGGGGACCTAGAAAGTTGGCATGGACTATCAGCATCCGGGATTGCAGCAGACCGTTCCGATCCAGGAACTCCAAGGGCGTCTCGGGCCGGTGTAATATTTTAAGCGGGTAAATTAAATTAAGATAATCGTACAGGGCGCCACGTCTCTCCATAAACATCATCCACTCCTCTTCACTTTCGGACGCGTGGCAACTCACCGAAACCCCGTGTTCCCTTGAAAATTTTACACACCGATTGAACAAATCAACGGAAAGAGCATATGCCGAGTGCGGACTGACCCCCCACACAGATCGGTCGCCGGGGAAAAAACCCTGGGCACGGTCCAATATCTGGTTAAAAAGTGTTTTGGACTTTTCCGGGTTGGGTCCCACAAACTCCAGCATAGCCACTGAACGAATGCGCTCGTTTGGAAAGACCTCAAAACTGGCCCCGGTGGCGGAAACGTCCACCACAGTAGTGCAGCCGCGGGCCAGGCATTCCCGGCAGCCCAAACGTACAGCGTTCATATA
>CAZGMX010000361.1:0-1859 GCA_964526865.1 uncultured Actinomycetota bacterium | reverse complement strand
GACACTGCCTCCGTTCTTTGTCCATTCCCGCAGGGGCACGGCATAGCAGTGCCCTTGTCAACGGAAATGCCGATGATCGCATGAATATGGTTGGGCATGACAACACGCGGGTCCATTCGTAGGCATGCCGTGCCCCTACAACCGGAATGCGCCTGATGAGTTGGCTTGACGCCAAAAAGTGCCAAACCATTTTCCGCCGGGATCAGGAAATCTGACCTTCTGCATCAGGCGGTTGTAATAGTGATAGATACAAGGGGTGCGGTTTGAGACGTCGAAGCCGGGATGGCGGTTTTGGCACTGCGGTGGGGGTGGTTTTGGTGCTCGCCCTGCTGGGGGTTGCCGGGTATTTTATTTGGCAAAAAAAGGCGAGGGGTGAACTATCCATATCCGTGGACAACATGTTCCCATCCGAGCGGGTGGTTTCATGGGCCGAATTTTCGGCGATATTGAAGACGTCGAATGCGCGTGACACCGTGGTAGTGCGGTGCATACCTGTGCAGATCGACGATGTACAGGTCACCTGTGTCCCGCCGTCGGCCGCGACACGGCGGAACGACGACGTCAATGTTCAATCGCTGGGCTATGAACAGGACCTGCGCGAGACACTTACCAAGCCGTGCAATCAATTCAACGCGCAGCCCCTGTATCTTACGGTCAGGTTGCCTGATGCGGTTGTGGTGAACGTAAGGACAGGCATATAACGATTTCCGATCATTTTATCAAATTTGTGCTTGACTTCTTACGTATTTTAAATATGATACGGAATGTCAGAAGTTTGTACTGGCCATGGGGCTGGCGGCTTTTGTTTATATAGATGGTTTTTTGTGTTGTGATCTCTCCCGACCACCGGGCCGGGGGAGGAAAGTGATGTCGCACCCCCGTATGGGGGCGTGGATTGAAACAGGAATGCGTCCATAATCGGTATGACCGTCTCCAAAACTGGTACAAGGCGCGGCAAGGATAACTTGACCGTTATCCTGCTTTTCCGTGCCGGTCAGCCGGCTTAAACAGGTTCCAACAACCAAAAAACCTCTGTACAACGATCCCGCCCTCCCCATATGGCCGATCACAATGTGACTCCCGTTGTGGAGGGTAACGTATGGAACGTATGGTGTTGCCGGATTGGTTATGGCCGGTCATGGCAGGGTTGGCGGGATTGGCCGCCGGATTCGCCATCAGGTGGGTAATCGGTGTCCTGGCAAAAAACAGCCTCGAGCACAAAGGGCAGCGGGCTCTCGACGAAGCCCGCGCCAAGGGTGATGTGATCATCAAAGAGGCTGAAGTCAAGGCCAAGGACGTCCTTTTCAAGAAACGCGAGGAAGTCGAGAACGAAGCCAGGGAAAAACGCGAGGAACTGCGCGAGATCGAGCGCCGCCTCAACAAAACAGAGGACAGCATCGATTCAAAGACCGAACTCTTTGACCGCAAGGCCGCGGAAATGCGCGCCAAGGAACAGCGGATCGAGAGCAGGGAAGACGAGCTTGCCAAGAAGACCGCAAAGATCGACGAGAGCCTGGAGACGCAGAAGAACGAGTTGTACCGCATTTCCAACCTCTCGCCGGAGGATGCCAGGCGCATGCTCCTGGACAAGATCGAGAAGGAGGTGGAGGAGGAGGCCGCGAAAATCATCAAGAACCGCACTGAGATGGCCAAGGCCACTGCCGAAAAGGAGGCCCAGAAGATCATCGCCATCGCCATGGAGAAGTGCGCCTCCGAGTTCGTGGCCGACAACGTCATCACCTCCGTGCCCCTGCCCGGCGACGAAATGAAGGGCCGCGTGATCGGCCGCGACGGCCGCAACATCCGGGCCTTCGAAAAGGCCGCCGGCGTGGACCTGATCGTGGACGACACTCCGGAAC
>CAZGMX010000360.1:659-1864 GCA_964526865.1 uncultured Actinomycetota bacterium | reverse complement strand
CCTACCGTGCCGAGCCGATCAAGAAGATCCCCCTCTATGGGGAGATGCACCGGTTCATACCCGCGATGGCGTCCATCGCCGGGTGCAAAATCGCCCAGATCCCGGTGAGACATCACGCGAGAAAGTTCGGAAAGACGAAGTATGGCCTATCGAGGATTTATAAGGTTCTCTTGGATCTATTAAAAATCAAGACACTGGTATCCTTCGGTTCAAGGCCTCTGGTCTGGTTCGGCGGAATGGCGGCATTTTCCTTCTTGTTTTTTGCAGTGGCGGTTTTTTTCTGCTTTGAGAGGGTTTTCCATGAACCCGGGGCGTCCATTGTCGTTTTTTCCGGAATCGCCATGTTGTTTGGCTCCCTTGTGGTCTTCCTGTTGTTTGCGGGAGTCCTCGGCGAACTGATTTACAAGACCGGCAACTTCAAGCTTACCACGCTTGCGGGCATACGATCTTCGTTTATGGGTGTCTCCAAGATTCAAAGGAGAAAATGATATCATGAGTTCTTCTGTGGATATTTCGGTCATCGTCCCCTTTGTCGAGCGGTTCGAGAACGCCTCGGATCTCTATTTTACCTACAAGGAAGGCCTCGAAAACGTAAACAAAAGTTACGAATTTATCTATGTGCTCGACGGCAATTACCCGGAAGTCTTCGAAGAGCTCAAGCGCCTGAATCTTCAAGGGGAGAAGTTGAAGATCATAAAACTTGCCAAGGAATTCGGGGAGGCAACGGCGTTAACCGTCGGGTTCGAGCATTCCGCCGGCGAAATTATCCTCACGTTGCCGGCGTACCAGCAAGTCGAATCCGGTGAAATTCGCCGCGTGGTGGAGGCTCTGGCCGATTGCGACATGGTGGTCGCGCGGAGATGGCCACGAAAGGACTGCCTGCTTAACCGGATTCAATCCAGAGTTTTCCATCTTTTTTTATCCACATTCTCAAAGATAAAGCTGCACGACATGGGGTGCGGCGTCAGGGCGTTCAAAAAGAAGGTCATCGACGAAGTGAAAATATACGGGGACCAGCATCGGTTCCTTCCGATATTTGCGTACAAGTACGGGTTCAGGGTGAGCGAAGTCGATGTTGCACAATCCGAGAAAGACTCTTTCCAGCGGATCTATACGGCCTCCACATATATGCGAAGGGTCCTGGACATCTTCTCCGTTTTTTTCCTGTTGGAATTCACGAAAAAACCACTCCGATTCTTCGGGAT
>CAZGMX010000360.1:0-649 GCA_964526865.1 uncultured Actinomycetota bacterium | reverse complement strand
GGCTGTCTCATTACCTTTTATCTCGTATCCATAAGGGTGTTCCTGGGTAAGCCCCTGGCCGACAGGCCCCTGCTCCTGCTGGGTGTCCTGTTGATCGTGGTAGGAATTCAGGTCTTTGCGATTGGCCTGATCGGCGAAATCATCATCTTCATACACGCTAAAGACATTAAAGAATATACCATTGACCAAGTGATCAATTGAATAGGACACTTCATAATTTCAAATGGCAGGTCGTTCTTTTGTTAATCTTTGTATTTGCGGGATCCGCCCTGCGATTTTATCAATTGGGAAAATTCGGTTTCTATACGGACGAACTCCTTCATGTAATCGGAGCTAAATCCCTTTTGGAAGTTGGATCACCGATAGTCCCCGGGAAAGGGGAATATACAAGGGCATATCCGATTACATATATCACCGCCATGACTATCAAGTATTTCGGCGAAAGCGAAGCAAAAGCCCGCAGTCCCTTTGTATTGTTTAATGTTTTATTTATTGTAATAGGTTTTTTGTTTGTAAGGCGATTATTAAATGAAAAAATAGCCTTGATATTTTCATTTGTATTAGCGTTCTCGCCTCTTGAAATATGGTTGTCCCGCGAATGCCGCATGTATACCCTTTTTCAGTTGCTCTATTTTACCGGGTCCATGTT
>CAZGMX010000359.1:931-1871 GCA_964526865.1 uncultured Actinomycetota bacterium | reverse complement strand
GCTGAGGGAGAAAAATTGTGAGGGGGTCGTGCCGCGGCTGGAAGAAGTCATGCGGGGGACACGGTCAACAATCACGTTTGGAACTTTCAAAAGACGGTTCCAAAATACATTGAATAAAGACAACGAGGGCCTGGCGCATGGCTTTTTGACCGCGTGGCTTGGATTGGAATATGCGGCGCATCTGGGGGAGAGAGTGTTTGTCCGGCAAGCGTTCCAAGACTTCTCCCAAATGCCGCGATTCCTTCGCATTCTTCCGGAAGATTTTTTTCAACAGATCAAATCGTCTCCTGTTAAGCAAGCCCCATTTCCATGGGGTTACCAATTTGCCCTCGGCGAATCTGCTTTGCGTGCGGATCAGCCGGCCCTCCGCACGGCCTATGATGCAATGTTGGACATGATCGTGTCCAACAAACCGGATGGGTTGCTTACGCCGGCAAAAACCGCCGCCGAAGGCCGCAGAGGTGAGGGTGTTCAGGGGGCTCCAGCGGTGGATCTGTCAACAGAGCGCGATGAAATATTGCGAAAAATAAAAATTGGTGAAGAAGGTTTGAAATATGTCAGAGAAAATCCGCAGATTGTGAATGCCCTTGAAGATCGCCAGAGGGAAGCCCTGGCCAATTTAATCCACGAGAGCCTGCTGTGCAGATTCATGGAGGCGCGTGTGAGAAGATTGGTCGCGGACGGTGTTCTGGCGGGCAATCCATGGCTGATCAATGCCATGGACGAGAAAAAACGCGGGGAGGTGCTGAGCGTTCTTTTTAAGGCGGCAAGAACCAAGGGGGATGATATCAATTATCCCGTCCGGTTTTCGTTATTCGGATTGGAGGGCCTCGTGCCGTTTTCCGAGTCCGAAAAAAGCACGGTTGCGGCGTTGCGCAAGGAGGAACGTGATCTATACCGGCGCGGCTTTCTACAACGATTTTCCGAGAGTGACCCCCGT
>CAZGMX010000359.1:0-921 GCA_964526865.1 uncultured Actinomycetota bacterium | reverse complement strand
GCTTGCTGGAAGAAGATCTCCCGGAAGATACGTTGAAGTTTCTCAAGGGAAAATCCCTGCTGGACCTGGGTAATCAAGGCCTGACACCAGATGCCATGCGCTCGTGCCTTTTCGTGCTTGCTTTTGCGCTTCAGAGTAAAGTTCCCCTGGATTCCCTCTGGGAGGAGGTGCGTGCGCACGGATCGCTGGCGGATTCTCTGTGGCTTCGATTGATATTTTTCTCTGATGTGTTCACGGCTGAACAGAAGGCGAAGATGTTTTCGGCGGAGCGGCTTGAACCCGCCGTCCGGTCCATGCTGTTGGAAGAGGACCCGGTCGGCGCGTACCGCCGGTCGGGAAGCTGGGATGCCATCGAACGAAAAATCGAACAGGCGGCCGAATATCCGGCGTTGGGTTTTGTCTTGTATCCGCACATTGTTGTGACCATGAGGTATCTCAATCTTGGGATTGGCTCCCGGGCCGGTTTTCGCGCACAGCGCAATGTGGAATTGCTCCTGCCGGAAATAGAGCGCGCGCTGGCGGGTCTTCTTGGCGATATCTCTCTCAGAGAGGATATGCGCACGGCCAAACGGCTGACCCGAACGCTGGGTGTGGCGGATGAAGTGTTAAACATGCGCGACCGGGCCGTGGATTTGGTGAGAGAAGTGGCGGGCCGTGACGTGCGTACAGGTCTGGCGGGGACCATCCGGGAGAGGATCCACAACCGGCCCAGTCCCGTGGATCTCAAGGTCGTCATGGCCTATCGTGATTTTGTGGAAGATTCCCAGAAGGCAACAACCGCGGTTCAAAAATTGCGGCGCTGGGGCTATCCCATCCGCCCCAGGGATCGTGTGCGTCCCGAAAAAAGGGTGGGGGTGTTACAGCGCACGGACGCCCTCATCACAAGTATTCGCGATGTGTACGGAGACGGTTCTGGAACAT
>CAZGMX010000358.1:0-1880 GCA_964526865.1 uncultured Actinomycetota bacterium | reverse complement strand
GACTGTCGCCGCCGCCCAAAAAACTTCGGCAGGAAAATACCACATGTTCATAGCCTCCGTATCTTGTAAGAGCAGTTGGGTGATCTGGTTCAGCGTGAAATGGAATTTTGCCGGGCAGGAGAAAGATAGTAGAGCATTGCGAAATTCCGTCCTACGGACGGGGATTTTTTAAGGCATGGCAAGCTATCTCCCAGATGAGTACTAAATCGGCAATATTAGTCTGGCGAAGAGAGTAGCCGGGAGGTCGAAAATACGACCTCCACAGCCGCATTCATCTGTGCAGATGAGCTTGACCGATGTATCCCTTGGGCGGTTGCTTCCCATCAGAGCCGTCCTCTGTTTCACTCGGCAGAGGGAATTATAATCGGCGCTATTTTTGTGTCAAGCGGTTCGTTATTTGTCAAAGAGCAGTTAGGCTGTCGAGCGGCTTGGCGTCGGCGTCGTCGCAATTCACGTGCGGTTTCCAATTTGCGGTCGCGGTCGTCCCAGATGGATTGTTCCCGCCCTTCGAGTTTATCCTTTGGGGCGATGTAACCGATGGCGCTGTGAAGCCGCCGATTATTGTAATGGGCGATGAACTGCCCCAGTATTTCCCGAGCCTCTTCCGGCGAGCGCGGCGGTTTCCGGTGTAAACACTCATGCTTGACGGTGCGGTTGCAAGTCTCGCACTTGCCGTTGCTCTGCGGGTAGTAAGGCGAAGTCCGCACGTGGGTGAAGCCTCTGAAGCGGATAAACTCCTTAAAGTCTCGCGATATAAACTGAGGACCGTTATCCGAGATAATTCGCGCGTGAGTATTCGGGAATTTTTCTCGGCTCGCTTCCAGCGCGATGTTGATATCAAGGGTCGGCATTTCGGAACCCAAGGCCCAATGGACGATGTATCGGCTGTAGCCGTCCACGATCAGGAGCAAGAAGTAAAAGCAGCCGCCGATATTCACATAAGTGATGTCCATGTGCCAATGCTCGTGAGGGCGAGTGGGCTGGACGAAGCCGGTTCCTTTGAGGGACTTTTTGCGGTTCCAGCGCTCCAATAAACCGGCGGCCCGCAGGACGCGAAGCACGCTGCTGGGGCTGACGGCGATTATATTTTCGTCAAGCATCATATAGGTCAGGCGGCGGTATCCCTCGTAGGGATGAGATTTATAATACTCAACGATCGCCGATTTTTCCCCGTCATCAAGCCAGTGGTCGCGGGGGATTTTGGCGTTATGCTCGTTGACTTGGCCATAGCGTTCGCGCCAGTCGTAAAACTTGCTGGGGGCGAGGCCGAGCCAACGGATCAAAGATTGGAGCGGGGTCTCCGTTTTGACGGCCCACTTCTGGATATAATCCACGATCTCATCGCGGAGATGGTGAGGGACCCACTGGACGGTCAGCGGTCCCCAATCTTTTTTTTTAGAGCGAGGTGCTCCTCCATCAATTCAGAGAGGACCTCATTTTTCTGTTGGAGTTTAGCCTCGAGAACGGCGATTTTCTGCTCTTGGGCGGTCTTTTCGCGGGAGACTTGCCGGCCATTATGGAGGCGCTCAAAGACCAGCGCGGCATTCTCGAAGAGGTCTTGTTGCCAACGATAGAATTGCGTGGGCTGGAGCCGTGATTCTTCACAGATTTTCGAGACCTCGACCTTCTCGACCAAATGCCGTTTGAGGAGGACGGCTTTTTCTTGCGGAGTCCAACGTCTTTTTTCAGGCATGGAATTTTCCTTTCGTTTGGATGATGTTTTTGGGCGCTTGCCCCTACACATTATCCTACACCTGAAAATTCCATTTTCAACTGACGCAAATCAAAGGCGGCCAAGAAAGGGTCCAAAGAAGTAATAGAATTATTGATAGCGAAAGGCGCGGAGGTTAACGCAAAAAATAAATATGGCTGGACATCGC
>CAZGMX010000357.1:1314-1898 GCA_964526865.1 uncultured Actinomycetota bacterium | reverse complement strand
CAGCTCTAACACATGACCGTCTATCTGATAAAATCTCAATGCGATATAGGGAATACCCAACTGCTGGCCCAAACATTCCGCCAGCTGATCCTCCGTCACATGCCCCATCTCCATCAGCACCTGCCCCAGCCTTTTCTTGGAAGTCTTCTGCATTTCCAGTGCTTTCTGGAGCTGATCGGCAGTGACAAATCCCTTTTCCTTGAGGATTTCCCCCAACCTCTTTGTCAGTACTTGTTCTGGTGCCATACAGTACCTCTCTTGACTATGCCGATATGCCGACGAACTGCATCGCCAACATCCCACCCGTTCCGCAACGCCCCTTAACCTGCCTCAATCCTACTTGAAAAATACGCTTTTGTCAAGGGGTGCAGCAAAATCTTCTGGATCGTTGACCGGGGAGAATTTGAGGGTATAAAAAAGTCACAACATATTGCAGGAATTATATTTACGCTTTTATTCGAACTCCATAAAAACAGGGGTGCATTGTTGGTAAATCCCCCCGCCAACAACGCAATACTTCAGGCCAGCATACACCCGATAAGAAAGAGGATAAGAAAAGGCGCGCTCAACAGTATCACCGCGGG
>CAZGMX010000357.1:0-1159 GCA_964526865.1 uncultured Actinomycetota bacterium | reverse complement strand
AAATGGGAAATCAACAGACCGACCGCCAAACCACCCACGGCGCCAATCCAGAGAAATCGCCTGGACCAGGACAACACGGGTCCCGCCGGCCTCTCTAATGGCGGCATCACATTGGACCACAAAAGATTCCAGGCCTTCATGCGGGAATAAAACAATTTAAAGAGAAAGGGGCCCAGAATGACGGTGGCGGCCAGATTGTTGACCAGGATGACACTGCCCGTGGTGGCGAACGCGGAAAATTCCGTGCCCCGGGAACTTCCACCCACAGCCTTGGCCATCACCGTCCACCGGATAATTTCCAACCCCCAGGCGATGATGAAAGCAACCGTGGCCGAACTCAACACGCACACCGCAATAAACCGGCCCCAATGCTGCGGCTCATACAATTGAAAATCCGATTCCTGCTCCTGTAGTTTGCACCACAACACGTATGCCGCGTACGCGAAGAAAAAATTGCCGACAGCGCCAAAGTAACTGCCCGCCGTCAGGGTATTGCCAAAATAGTCGCCGATGGTATTGCCGATGGCACAGCCCCACGCCCCCGCGGGACCAAACAAAATGCCCAATACCGGCGGGACCACCGCCCCCGGCCGGATTTCGGCAATGCCCGGAATCAATTGAAAGCCCTTGAACGGAATCAGCGTGATGGCATAAAAAACCGCAGACACAACCATGAGCACGATCATCTTGGGATACTTCCACATCGTAAGTATATCTCTCATCGCCGCCTCCTGTTCCTGGGAAAAAGATGGCAACATATTACCAATCCGGTGCGTCTAATAAAACAGAAATCGCTTCGAAAAAAACGAAAAGTGTGGTTTATTGGTGGCACTGTTGTGGGGAGAGGGAATTCAAGCGGCGTATTTTGTACGCCTGGGAGGAGTTCATGAACATGAAAAGGATGATCGGACGGGCGGCGCTTTTTCTGATGTTGGGGGTGATGGCTTCACTGCCGGCAATGCCTGCGAAGGCGCAAGTGGAAAATATTGCTCCATTGTCATCAGACCAGATGGAGAACTTGATCGCCCAGAACAAGGGCAAGGTGCTTGTTGTGGATTTTTTCGCAACCTGGTGCCCTCCATGCCAAGAAGAAATCCCCACATTTGTGGCGCTGCAAAAGAAATATTCCGGCAAGGGATTGCTTGTCGTGGGGGTGTGC
>CAZGMX010000356.1:1107-1910 GCA_964526865.1 uncultured Actinomycetota bacterium | reverse complement strand
GATTTGATGGACAACAGCGCGGTTGCGGCCGCATTGGTGTAATCGGTGGCATGCACCTTGCCCAGCGTCAGCTTCCACAACAGCCAGCTGTCCAGCCCGCCAAAAAGCAATTCCCCTTTCTTGGCGCGCTGGCGCAAACCGGAATCCTTTTCCAACAACCAAATCAACTTGGGCCCGCCATGCAGGTCGGAAATTGGCAATCCCGTGCGCGACAGCAGATATGCTCCCAACTTTTTCTTTTTCCAATCGCCGGTAATTTGCTGTGTCCGCCGGCATTTGGACGCGATGACGGGCGTCAATGCCCCCTTGGTAACCCGGTCCCACAGGAGGGCCGCCCCCCGCTCGCTGGCGATACAAATCGCCCCTATCTGATCCGGATAAATGGAGGCCTTTGCGATGGCATCATGGCTGACGTGAAGCGTGGAACGCCATAATTCTTCCCCGTCGACTTCTATCCATCCCGGCTCCGGATTTCTTTGAGATATATCTGCAAACGCCTTCCCGAGCAGCTGCCCCTGGGCGTTAAAAACCATTGCCGCAACGGAAGTGCAGGTAACATGAATTGTCAGTTGGAATTGGAGTGGTGTGACTTTAGTCATAACCCATTGATAAGAAGCGTTTTATTAATAAATCCTTCTGGGATCCACCCTGCCGCTTCAGGAACGCACGAGAAAGACACGTTCAAATGGCCAAACGCCAAAATTTTCGGCGACAGTTTAGCAGATAACTGAAAAAAATCTATAAGATTTTTGGAACAATAGAACTCTTGGGGCAAATGGTGGTGGCAGAGGGGATGATCTCTT
>CAZGMX010000356.1:354-1097 GCA_964526865.1 uncultured Actinomycetota bacterium | reverse complement strand
CGGGAATTTTTTTGGGGTGAGAACACTTTTTTCCAGCGCAAGCAGCTTCTTTTTCCACCCAATACCCCCGAAAAATCCTCCCAGGGAACCGTCTTTGGATATCACCCGGTGGCATGGAATAATCAGCGGCAAGGGATTTGCGCCGCATGCGTTGGCTATCGCGCGTAGAGCCCGCGGATATCCCGCCGTCTGTGCCAACCTTGTATAGGACCAGACCTGTCCGTAGGGAATTTTGCGGATGGCGCCCCAAACTTTCTTTTGAAACACCGTGGCCCGGCAAAAATCTAGCGGGAATTTCCAGGAAACACGCCTGCCGCAAAAATATCCTTCCAAATATTTTCGCAACGCGTACAGCTCTTTTGGAATATTTCCCAGCCGCCGAGCGTCGGCTCCGGCCGAAGGTGCTGGGGAAAAATGCAGAGGGGGAAAATTCAACGCACAAAGTCCCCGAGATGAAAACCCGGCGCTAAAAACACCGGCACACGTTTTGATGGAGACGATGGAAACGGCAGACCGGGAGAGAAAAAAATTCTTACCTTTTGCCAACGGGATGGGATGCAATCTTGACAGAAACGGCCTTGGATTTTTTTCCTTCTCTGGCGCTAGTAAACGAGTTCTTCACGTACTGGCCTATCTTGGTCTTTTGATCTTTGGACAGACGCACAAACTGCATTCCCATGGCATGGCAGTCGGGATCATCGATCTCCGGGCAGGGCTCGCACCGCATCACATGCGCCTTGCAA
>CAZGMX010000356.1:0-344 GCA_964526865.1 uncultured Actinomycetota bacterium | reverse complement strand
CTTATCAAACGTCACCCGGCGCCCGGAATAGCAGGGAAGGATAAATGTCACGGACACCACGGAGCCCAACTTGAAAAAACGGTTGACCTTGCAGAGCATGCCGCCTTCGGAAATATTCTTCGTCTCCGTGACAATGTCATCCACATGGACGGCGAACAGATATTCCACGTCCCCGCGGCCACGGGCAAAACGCCTTCTCTCGAGATTCTCGTCAAGCATGTCCGCATTTTAATTTGATTTTCCCCGGAACGTCAAGTCATTTTGATTGCACGACGGCTCCGTTTGGGTTAGAAATAGAACGTGCAAAATGATATTCGCGCTCTGCCAAAGCGCAGTAAATGAAA
>CAZGMX010000355.1:0-1917 GCA_964526865.1 uncultured Actinomycetota bacterium | reverse complement strand
ACTTCTCCACAGTTATAGGCATTGAAGGAAAGAATATCGATGTCGAGGTTCAGCAGGAAATCCCAATCCGGATTGCCGCAGAGATGGATGCCCCGGGGATGTTCAATCTGGGCCAGGAAGCCTGACAAATCCGTGCGCGCCATGTCGTTGGTATAGCCGGAAACACTGCTGAAGATAGTTTGCAGCCCCGGTTCGTCAATGAACAGAAAGGCGTTCTTATTCTTGGCCTTAAGTTCCTGCAATTGGACGTTGGCCTTGCGGGCCATGAAATCAAAAAGCAGGGAACGGACCTCATCGTTGAAAATCAGCGGCTTTTTGTTTTCATCCAGCACATTAAGACCGAAACTTACGGGACCTTCCAGTTGGCCGCGAATAGCCGGATATTGCGCTAGTGTACTGTTACAGTAACGGGTTTACAATGAGCGATCTTGTCCAAGATAGTGTCAACCTTTTTGGTCCAAACGAATGGTTTAGGATTCGCGTTGTTTATTCGGATAAATTCTTCGATGGCAGCAACCAGGTCCGCTACACTTCTGAACACGCCACGCCGAATACGTTTGCGGGTGATCTCCCCAAACCAGCGTTCAACAAGATTGAGCCACGAAGACGAAGTCGGCGTGAAGTGGCAATGAAAGCGGGGATGCTTTTCCAGCCATGCTTTGACCTTGGGGTGATTGTGCGTACCATAGTTGTCCATGATCATATGGATCGCCAAGCTTTTGGGAGTTTCACGGTCGATCTGCCGCAGAAACTTCCGAAATTCGATGTTGCGATGCCGCGGATAACAAGAGCCGATGACGTTTCCCACCAGCACATTCAGCGCCGCAAACAAACAGGTAGTACCGTTACGTTTGTAATCGTGCGTCATCGTGCCGCAGCGACCTTTCTTCATCGGCAAGCCTGGCTGCGTCCGGTCAAGCGCCTGTATCTGCGACTTCTCATCCACACACAGAACAACGGCCTTGTCTGGTGGGTTCAGGTATACCCCCACCACATCCGTCAACTTTTCAACAAACCGCCTGTCCTTGGAGAGTTTGAACCCTTCCACGCGGTGCGGCTGCAATCCGTGCGCATCCCAAATGCGAGAGACCGTGGCGTTGCTGACTCCCATGTGAGCGGCCATCGCCCGTGTGGACCAATGAGTCGCATCCGGGGGCGTCGTGTGCAGAGTGGCCTCCACAATCGCCTTGATCTTTTCAGCGGGCAGGGAACGGGAACTCAGGCCGTGGGGCGCATCTTCAGCCAGACCCTCTGGACCCCGTTCCTCAAACCGCGTGCGCCATTGGACGACCGTCGGACGACTGGTCTTCAGGTTTTGGGCAATGGTCCTGTTGGGCAGACCATCCGCAGCCAACAAGCAAATACGTGCACGCAGCACAGTCCGCTGGGGACTGGTTTTGGCTCCCACCCAGGCTTTCAGAGTCGTTCGCTGCTCTTCCGTCATCGACAATTTTTCGGCTGGCTTCCACATGAAACCAACTATGCCACAAACATTTATCATTGTAAAGGTATTACTGTAACACTACACTAGTTCTCCAATGATTAATGGGTGGCATAATACCCTTCCATCATTGAGCAAGCTTACTAATTCAGTATTCCCGTCCCTCAAATGAGAGATCCAAACCGATGTGTCCACAAGAACCATGGGCTGTCAGGCTCCTTTTCTTCTTGGTATTTCTTGAAGCTGCTTTTGAGTCCCACCCAGCTTTGCAAGCCTCCGTGCGCTTTCTCTGGCAATAAGCGCTTCCAAGCCTAGCTTAACGAGGGCTGTTTTTTCTTTAATACCAGTAAGTTTTGTCGCTTTGTCGATTAGATCATCTTCAATGTTCAGTGTTGTTCTCATATTTTCACCTCATACAATTATGATGCCTTAGTATGCATCTTCTATGCATATATGTCAAGTCATTGCTTGATAAC
>CAZGMX010000354.1:0-1933 GCA_964526865.1 uncultured Actinomycetota bacterium | reverse complement strand
GACCTTGAATTTGAAATGGACTGCCAACACAGAGCCCAATCTTGCAGGCTACAACATCTATCGCAATGGAACCAAGGTGAATGGCGCAGCGGAGAATACGACGGCCTATACGGACAGTGGTTTGACACAGGGAGCTTCATACACGTATGTCGTGAAGGCAATCAATACGGACGACGCAGAAAGCGCGGCCTCGAATTCCGTGACAGGTGTGCCGGGGGCACCGGCTGTACCCGTGTTGAGCAGCGCAACAGCCAGCGATGGAACGATAGACTTGACCTGGTCCGCCAACAGCGAAGGAGACTTGGCCGGGTATAATATTTATCGCAACGGGACAAAGATCAACGGTTCCGTGATCACATCTGCGGCATACAAAGACACGGGCCTGAAAAATGGCGCGAGTTACAGCTATCAAATTACCGCAATCGACACATTCAATAATGAAAGCGGCAAGAGCAACGCGATGAGCGCCATACCCAAGGACTCGGCGGCGCCGGCGGTTCCAACGGGGTTGAAAGTCGGAGATCCCGGCACCGGCACGACATTGAACCTGAGTTGGACGGCGAACACGGAGGCCGATCTGGCGGGTTATAACATCTATCGCAATGGGATGAAGATCAACAGCGCCTTGGTTGTCGCAGCGAATCATGCCGACAACGGTCTAGTAAAAGGGACGAACTACACGTATGTCGTAACGGCCCAGGATATTTCCGGTAACGAGAGCGCCGCGTCCACCAGCGCGGCAGGCTGCCCTGGCCCGCCGGTCGCGCCGACGTTATTGTCCGCATCTCCCGGTAATGCCAGCGCCATCCTGCAATGGGTGGCAAACGGGGAAGCCGATTTGGCCGGATACAGTGTGTATCGAAAGATTGTTACAATAGCGCCCGGAGGAGGAGGCAAATTCACCGGAGGTGGCGGTGTCCCCATTGTCAGTTATCAAAAAATCACAAACACTATAATCACCAACAATTTCTATAAGGTCTCCAATCTGACGAACGGAACACAGTATACATTTGTTGTCACCGCCGCGGACGGAAGTGGTTTTGAGAGCGCGAAGAGCAATGAACTCAGTGTGACGCCAAATCCCACCGCTGTTTCGCCGCCGACGGGACTAACAATTGTGGACGCCGGCAATGGAAACAAATTGAATCTTTCATGGGATGCCAGCAGTACTCCTAATCTGGCCGGTTACTACGTCTATCGGAATGGAAACCGCATCAACACCGCGCCCGTTGCGGCTACCGTGTACGAGGACATCAACCTCACGGCGGCTCAGACCTACACCTATTGTGTGACGGCAGTCACGACGATGGGGGATGAAAGCGAACCGACAGCCCCAGTAAAAGGAGTGCCGGGACCTCCCGCCACGCCGGTTTTAAGCGGTATCATAGGAATCGATCAAGCCGCCCAGCTTCAGTGGACGACAAATCAGGAGGCCGATCTGGCGGGATATAACGTCTATCGCGACGGGGTAAAGCTCAATTCATCGGTTGTCACTGCCACGCAGTACAAAGACAACGGTCTTAAGAATGGGATCACCTACTCGTATCAAATCAGTGCTGTGGACACATTCAGTAATGAAAGCGCAAAGAGCGCGGCGGTCAGTGTTGTGCCGAAGGATTCCACAGCGCCCTCGTCTCCTTCGGGGTTGAAAGTAGTGGACACCGGCACCGGAACCGTTCTGAATTTGTCATGGAATTCCAATACCGACACTGATCTGGCGGGCTACAACGTCTACCGCGATGTGACCAAGGTGAATGGCGCGTTGGTGACGGCGGCCAGCTATATCGACAACAGTCTGACCAAAGGCAGTGCGTACAGCTATGTGGTCAGGGCCCAAGACACATCCGGCAACGAAAGCCCCGCCTCGTCCCCCGCGACGGGCGTGCCGGGAGCACCGTCTGCGCCGGTGTTGAGTTCTGCTGCCGCGAGCGAT
>CAZGMX010000353.1:0-1933 GCA_964526865.1 uncultured Actinomycetota bacterium | reverse complement strand
CCAGCCATATCCTTGATTGCCAGGATATGAGCGCCGTTTCCTTCCAGTTCTTTTGCCATTTTAACGTAATAGTTCAGCGTGTACTTTGTCCGTTTCGGATCCAAAATATCTCCGGTATAACATATCGCGGCTTCACACAGGGCATTGGTTTCCAGAACGGCATCCATTGCCACTTTCATATTGGTGACCCAGTTAAGAGAGTCGAAGACGCGGAATATATCGATACCGCTTTCAGCCGCCTGTTGAATGAATGCCCTGACGACATTATCAGGGTAGTTGGTATAACCAACGCCATTCGATGCCCTGAGCAGCATCTGGAAGAGTATATTGGGAGCCAGTTTTCGCATGAAGCGCAGGCGTTCCCAGGGACACTCCGTGAGAAATCTCATGGCGGTATCAAACGTTGCGCCACCCCACATTTCAAGCGAGAAGAAATCGGCGTGGTTTCTGGAGTAGACTTCTGTTATTTTCAGTATATCTACAGTTCTCATACGGGTAGCAAGCAACGACTGATGCGCATCGCGGAAAGTCGTGTCCGTTAACAGCAGTGTTTTCTCCTTGAGGATATGCTGTGCGAATTTTTTCGGCCCCATTTCCAGAAGAAGATCGCGAGTACCTTTGGGTATTGGATTTTTACGATCAACAGCCGGAACGGGAGCTTTGTGACGGCATATAGACTTAGGTATTTCCTTAATGAGCGGATGACTGTTAACCGTGACGTCTCCCATAAAACGCATGATACAGGTGGCGCGGTCCCTGCGGCGAGGGAAGTGGTAGAGATTTTGAGTTTCATCAATAAAGCGCGTGGTGCATTTGCCCTTCAGGAAATCTTTGTGGTTGATAAGGTTGATAAGAAACGGAATATTGGTTTTCACACCGCGAACCCTGAACTCAAGCAATGCCCTGTCCATACGGCGCACTGTTTCTTCAAAACAGGTTCCAAAAGCCGTAACTTTTACAAGCATTGAGTCATAGTAAGGTGTTACGAGAGCGCCTGAAAAGGCGGTTCCTGCGTCGAGACGGATGCCCATGCCGCCGGCAGAGCGGTAATGCTGGAGGCGTCCATAGTCGGGCATGAACTTGTTGGAAGGGTCTTCTGTGGTAATCCGGCACTGGAAGGCAATGCTATTGATATGAATTGCTTCCTGGTTCGGTATGCGAATTTCTGGTGAATTGAGGGGGAATCCTTCACTGATTAATATCTGTCTCTTAACCAGGTCGAGACCTGTAATAGCTTCGGTGACGGTGTGTTCAACCTGGATTCTGGGGTTGATTTCGATGAAATAATACTTATTGGTTTCTGTGTCAAGGAGAAATTCTACCGTGCCGGCGTTATCATAATTTACCGATTTGCATATTTTTACGGCTGCATCACAGATGCGCTGTCTGAGGCTATTTTCGAGGTTTTGCGCAGGGGCTATCTCAACAACTTTCTGATGTCGTCTTTGAAGTGAACAGTCGCGTTCGAACAGGTGTACAATATTATTGTACTTGTCACCGAGTATCTGCACCTCAATATGGCGTGCTTTTTCTACATATTTTTCTATAAAACACTCATCAGAGCCGAAGGCTGTCATGGATTCACGCTGCGCCTCATTCAGGCGATGGCTCAATTCTAGCTCACTGCGAACCACACGCATACCGCGACCGCCGCCTCCGTGGGCAGCTTTGATGATTGCAGGGTATCCCAGGTTACTGCAAATAGACTTGGCTTCATCCAGGCTTTTAATAGGGTGATTACATCCTGAAAGTATGGGAACCTGCGCTTTCGCTGCAATTTCCCTTGCCGAGGTTTTATCGCCAAGCATACTGAGAATTTCCGGACGGGGACCGACAAAGGTGATGTCCGCCTTTTCACAGGCGCGGGCAAAGTTGGCATTCTCTGAGAGAAACCCGTAACCAGGATGTATGGCGTCAACTTCCTTTTCTTTGG
>CAZGMX010000352.1:0-1945 GCA_964526865.1 uncultured Actinomycetota bacterium | reverse complement strand
CCTTCCGGCTTTACCTGTCTTATCGCTTCAGCAATGATCCGCATGGAGTCATAGGCTACGGCCGCGTATAAATCTGCATCTTTTTTCACTGCTGTCCCAACGTTAATCGAATAGATTCAATTGGTTACTGGGACAGTCCTCCTGTTTTGTGTAGATGACATTTGAAAGTGCTTGATAAATGGGCGTTTTCTCGAAAAGGGTTACGCTTAAAACCTGTAGAATTGTGTAGAGACTTTGGTCCAACTTCAAGGTTTTCTTTACGATGGCCACAAGAACGTAAATCGAGATGGCGATCCAGACCTGGGTCTTGACGGCATTCTCGGTGGTGCCATAAAAGGCCTTGATCCGGAGATGTTGTTTGATCCACTTGAAAAACAATTCCACCTGCCAGCGGCAGCGATAAAGATCGGCAATCGTGATGGCGGGCAAGACGAAGTTGTTGGTCAGAAACACAAACGTTTTGTTGTTCTTTGAATCGAAGTAGCGGATGCGTCGGAGTTTTTCCGGATAGTCCTTTTTCGCATAGTATCCCTTGAGGACGACAATCTGATCGCATCGGACGCCGGTTGATTTGTCGATGGGATTGGAGTAGAGCCGTGTTCGGCTGAAGTTTACTTTCGCCCGAGTGACAAAAAAGGCTGATGCCTGGTGGATTTTGTAGAGGCGCGCAAAATCGAGATAACCGCGATCCATGATGTAGATAGCCCCCAACTCGATGATCAGTTGGTCGAGGATATTGACATCGTGAACTTTCCCCGTGGTGATGATGACCACAGAAGGAATGTTCCCGTGCAGATCCAGAAGGGTGTGGAGCTTTACTGCCCCCTTGCACCTCCGGAACTCGGCCCAGGGGAAAAGGGCCAGACAGAGGTCGATGGTGGTCGAATCCAGAGCATAAACCGCTTGAGCCAGCTCGATACCGAAGGAATCGGCGGCGTAAAGTTTTCTGGCCGTGGCAATAAGGATTTGAGCGAAGTCGGCATAAATTAGCCAGTCCCTGGTTTGATTGGCATGGGCGAGGGTATTGCGGGAGACCTTTCCCCGGATCCCCAAGTGATAAAGGCGAGACTGAGTTGCCCGCAGGCAGACTTGGATATCTCTCAAACTTTCGCGATAAGTAAGTTGGGCGAAGGCCATGCAGAGGTACTGGTCCCAACAGGAGAAACTGATCACCTTGTGATTGCCGTTGTATCGATCGACGCATTTTCGGAACTCGTATGTGGGGACAAAGTCCATCAACTGGGCAAAGATTGTTTTCCCGGAATTCATGCGCTGCCTCCTCATTCTTTGATGAGAGAGATTGGCACAGCCGGGAAATAAATTTCAAATCGATAAATGGCATTTTACGTTAATTACAAATAAATTCTAACAGGTTAAGGCACTATTAAAAATCAACGTTGGGACAGCAGTGATTTGCTACTGCTTCTTAACCTCTCCAAAGGCATACTTGCCGATCATATCGGTGATATCCAAAGGTGGTTGCGTCTCGGTAATGGTTCCGCCGGGTTTCAGGATCGCGCCGGCGCCACCGGGGTCAATACTGAGATATTTGTCGCCGATCAGGCCTTCGGTTTTAATCGAGGCAATGGCATCATCGTAAATCTTCACGCCCTTCTGGATGCGTATTTCTACCGCCGCTTTCTGGTAATTTTGATCTATGGTGAGTCGTTCGACCCGGCCGATCTCAATGCCTAACATATAAACAGGGCTGCCGGCTCTCAGACCGGTCACCGAGGTGAAGCGGGCGGTAAGGGGGTAGGCATTATCGCCCAGGAAAGACACATGGCCGAGTTTCACCGTCATGTAGCCGATCAGGAGCAGTCCGATCACGAGAAAGATGCCGACCGTTGTCTCAATAGTGTATTTTTGCATATTTTGCACCTCCCTCCGTCGCACCGCAGACGGGCAATTTCTTTTTGTTGTCGTTTGGCTGACTCAATGACGG
>CAZGMX010000351.1:0-1952 GCA_964526865.1 uncultured Actinomycetota bacterium | reverse complement strand
CGCCGACGACCCACAAGCAGTTGTATGGCGTGGAGTCAATCGGATAAGCACAACCACGCTATTGTACCGCCATCGCGAAGAAGGCCAGGAGGCCGGCGTGGCGATCTCGATGGTTACTGTCATTGCGAGCCCGAAGGGCGTGGCAATCTCGACGGTTCTGCTCACTCTGCGAGATTGCCCGCCACCGAAGCGTCGGCGGACTTGCAGCTTCGTCGTCCCCCGCCGGTGGCGGGGGAACTCCTCGCAATGACGAAGACACGCTGGGGCCCAACACGAATCCTTGACGGCGTAAATCCTTTGGGGTAATATTAAATCGTACTAAATTGGTACTGTATTGGGGGTGGGGATGATCAAGATCACACGGCTGACGGATTACGGGATTATGCTGTTGGCGCTGTTTGCCCAAGGGGAGCCGCGATTGGTGCGCACCGCCCGGGATTTGGCTCAGGAGGCGCATTTGCCCCTGCCGACCGTAAGCAAGATTTTGAAGGTCCTGGCGCGCAAGGATATCTTGATCGGCCAGCGGGGGATGCGGGGCGGTTTTCGTTTGGCTCTGCCGCCCCGGAAGGTGACGGTTGCCCGGATCGTCAGCGCCGTGGAGGGACACGCGGCGATCACCCAATGCAGTCAGAGCGAAGCGGGCCGCTGCAGCCTGATCCGTTTTTGTCCCGTGCAGAGCAACTGGCAGAGGATCAGTCAGGGATTGTGGGGGGCGCTGGAGAAAATCACGCTGGAGGATATGACCCGTCCCATGAAAGTGAGTTTTGAAGCTCATAAAACTGTCCAGAAAGGTTTTTGAGGCGCGCGATGGCATCGGAAAAATTCAAAGAGACGGCCAAAAAACTTGCCGGTCAGCAGTACAAATACGGCTTTGTGACGGACATCGAAGCGGATGCGGCGCCCCGAGGTTTGAGTGAGGACATCGTCCGGTTTATCTCGGCCAGGAAAAACGAGCCACAGTTCATGCTCCAATGGCGGCTGCAGGCATACCGTCACTGGCTGACGATGACGGAGTCCAGGTGGGCCAATGTCCAATATCCACCCATCGATTATCAGCAGATTGTCTATTATTCTGCTCCCAAGGCGCGAACGCAGCTCCAGAGCCTTGAGGATCTGGATCCCAGACTGCGCGAAACCTACGAGAAACTCGGAATTCCGCTCTCGGAGCAAAAGATACTGGCGGGAGTTGCCGTGGACGCGGTCTTTGACAGCGTGTCGGTGGCCACGACATTCAAGGAAAAGCTGGCTGCGCTGGGCATCCTCTTCTGTCCCTTTTCGGAGGCCGTGCAGAAATATCCCGACCTGGTGCGTTTATATCTGGGCACGGTCGTGCCGCACACCGACAATTTCTTTGCCGCCCTCAATTCCGCCGTGTTCAGCGACGGGTCGTTCTGCTATGTGCCCCAGGGCGTGCGATGCCCCATGGAATTGTCCACCTACTTTAGGATCAACGCGGCGGCGACGGGGCAGTTTGAGCGCACATTGATCATCGCGGAAGACCGCGCCTGTGTCAGTTATTTGGAAGGCTGCACGGCCCCGGTCCGCGACGAGAATCAACTGCACGCGGCGGTGGTGGAACTGGTGGCGCTGGAGGATGCCGAAATCAAGTATTCCACGGTGCAGAACTGGTACCCGGGCGACAAGGAGGGCCGGGGCGGCATCTACAATTTTGTGACCAAACGGGGCAAGTGTCTGGGCCGGAACTCCCGGATTTCCTGGACGCAGGTGGAGACCGGATCGGCCATCACGTGGAAATATCCCGGGTGCATCTTGCAGGGAGACAATTCAGCGGGAGAATTTTATTCCGTGGCTCTGGTCAATAACCAACAGCAGGCGGACACGGGGACGAAGATGATCCACATCGGAAAGAACACCACAAGCACCATCGTCTCCAAGGGAATATCCGCCGGGCACGGACAAAATACGTACCGCGGCCCGGCAAAAATCACCGC
>CAZGMX010000350.1:0-1953 GCA_964526865.1 uncultured Actinomycetota bacterium | reverse complement strand
GCGGCACGCGGCCGCACAAGGGCAAAGCCGGCGGACTGATCATAACCGAGGCGATGCAGAAAGATCTGAAAGAGAAGGGGATCGAGATCAAGCAAGGGAGCCTTGGCCATAGGATCCAGGAATACATCCTGGGCAAGGTGGTGGGCCGGTCGGAGTATGTGAAGCAGTTCTACGAAGCCCATCTCAATCCGGGATACCAGGGTGACCGGCGCAAGCGCCATGCCGCTAAATGGCTCCGTGACCTTGGCTTGGGCCTCTGGACAGCGTGCAGCAGGGAGGCCCTGGGGCTGAAGCGGGACGCGCCGGCAAGTACCAACACCGGCTGACGCCGACGTCCAGATCCGATCACTGTCAATGATATCAAGCCCGGGGGTGGTGTCGGCAGTTGTGGTTTTAACATCTCAATAACGGCGTACAAGACGGTGTTTTGAACCGCCTGGGCCATTCCTTCCGACTGGTTTTCATCGCTTTGGCTGTCGTTCAATCCGCAGTCCGCGCCCAGGGAAGTGGGAAATAAGTGACTGGCACCTATCTGGCGGGCACCTATCCTATTGGCCTCCGACCGATATGGCCCCCGTCACCACCCGCAGGATGCCCATGCCGCAAAAGCCGGCATTTCAACCTGCAACCAATGCGGATGAATAGAAAGGGCACGGCATGCCGCGCCCCTACGGGAATGGCGGAAGAAACATGATTGATTACGATCCGGGAAATGCGCCATGGGAATGCCCATGGGAATGCCATATTTTACTTGACAAGAAAAATGCACCATACTATAATCAAATCAGCCGCCGGGGACGCGTTCCGCCCGCGGGTGCGGGCCCCGGCCCATGGCCGCGGCAACGGAGATGACGGAGACGCCGGTGATATTCCAGCAGTTCAGCGTCGGTGGCGAAAAAAATTTCGGTTATTTCATAGCCGATGAGCAGGCGTGCGTGGCCGCCCTGGTCGACCCCTCGTACGTGCCGGAAATATTCCTCGCGATCGCCGGGGAGATAAACGCCAGGGTACAGTATGTCTTCAACACCCACAGCCACGAGGACCATACCAACGGGAACGAGGCGATCCAGAAAAAGACCGGCGCGAAAGTGGTGGGATTCGACGTCAAGGGCCGGGGCGCAGTCAGCGTGGAGGACGGGGCGGAGCTGACGCTCGGCGCGGTTAAAGTCAAGGTGATCCACACGCCGGGCCACACCCCGGACTCGATCTGCCTCGTCATAGACGGCTACCTGCTCACCGGGGACACGCTCTACGTTGGCAAGGTCGGCGGCACGGCGCAGGCGGAGGACGGACTGCGGCTGTACGACAGCCTGCGCAAGCTGATGCATCTGCCGGACGAGAGCGAGGTGTATCCCGGACACGATTTCGGCCTACGTTCCTCTGCGACGCTCCGCAACGAAAAAGACAACAATCCCTTCCTGTATACCAGGAACATCAATGAATTCATGCTCCTGCGGCAGTACTGGGCGAAAAAGGAAACGCCGCACGTCTGAACCGGACCGGGAAAAGACCCAGGGACCCCACCGCAAAGGCGCAAAGCACGCCAAGGGTTAAGTATTTCTCCCGGGACTTCGACCAATCTTTTGCAGAGTGATATCAAAAGCGGTTGACGTTCGGAAATTTGCCACAAAGTCACAAAGGTAAAACGAGAAATTATTGCGGGATCAAAACCTTCCGCCCTTTGTGTCTTTGTGACTTAGATGCCGACATTCTTGATCCTGATCAAAACCGTGAGCCATTCTTTGGTTGCGGCCAAAGGCCGCGCTAATTATTTCTCCCCGAAACTTCGACGATCTTTTTGCGGATAAATTGTCCCACGGTAGGGGCGTACATAAGGGCGGGTTTCAAACCCGCCCCTACATTGCGTCCTGGATCCAAAGGCACGCAGGCTGAAGCCCGCGGCTACCCAAGAAGAAACAAGGACTGCTGGAATTTTGGTTGCGGGCGAAGCCC
>CAZGMX010000349.1:1416-1974 GCA_964526865.1 uncultured Actinomycetota bacterium | reverse complement strand
CGCATTAAGGAAGGACATTCGGACCGCAAAGCACCTGGTAAAATCCATCGGTTTAGCCAGTGATGATCAGGTGAATCTTTTGCGCAACAGGGCTATTGATCTGGCTGTGTCGGTAACCGGGCAAGATACCAGAGAAGGTCTTGTGGGCTGGATCAGAGATAGAATTCATAATCAGCCAAGTCCGGCAGATCTCGCAGTTGCCTTGGCGTACAAGGATTTTCTGGAAGGCGGGGCAAAGGGTAAAAAGGCCAAAGAAACGTTGAGAAAGTTGGGATATGACACTGGGCAATCCGACATGATTGGAGCAGATCGTAGAGAACGCGTGACGGAGAGCTTGGATCGGTTGATAGAAAGCTTACGAACGGTGTATGAAGGTCTGACATCTGCGGAAGAAGCCTTGCGGCGCTATGAAGAGGCATCGGGGGAACCCAAAACGTACATCCGGCAATTCCTGCAAGCCCAGCGGTTCAAGGACGTAAAGGACTTGGCAGAACTGACGCAAATCCGGGAGAAATTATGGCAGGAGCTCGCAGGGCAAAGCGGCATGGTTTTGCTGGC
>CAZGMX010000349.1:0-1406 GCA_964526865.1 uncultured Actinomycetota bacterium | reverse complement strand
ACGCCCTAGAAGTTTTGGTGTATAGGATTACCAACACCATTGTGCAGTCGCAAGATAAAAAGAAAACACTGGTGTTTGATCCCATTCGGATGCTCTGGCTTTTGTTGGCCAATGCAAGATCAAGCGGCGGTTTCGGGGCGGAATTTAGAGACGTGCAAAGGGAACTGGATGCGATTGACCGAATGCGGTTGGATGATCCGGCTGCAAAGACTGCACCGTTGCGCTTGTACAGAATCGTTAAAGTAATAGAAGGTCAGATAAACCGCATCGCTGAAGGTACGATTCAAAGATATCAACCCATGGCGGAGATATTGGCTCGAAGAATTAAAGTAAGACCGGATGAGAATATATGGGTGGAGAACTTTTCCGCCAATATGTTTCGGGGAGAGACCGTTTACCTTTTGTCCCTGTAGCTGAAATGGTTCAAAGAGCAGGTTCGTAAGGATGCCTGGAAATCAGGGTGGGAAGTTGTTGTGCCCGGCAAGGGCGCCGGGCGGGTGAGGGTGATCCGAAATATAGATGAGCTGGGCAAAGTGAAGCCGGATGAAATTGTTGTGATAGCACGTTTGCCTTCCGACACACCGCCGATTATCCGTGCGCAAGGTATCATCACGAATTTCGAAGATGGACTTTTGTCTCATCCTGCCATACGGGCCAGGGCGCATCATATTGCCTATGCTGTTGCGACAGATACCGACGTGTTTAGGCAACTCCAAGAGCTTGATGGTCAATGGGTGCAATTGGATATTGCGCCTGATGGTGTGCATTTTGAAAAGATCGCAAGTCCAGGGCGCAAGAAAGTTATCAAGACGAAGAAGAAAGCACGCGCAGTAATGCAGATAGGCCAGGCCGATACGAGTCACACGGCGGTTATTGTTGGTGCTGCTGAGTATAGGCCCGAGTGGGTGGGGCAAAAGGCCGCGAGGCTCCATGACATAAAAGGCATTGTTGGCGAAGCGGGAAATGTGCCAAAACATTTGGCCCTGCCCTTTGGCGCATTTGAAAAGGTGCTGAATGATCCAAGCAACGCTGCCGCTGCCGAGGAGATCGAAAAACTTATCCAGAACGTTACACGCTATCCCAAGGCCAAAGGTGTGTTGGCCAGGTTGAAGAGAATTCGTCAGCTCGTAGGCTTACTTGAGATTCCCAACGAGACCTTGGATGCTGTTTACGAGGCTGTACGACAAAAGCTTGGCAAGGGGCCCGTATTTGTTCGATCCAGCACGAACGCCGAAGACATTGCGGGATATGCGGGCGCGGGGTTGTACGATTCTTACGGAGGTATTCGGCGCAGGCATGAATTGGAAGACGCGATGTTGAAGGCATGGGCCTCGGTATGGAATGACCGGGCATTTTATGACCGGCAGGCTCATGGGATTGATCACAAGGCAGTAAAAATGGCGCTT
>CAZGMX010000348.1:594-1989 GCA_964526865.1 uncultured Actinomycetota bacterium | reverse complement strand
ATGTAGTTGTATTATGATTTTTTAATTTGAAGGTGTTTTCTTTTCGTATTCCATAAAAGATCGGGTTTCGGTGCTATTGGCCACGGACTTGTACATGGTCCCGGTGTATTCCCGCACGCGGGCGTGGGTTTTGGGCAGCCGTTCCTTTTCTGCAAAATCATTGACCAGATCATCGGCCTTTTTGTTGTCCACTACCTGATACATACGGGTGAAGTCCCGCACCGGCCGGATGGTTCTGATGATCCGGTGCATGGAGGGCTTGTTTTTCTGGTCGAACACACCCTTTTTATATTTTCCTTTGTGGCCGAATTTACTTTCCGGGGTGTCAATAAAGGCGTCACTCTGGCCTTTTTCCAGGAGGAATTGGCTGCAGACCGTGAGCATGGCCTTGGCCGTGCGGTCGTCGTCAGCCACAAAAGGCCCCACAAAACTGCGGATCCGTCCGGGACGGGAGAAGCAGTATCCCGTGATTTCACCATTGGGATCGCGTGCCATGAAACAGCCGTTCTGGCTGTCTTTAAAGAGCTGCCGCAGGATATTTTCCCGTTCCAGGAAGCAGGAGGAATCATACCGGATCGCTGCATCCAGGTTCCCGGCCGTCAGGGGCGTCACCCACGCCGGATCAATTTTTTCGTTTTTGAACTCCGAGAGTTCAAAGATCGATCTCCAGATACGGTAGGAGTCTTCGTAACCCACGGCGCCGTAAACCGTGTTGCCCATGGGGGTCGCGTCCAGGCCGTTGATGATCTTGCCGCAGTCCAGGGCGTATTTGACGCAATACTGCATCATCTGGTTGGCCACGCCCTGCCGCCGCAGCTCTGGATGCACCAGGATCATGCCGATCCAGGTGTTATGTCCGCCCAATGGAAGCACTGAGGATGTGGCAATGGGGAATTCAAATCCGTTTCCCCGGAGTTTGGCCACGAAGGTGCCTTGAGGATCCAGTTGGATCATGCGCTGGATGTCCTGCTCGTTCTGGTTCCAGCCGGACCGCATGGTCAGGAGCATCATGGAGTCCTGATTTTTGCCAATAGGCTCGATGTGATACAGGGGGGAATTTACTACTTTTCCCTGTGTTGGTATTTTAACCTGCATCCCGGCCGGGACCGTGACCGTGACGGTCTTGCCGGACCGGGCCACAATTTCCACCTGGCGTGAGCACTGAAAAGAATCCCCATTGGGATTGTCCACGCGGAAACAGCCGTAAAGGTTGTCCACCTCGGGGTCTTTTCCGAGTTCGATTTGATCCACGTGTCGGGGATCGGAGGCAAAGCGCCGGACCCTGGAATCCAGCAGTGAGTCCAGGACCTCCCCGGTGTAAGCGCGGTTGAGGAGTGGCGGGCAACTGGCGGCTCCGCAGTTGAGGGCGAAGTGGATGCGGGGATCGCGGTACTC
>CAZGMX010000348.1:318-584 GCA_964526865.1 uncultured Actinomycetota bacterium | reverse complement strand
AATTTCATCCGGATTCCTTTCCTGAAAATATTCTTTTTAACGTTCGGGATCAGATGGGCTGATCAGATGTCCTTTTCATCTCAATATTTCCATTGGGACAGCGCCATACGCACATGCCGCAGGCCACGCAGTCCTTTTCGCGCAGGCTCACGCGCTGGCCGTTCAGATCCCAGGCGAACATCTTGCAGATATCATGACAGATCTGGCACCCGGCGCCGCAGCCGCATGGCGATGAGATTGAAGATGCCGGTGGGCGCGCCAGCCGA
>CAZGMX010000348.1:0-273 GCA_964526865.1 uncultured Actinomycetota bacterium | reverse complement strand
CTGCGGGCGCTGCCTCGCGGTCCGAAAGCACGGACGTATAGAGATTGAAGTTCTTTTTCCGTTTTTCCGGGTCCAGCAGTTCCATAGGCACACGCCAGCGGCGCGCCTCTTTGCCGTTCCGCGAGAGCGTTTGTTCCAAATCTACGCGCGCGGTTTTTTCCAATGGTTGGAGCGCGCTTCCGCCCAGGGCACGGTCAATAGCCCAGGCCGCCTGTTTGGCTGTCGCCACAGCCTCGATGACAGCCCGAGATTTCTTCAGTTGAATCCAGAATG
>CAZGMX010000347.1:0-2045 GCA_964526865.1 uncultured Actinomycetota bacterium | reverse complement strand
ACCGCTATAACTATCTTTTTTAACGAACTTTATGATGTTTGACTTGCTGTCTCCCGGATGGCCATTTTCGCTGGGTGGCCATATGGTGTCCATCTGATGCGCAAAATTCTCCAATGCCCTGGCTTTATGATCCGGTGAAAGGTGCGCATAACGAAGCGTCAGACTAATGTCCTTATGGCCCAACAAATCCCGAACCGTATTTAGATCCACACCCGACATCATAAGGTGTGAGGCAAACGTATGCCTCAAGTCATGAAATCTAAAACTAAAAATCTTCGCCCTCTTCAGGGCCGTTTCAAAAGATTTGCGGAAATTATAGGGATTCCCGTCCGAATTGCAAAAGATATGTTCACTGTGCGGATGTTTTTCAACTGTTTGCAATGCCGCACGACACATACTATTTAATGGAATGTAACGCTTCTCCCCATTCTTTGTTCTTAAAAGGGTAAGGGAAAAATGTGCGAAATCCAAAATATCGTGATTCCTTTGTTTCAGGATTCGTTTATTCGAACCTCAAGTTTCTTTAACCCTCGTACGATTTCATCCCAGTCGGGGTATTTGCCAAAAATCATTGCGCGCATTTCGTTATAGTCTTTCCGAAGAAGCGGCATGCGAGGTTCAGGAGGTAGAAGACGGAATGTGCTAGGTGGTGCCGTCTCATAATGCGCCCACGCGGACCGAAAGAAAACTGTCTTGTGCGCTACAACCCGCTTTAGGAGATCGAGCCGTTTCAACGCCTGTTCGCCAGTAGGCGTTTCACAAATTCGGTAGAGATCATAATAATGCCGTGACATCCGTTCATTCCGGACAGTGGGATCAGCCCGATGCGCCTCCGCATGAAGGATAGTAGCCTTTTCCCAGAATGTTCGAACGACCTCCAAATGTGTTCACCTCGCAGGATGGGGCCGTAAACATCTGTGGAAACAGTTCCGCCGAATAGGGTGTAATGCAATGCTTATTCGCCGGCCAGGAATCTGATCGCGCGCCCATCTCAAGCCGCACGGCGGGACGGATGTATGCGGGAACTGCCACGCCTTGTGAAGCCAACCCAGGCGGATAGTGAAAAGAAACTGTCTGCCGTTCATCAGGATCGATCTGGACATCCCACTGTGCAAGCCCTTCTTTCGGTTCGCCAAGAACCGATACAAAATCAGTGAGCAGGATCGGAACAAACCGCTCACGGATAACCGTTTCGCACTCAATCTGCAATCTATCGAGCAGTCCCTTTTGCTTCACGCCGCTAGCAGCTTTCTCAGGGTCTCGTTCGGCATCAAAACCCAGTTCACGCCGGTCAAAAGATAAGTCCACGTCTTCCGAGAACCGCTCAATCACTCCAAATGCTTTTGAAAGCGCAGTGCCACCTTTGAATATCAAGCCGAACGGAAAACCATCGAAAGCAAAGATCCGCTTCAGCGTCCAGCAAACCCAGAAATCCTTCTCCATGATCGCCGGCGAAATGGCAGGGCGTTGTTGGGATGCGGCAATAAAAAGGTCAGCTCGTTCTTTAGGCTTCGCCCTCGCGATTGTATCCATAGTTACTTTTTATCTGTCTCTGCAATAATATGGCTGATGATCGGACGCATCCACGCAACTGCGTGACACAGATCCTTCTTAAGAACCTGCTTATCCTTGGTTGAAAGTACGCGGCCAATCTTTATGACCTCCGTATCTGTCACACCTTCGCGTCCGAGATATTTCAACGCCTGGAAAACAATGGCACTCGTTCTTCCACTAACAGCCATTGTCCGCGGGGTAGCATGGCGCAAGATGATCTTTTGAGAGCCGTAGGTGATTTTGCGCGGTGGACCATCTGTAAGATAAATCGCCTGTGCAGGAACTTGTGTTGACAAACCAAGGGCATTTGCGGCCATCGCCCCGGAAGGAATCACCCGACTATCTGTCTTCCGGGCAACCGCTTGCGCCACCTCATCGGGCAAAGGACTCAACGCTCCTCCGAGTTTGGCATTTACCCGTGGAAAATGATAAAGGCCATTGTGCTTATCCGATTGACTCCACGCCATACAACTGCTTGTGGGTCGTCGGCG
>CAZGMX010000346.1:0-2054 GCA_964526865.1 uncultured Actinomycetota bacterium | reverse complement strand
CGGTCTGCTCGGCCTCTGAGGGAAGATCGAGTGAGACGAAGCCGTGATCGGGAAACAGACGCCGCACTATCGAGGTCTCCCGTCTGGCGAGCACAAGTAAGCAGAGTGCGCACTAGATCGCGCAGGGCTTCCTGTTGCGGGCTCGGCATGTGCACCGCCGTCAGCCCCCCCATGCGGTGCTGGCGCGCCAGATTCTCCGCATCTCGGGGATCCGTCTTGATCCGATCTCCCGGCTTTCGCGGAATCAGCGATGGCGCCGCCACCATGCACTCGATTTCGCGCGCCTCCAGGTAGCGACGCAGATGATAGCCACAGGGACCGGCCTCGTACGCGCACCGAACATGCCCCAGTCCCTTGAGCCGCTTTACCATCCGGTTCAAGTGCGGTTTCCCGTTCGGCAGCTGCCACCGGTCTACCACAGCACCGCCCGCATCGATTGCCGCCACGTGGATCGTCTCCTTGTGCACATCCATCCCCACGAAGACCGTGCTACGATTCTCCATGACCGGTTCCTCCCCTATGTGGCTCTGGTCGTGACCCATTCACGACTAACCCACGATTGTAGGCGATGGAACCGGTCAATCCATCTTGTCTACGTCATTCACGATCCGGGTTGTAGGGGAGGATTTCCTACCTTCTCGCGGGAAATTTCAGTGTATAGTACTGTAAATTTTGGCCTTGTCCCGAACCGGTGGCGGTAGGTGGAGATCCCGGTTGGCGTGAAAGGGGTCAGCGGGTAAAAGGAAGAATGAGATTCGATGTTATTCCAGTTTAGGGAGGGAAGAATGAAGATCGGGAAAATCATATTTGTTCTGTTTTTTGTGTTTTGTTTGACATCAATCGGGTACGGGGCGTCGGAAAAGGCGTCTGTGAAGAAACGAATACTGGTGGTTGACAGCTATCACAAGGAGTACCTTTGGTCGCAGTATACCAACGAAGGGTTTTGTGCGGCCATGCTGAAATTCGGGTATTTCGACAACAAAGGGCAGTCAGACGAATACACAAAGAACGACTATGTCGAAACATCAACTGTCATTACAAAAAAGTTATGGATGGATGCGAAACGGAAAACCAGCAAAAAAGAAATGGCGGTTATGACCAACGAGATAATGAAAATCGCCAAAGAATATGGGCCTGATCTGATATTTCTGGGAGAAGACGATGCCGCCGAATATATCGGCGACCAATATCTGGATTCCGGCACGCCGGTTGTTTTCTGGGGGATAAACGATACTCCGGTAAAGTATGGTCTGGTGGATAAGGAAGAACGGCCGGGGCATAATGTCACCGGCGTGTATCAGACCACGTATTACAAAGAGAGTCTGGAGCTGTTAAAAAAACTTGTCCCAACAGCCAAGACGTTTGCAGTGTTGTCCGATGCAACAACAACGGGCAGGATTTTTATTAAATCCATTGCCTATCTCAGTCGAAAAGGAGAACTGCCGTTCAAATTAGTAGATGAAGTATCTACGGATAAATTCGATGTCTGGAAAAAAAAGGCTTTGGCGCTTCAGAAGAAAGTTGACGTCTTTTTTGTAGCGCAGTATGCCGGGATGAAAGATGAAGACGGCAATCCTGTGCCGGACAACAAAGCGGCCGCCTGGTACTTGGCCAACATCAGGATTCCAGAGGCGGCGGGATTCAAGCACCGTGTTGTTCAAGGCATGCTCTGCGCCGCCGACGATTCAGGATTCAATCAAGGGTATGAGGCTGTCGTGATTGCGCATGACATTCTGGCCAAAGGAGCAAAACCGGCAGAGTATCCGCCCCGGGCGCCAAAGCGCGGGCCGTTGATGGTCAATAAGCAACGGGCTAAAATGCTGGGGATTACACTTACACCTGATCTGGGAATAGAAGAGTACATAGAAGAGGCAGCTGCCTTAAAAGATGCTCAAAAATAAACGTGGCCGGCTGATTGACCCAAACGGCTTCTCCGGGTTGTGGTTTCGAGAGGTAGATGGCTTTAACCGCCGTGAAATAGGGGGAAGAGGCAGGATGAAGATCCTGAGAGGCCTGCTATTGGCAATGCCCGCGGGAGTCGGTATCGCTACCGT
>CAZGMX010000345.1:0-2075 GCA_964526865.1 uncultured Actinomycetota bacterium | reverse complement strand
CCCCGTGGCGGGGCCGCTCGTTTTGGGGACATCCGCGACCCGTACGGGCGATGATGGGCACGCTTGGGAGCATGCGGTTGGGAGCATGAAGTATGATTTGCCCCGCATACGGCAAGGACAGTCCGGACCAGGCGGCCGGCGGTACGGCCGGCGGCGCGGCGCTTGTGCCCGCCGCCAAGCAGCCGGCGGCCCGGGCATCAGGTGCGCCGCCTGCCGCACAGACTGCACCGGGTGCGATTGCAGCGGCCCAAAGCGCGGCCGCAGCCGCGGCCGCGGCCGCAGCGGACAAGGTGAAGGCCGCCTCCCGCGACGCCTGGGCTGCGTTCAAACAGTTCGCCACAGACCCGGTCGGCGGCCTGCCCGTTGCCTGCGAGGGGCTGGGCGCCAAACGCGCCCTGGAAGTGGGGATCGTCTTCGGCATGGTATGCACGGCGGCGGCCATTTTTGCCGCCTTCCGGCTGTTGCCGTGGTGGTGCGCGCCGCGGGGTTTCTCCGGGTTCCTGAAAGCGGGCATCTATTGCGCGATACCGTTCGCCGCCCTGGCCGGCACGACCTTCGCGGTGCGCAAGATACTGCGCAGTTTTGGGAATTTCGGGTACGACTGTTTCATCGCCGGTGCCGCCCTGCTGCCGCTGGGATTCGTGATGTTTGCCGCATCGGTCCTGGGCGACACGGAAAGCCGCCTGGTGGTGATCCTTGCCGTGATCGGGGTATGCCTGGCGGTCCTCATGCTCTTTGCCGCGCTGACCAGGACCTTCAAGGTTTCGGACCGGGCTGCCACTTTCCTCCTGCCCCTGATGATCATAGTGACCTACTGGCTGTCCGACCTTGTTTACGGGGCCATGAACAACATCCGCTGACCGCGGTAGCAGAAGCATCCGCAATGATCGGCCCACGTGACCAATTCTGCCTGTGCTCCTGCCTGCACCGAGCGGAGCGCGGTAGGCAGGTGGACGTACGCAGACAGGCACCGCGTGCCCGGAGTGGGCAAAAACCGCCGCGCCTGCCCGGCGGCAGGCAGGTGCAGCGGAAGGAAGCCATATGAAATATTCCCTTTTTACGGTTGTTCTTGCGGACTTGACACCTGAAAACATCGTAAAAGAACTTGCAAACAACGGTTTTGACGGTGTTGAATGGAGAATACATAAAGACTATCATTTTAATCCGGAAACCATTGACCGGGAAGCGGGGCAAATAAAGCAAATAACCGAAGATGCGGGCCTTGTTATTTCAAACCTTGCGACCTACATACAGGTTGCGGATTTTGATTCGGCAAAAAAGGTGATCGAATCCGCCAAAGTCATGAATGCGCCTTCGCTCAGATTATGTGTCCCGGAGTACAATCCAAAAGACGGTTACAATGCCTTGATGAGGAAGACCAGGAAAAACCTGGAAAAGCTGGTTCCCGTACTTGATCATACGGGCATAAAGGTCCTTGTCGAGACACATCACTTGACAATAACTTCAAGTGCAAGCCTGGGACATGCGCTGTTAAAAGGACTCCCGCCTGAATATTTCGGGGTCATCTATGATCCCGGCAACCTTGCTGTCGAGGGAAAAGAACAGTGGCGGATGGGGCTTGAAATCCTTGGGAGGCATTTGGCGTATGTCCATGTAAAAAACGTGGGATGGGTCAGGCATGACAATATGTGGAAGCCGGAATGGATGCCTCTTGAAGACGGTATTGTCGACTGGGAAGCGGTTATTGCCGCGCTTAAGGATGCGGGATATGACGGGTTTCTTTCCATTGAGAACCTGTACGGAATGCCGTCAAAGGCGAAAGGATTGATTAACGAGGATTTGTCCGTGAAAAGCGAAGTCAGACCGTTGAAAGAAAGAACAGGAAAAGACATAGCATACTTAAGATCGATAGAATCCGCCGTCTGAAAGAAAAACCGGGGTAAACGGGAGGTAAAAAGCCATGTTGGAAAGACAGATAAAAGTCGGGATCGTCGGATTGGGCCTTGTGGCGCATATGAGACATTTGAACGACATCAAGAATCTCCCCCATTTGTTCAAGCTTGTATCAGTGTGCGACATAAATGAAGATTTGGGCAACAAGGTCGCGAAAGAGT
>CAZGMX010000344.1:0-2115 GCA_964526865.1 uncultured Actinomycetota bacterium | reverse complement strand
ATCCGAACGCCTGCACAAGACGCTCCTCAACTCTATCTCGCACTAGTAACGCACACAGCTGGCAACAATCACAGGTGCCGCTAGCAGCCTCATGGAAGTAAAAACCGCAGAAAATCCGGAGAGGCGAACGTTGCTCTTGGGGGAGATTTACAGCGCGGCGCAACGGCTGAACCGTCTGGTGAAGAATCTGCTCGACATGACCAGACTTGAATCCGGCATGCTCCAGCTCCATTTGGAATGGTGCGATGCCAGCGACCTTGCGAACGTTGTGCTTCGTAATCTTCGAAACGAACTGGCGCAACATACGGTTCGCGTCGAGCTTGCGCCCGACCTGCCGCTGGTGCGGATGGACTTTGTGCTGATGGAGCAAGCTCTGGCGAATATCCTGTTAAATGCGGCGCAACACACGCCTGCAGGAACGACGATTACCCTCCGCGCCGTTGTGGAAAATCAACAAGTGGTTTTCATCATTGAAGATGAAGGGCCGGGATTTCCGCCGGAAGCGCTGGCGCATATTTTCGAGAAATTCTATCGGCTGCCCCAAACGAAAACTGGCGGCACTGGACTTGGACTTTCGATTGCGCGTGGATTTGTGGAAGCGCACGGCGGCGCCATCGCGGCAGAGAACCGTAATGGTAAAGGCGCGAGGTTTCTCATTCGGATGCCCTTTTCAACAGCACCAGCCACGCCCAAGGAGACAGAATCATGACACTTCAACCGGTCATTTTGATTATTGATGACGAAGTGCAAATCCGGCGCTTTTTGCGTGTGAGTTTGGAAGCGACCGGCTATCGTGTCGTGGAGGTACAAACGGGTGAGGAGGGAGTTGTGCAAGCGGCCATGTCGCGCCCGAATTTCGTAATCCTAGATCTGGGCTTGCCGGATATCAACGGCCTTGAGGTACTTGCAAAGATTCGGGAGTGGAGCACGGTGCCGTTGATTGCGCTGTCGGTACAAAACAGCGAACAGGAGAAAATCGCGGCGTTGGATGCCGGTGCCGATGATTATGAGGACTGGTTTACTTCGTAAACCAGTGACCAAGCCTTTCAGCATGGGCGAACTGATGGCGCGACTGCGCGTGGCGGCACGCCATGCACAACCCGTGCAGGAATCGCACAAATTTCGCAACGGCCATCTGTACGTGGATATGGTTCACCGGATTGTCAAGGTGAACGAACAGCCGGTAAAACTCACCGCCACAGAATACAATTTGCTGATGTTGTTTATCAAGCACGTTGGCAAAGTTTTGACGCACCGCCAAATCTTGAAGGCAATCTGGGGGCCACATACGGTCGAGCAAACGCAGTATTTACGTATTTATATGGCACAATTGCGCAAGAAGCTGGAGCTTGACCCAACACAGCCACAACTGTTTCTGACCGAGTCTGGCGTCGGATATCGCATGGTACTGATTGAAGATGCCGCTTGAAACTCTTTCGATTTTCGATTTGGAAGTTCTTGAATATCCTTCTTTTTCTTGATTTGACTTTGGTAAATTAAAATGAGATGCAGTTGTGAGCCCAAATTTCTAATTTGGCTGTATTTCGTAAAAGCCAAGATAGAATCTTGGTCTACAATGAAATCTACCAAAGTCAAGATAAGTTTGCAGGAATTTTGGATGACAGACCAAAGACTTGAAAATCCAAAAGGGCAACTCAAGGGCGTAACATTGAGAACTGTGGTAATCGGTCTTTTCTTCGTAGTTGGTATCTGTATTATTACACCGTATAATAATCATTATGTTGGTAACACCTATATTGCCAGCAACCATCTGCCTATTGGGCCCTTGTTTATCCTAACCCTTCTTATATTTTTCAATATCTTTTTAAAAAAACTGAAGTCTCGCCTGACTTTAAGTTCATCTGAATTGACCATCATCTGGTGTATGATGATTGTCACCGCCAGCATTCCCTCCAAAGCCTTCGCGGAATATTTACTCCCTACCCTGGTTGGTTCGTATTATTTTGCCACTCCAGAGAATGAATGGCAGGAACTATTTCATCAATATCTTCCGGATTGGTTGACGCCCAAAAACCTGGTCGCTGCCAGAAATTTTTATGAAGGCGCTCCTGATGGAAATGTACCATGGGAGTTTTGGTTAAAACCTTTACTGCC
>CAZGMX010000343.1:0-2115 GCA_964526865.1 uncultured Actinomycetota bacterium | reverse complement strand
CACTGACCCCTTTTGCTGACCACTTTTACTTCAAAAATTTTTGAAAAATTTAGAATAAGCTGGCTGTTTGCTAAGACCTCTGGATTACCATCCGGATGTATCACGATTCGGAATCCTCCTCCGGTGCCGGAGAGCCGGCCGGCCCTGTGGGTGATGGCGGCATGACTTCTGTAGGCCCCGGCTTCAGCACGAAGACCCGCCTAAAAAGGGGCTCTAGATCGAGGACGTAGGGGCTCTGCGGATCAACGGCCTTCGCCCTCTCCAGGCAGCGCCTCGCCTCCTCGACACGCCCGGTTATGCGCTGGATGCTTGTTTGGTTGCATAGAGCGAAAATGTTGGTCGACTCCAGCTCAAGGACTTGGGCCAGGAGAGTTTCGGTTTCGGGCCAGCGTTTCTGCTCGAACCGCAGAGACGCCATCGAGGACAACGCTTCAACGGAGCGTGGATCGAGCTTAATCGCCTGCGCGAGGAATCGCTCGGCCTTCTCGGTGGCGGTGGACCGAAGAAAGGCATGTCCCGCCGAGGACCAGAAAGCGGCCATCTTGGGAGTGTCGCGCGGATCGGTTACAGTGAAATGCAACCCGAGCACGTAGAGTTCGGCCAAGCGGGACCAGTCCTTTTCATTGGCAGCCTGTCTGATCCTTGCGTCAACCGTTCCCGCGTAGTCCGGTATGGAACAGAACAAGAGGCTGCGATAAGTCGATTCCAAGGATTTGACGGGCTCGGAAAGATCATCAAAGATGACAGGATGCGACAGGAACCGCTCCATGGCCGCGAACAAAACGGGCAGATCGAGCCGTATTTCGTCGCCTGACAATATCTCCACGGGGAAGAGGAGGAAATCGATGGTCGGATGGCGCTCCATCCATTCGGTAGACATCGCCCTGAAGGCCGTTCCTTTGATGGTGACGCGGTAACTTCCGATCTCGGGGTGCTTGGCTGCGTATTTGTCGAGCTCTTTTTCCCCTTCACTGCCGATAACACACCTAATGCTGGGCTCAGCTCCCATGCGCTCGGCGGCACGGACAATTCTTACGACCCTCGGGTTTTGAACGTCCATGAAGAAAAAGCACCTTCCGAATAGGGCCTTCTTGCCGGCATCATCGAAAACATTCCATCCCAGAGACGTTCGCAGGGACTCATGGGCAGCCAGCGCCTTAAGGTGATTGCGATCAATCTCGGCCCAGTTTGCCTGCGCAATATCGCTTAGGACGACGTTTATGGCGGAATGCTGATAATGGACCGTGATATTCCCATCATCCATCCGGCTGGACTTGAAGTGGACATGGTCGTGAAAAAGCGCAGATAGGGCGGCCAATGCCTGGGCCATGGCCTGGTCCTCTGGCAGCCCGTTCTCTGGAAGCAATACGCATGTGCCGTTCTTAAATACGGCGAAGTCACGCTTCTGATTGATGTAGCAGGCTAACCGATCAATGATTCTTTCCAGGGGTTGTTGAATGTTCGGACGCCACTCGGGCACCGGTGGGATTCGGGATTCCGGCTGTTTGTCTTTAGGCTCGTCCATTCTGATGCCTTGTTGCCCGTTAATGCGGCGCTCGGCCGCTGCGTGGAAATGGGGGCAGCGCAATTATCTTCTCATCGCGCATGGCCCGATTCATGACATGGCAATAGGCGCCGTCGAATTCCAAGCGAAGGGGGCGGGACATGGGTAGATGTTATGGCTTTCAGGAAACTTATGTCAAGTCAGGCGCTGACCCCATCTGTCCTTGTCCCATCTGTCCAAACATTTTTTTTTCAATAATCTGTCTGCCTTTCTGCGCCGGCAATGAAACACTTAAAAGTAAAGTGGTCGGTCTTCATTTTACTTTAAGCCAATTTTCTAAAAAATTCTAAAATATTTAAAAATCAAAATGCATATATTGTTATAAACGAGGTAGCGAACAATGCGCACAAAAGATATCCCTGAAATAAACAAATTGAGCACGCCTGAAAAAATACTATTTCTCGAGGATTTATGGGACAGTATAGCTTCGGATGAATCTGCCGTTCCTGTCCCCCGCAGTCACATGGAAGAACTGGACAGGAGGTTTAAAAAATATAGAGTGGATCCGGGGAACCTTTTATCTCTTGAGAAACTGCAAACAAAAATAGAAA
>CAZGMX010000342.1:0-2115 GCA_964526865.1 uncultured Actinomycetota bacterium | reverse complement strand
CGGCGCCCGATTGAGCGCTTAAAACTTTGGGGATAATGTATGGCATTGACAGTCTATCGATACACGGCCAAAGACCTCCTGGGGAACGATATCAACGGGGTTCTTCAGGGGGAAAGCGAACAGCATGTCATCGACCAGCTCAAGGCCAAGGATTTGGTGGTCGTCTCCGTTACGGCCGCCAGGCAGGTCAGACAGCGTTTTGGCAGGGTCAAGGAAGATGAACTCATTGCGTTCACCCGCCAATTGGCCACGATGATCGACGCAGGTCTTCCGATCCTTCAATCCCTTATCATCCTGAAAGATCAGGCGGAAAGCCCCGCGTTTAAAAAGGTGCTGGAAGCCGTTTCGCGGCACGTAGAGGAGGGGGGAACCTTGTTGGACGCGTTCGGACAGTGCCCCAAAGTTTTTGAAAATCTTGTGGTCCAGATGGTGGGGGCGGGAGAGGCCAGCGGAAAACTTGCCGAGGTGCTGATCAAGCTTTCAGGTTATCTGGAGAGGGCCCGCTCCATCAAGAAAAAGGTCAAGGGGGCGATGACGTATCCCACGGTGATGTTGTGCGTGTGCTTGGGCATCAGCGGCTTTTTAATTGTCAAGATCGTGCCGACGTTTGCCACCATGTTCAAGGACATGAAAGGGGCGAGTCTTCCTGCGCCCACGCAGTTTCTCATCACTTTAAGCGGTTTTGTGCGGGGGAATCTGTATCTGATCGTCGGCGGAATTGTCGCCCTCGTGGTCGGGATTGTGCAGTTTAAGAAGACCAAAGCGGGAAAAGTGTTCATGGACACGTTGAGCTTGAAACTCCCCATCTTTGGAAACGTGATTCAAAAGACGCTCTTGTCGCGGTTTGCTTCCACCCTGGCGGCGTTGATGGCCGCCGGAGTTTCCATCTTAAACGCGATGGAAATTTCCAGGAAGATTCTGGGCAATTCCTTGTACGATGACGGATTGACAAAGGTCATCGAATCCGTCAGTCAGGGGGACACGATTTCTGGTTCTTTGGGTAAGGTAAAATTGTTCCCCCCCCTTATGGTGAAAATGGTGGAGGTGGGCGAAAAGACGGGGCGGCTTGGAGACATGCTCGACAGCGTCGCAAAATACTATGAGGAGCAGGTCAACAACGCGGTGGAAGTGTTGACGTCCATGATGGAGCCCCTGATCATGGTGGTGTTGGGTACCTTGATCGGCGGTATTGTCATGGCGCTCTTCCTTCCCATCCTGAAAATGGGCAGCATGGCCGGGGGCGCGTAAGATGCCATTTTCCCTGTTCGAGGCCAAAGATCCACGGTACCGGCTGGCCCGAATGCTGGTTCAGATGCGGCTGATAATGGTGGCTGCCATCGTGACCGCGGGCTGGCTGTCCTACCATCCCCCTCTGATGTTTTACGGCGTTCTGGCCCTGTTGTTCCTGGTCAATTTTTTGTATATCTTCCTGTTGCGGTTCCGGTTTCTCGTCCATTTTGTCTCACAAATTCAAGTCGTGATCGATATCGTTGCGACGACATTGCTGGTGCACTACACGGGCGGGATCGACAGTAATTTTGTTTTCCTCTACCCCTTGTGCATCCTGGCGTCCGAGGCCCTGGTGTCGGGCGTTTTCTCTCAGACAATCACCATCGCAAGCGCTCTGTTTTATGGGCTTTTGGTGTTGCTTGAATTCACGAAGGTCATTCCCAATTATGGAGGGGAGGTCAGCAGCTACGGCATGGGGTCGTGGCACGTGACATTCTTGTATTTTTTTAGGGTATTCGTTTTTAGCGCCGTGAGCGCGCTGGGCGGGTCTTTAGCCAAACGCCTGAAAGAGGAACAGTTCCGGACAAAACGGATCGAAGACTTGAGCTCCCGCGTTATGAGTCATCTCAACTGTGGAGTGATCAGCACGGATCCTGGGGAAAAGATCATCTATGCCAATTCTCAGGCGTTGAAGATTTTGGGTTGTTCGTTTCAGGACATCGTTGGCAAGGATTGGCGGATGGTTCTCAAGCCGCGCAGGCTCTCAGAGGGGCAGGAAGGCTACGAAGGAATTTTTCAGGAGATGCACAACGAGGTGCCCCTGCGCATCTCCTCTCCAATGCTGGGAGAAAAGGTGGTTGGTTTTCATTCTGCGTATCAGTACGA
>CAZGMX010000341.1:1289-2119 GCA_964526865.1 uncultured Actinomycetota bacterium | reverse complement strand
GCAATCCCGAACAATTTACCGCCAGGTCATTTGCAATATTCTTCGATAACAAAGTTCTTATCGCTACTCCGGCTGATATCTTCAAAGGCAATCGCCAGATCACAATCAATGGAATATTCTCAGATAGCTTAGCACAAGAGTTGAAGAAAGCATTTGAGAAACGGAAGGCCGAACCACCTCCAGCAGGCGACTCTCAACCCGCGCAACGCGGGTCTCGATCGCCTGAGGAGTAACGTTGTGCCAGAAAGGAAAACAATGCAGCGAGCAGCATTACCTTCAAAGACGAAAAAACCGGTCGACATTGGCGTCGCGATTCTTGTCGTAGCCATCGCACTTTGGTTAATGGAGAAGTTCACACTGAAAGCCATTGTGGCAAATCAGATGAGGAACGTGGCCAGACCGGCTGTCATCCTATTCGGCTTCGCCGATGTAATTATTGCAGGCTGCGCCATCACATTTCTGTTGCTACGCAAGAAACACGACTGGCGAGTAAACCTGCCTTCGGCGCTTATACATCTTGGTGATTAAGAAATCTCATATTGTCGTTCAAGACCCACCCTCGTTCTGCCTTGATCTCTACGATTGGCGGGAATTTCTATTCGATCTTGTTGTGGCTTTGGCCCCCTAAAAAGAATCTTATATATCAGTTGACATATGTAGCCAATGGGATACACTATTTATATGTTTCAATTACAGAAAACAGAGATTTTTGCGAAATGGATAGATGGATTACATTACACCCAAGGCCGAGCAAGGATCCTGGTTAGGATTGAACGCCTTGCCGCTGGACTCCCTGGCGATGTGAAATCAATCGGTGAGGGTGTTTCCGA
>CAZGMX010000341.1:0-1279 GCA_964526865.1 uncultured Actinomycetota bacterium | reverse complement strand
TATATTGCAGGCCTCGGTACAGTGTTCGCCGGGCACATTAGTACTGGCATAATTACAATTCTTTTCATTGTCTTCCCATAGCTTCCTGAAACCGAGTTGAGAAGTTTGTTTTTCTTAACATTTTCTCTACTGTTGGCTTCCTTGTATTTCTGATTTATTTTGATTCATCCGAACAATTGGTCTTTTGCTGTCCCATAGGTTCAACCTCATGCATGTGCAAACCCCGGTAAATACGCCTGATCTGGTCGCGCCAGCATTCGAAAATGTCTTTTGGCTGTCCCATAGCTTTCAAGAAGATTATGCAAACTCCAGCGATTCCATAACGCCGAACGGATTACCGTAAAGATGCGCGTGAAGCTGTGTGCCCAGGAATGCAGAAAAGCAAGATACCGCAGAAGCAGATGGACCAGTAGGCCGGTCCATATTTGCCACCGAACTGCATTCGCGCTCTGGCCAAGAAAATCGGCCAGTTGCAGGGTTTGTTTGATCTCTTTAAAGAATACTTCAATATCCCAGCGGCAACGATACAATTCGATAACACTGGTCGCGCTCCACGTCATGTTGTCAGTGATAAAAACCATTTCCGTGTCTTTTCCTTCCACCTCAACCACAGCCCTGACTCGCCTGAGTTCGCCGGGATATTCCTTTTGCGTTTTCACGCCTGTCAGACGAATCACCTCATCACTCAAAATCCGCACATTGTCTGTCGTCTTCAGTTTCTGAACTACCAAGTATTGCATGTTGTCCTTGGCTCTTGTCACCCAATGGACACCTCGACTGCTCAAATGCGCCAGATGATCAAAATCAACGTAAGCCTTGTCAAATATGACGATTTCGCCCTCGCAGAGGTCCGAGCATAATGCCCAGGCCTGCTTTGAGTCATGATGCTTGGCGGTATCAATTATCGCGCAACCCGGCAGAAAACTTTGAAGATTCAATCGTAGATGACATTTAGCTGCCGCCTTCCGCCTGCGGTGTTTTGCCCAATCAATACAGTTGGCTACCAGCTGAATCGTTGTCGAATCCACTGCATGAATCGCTGTCTTAAATCGTTTCAAGTAGCCTCGGCATCGGCCCCTTCCAAATCCAGGGCTCGTCGTCTGCAAATGTTCGAGCATTTCCCAATACAGGGCTTCAGCCATCTCAGCAGAACGAATCTTGTTGGCGTGCGACAAATTATTCCGGCTTGGTGCCGTGGCTCCACGAATTGTGCTGAGCACCGACTGATGCATCCGCAGGTTATCGCACACATCATTCAGACCTATCGCATGTGTCAAGT
>CAZGMX010000340.1:0-2138 GCA_964526865.1 uncultured Actinomycetota bacterium | reverse complement strand
GAAATGCTGGCCAAGGAAGATGATTCTTTGGTCCTAAAGGTTCTGATCCGTGCGTTGTTTGCGATTGGGAAAGAACCCGAAGAGATCAAGCCGGACTTGCTGGGCAAAATGATCAGGGGGGATCGCGCGGAAAAAAGACGCACCGCGGCGGAAGGTTTGCTGACGATGGATTGCACGGAACCCGAAGAGGACGAAGTTCGAAAATTTGTTGAAGAGAGTCTGGCAGGCAATGAGGAAGCGTTCAATTGGGCGCTGGATCACGTGTCAGGACTAAAGCACCCCGGCGAAAAAATTACCACTGCGTTGATAAGAGAACTTCTCGTGATCAGGGATGTTGAGAAACTTCGCAAGACGATTCTGGTGCTGAATAAATTTGGCGACACATCGCCTGAATTTGTTGACGCAGTGGAAATCATTCTGGGACGCAAACCACTTGGACCGGATCGCAAAAAGCAGGGCATGCGGGGCGCCGTGGACAATACGCATGTCAGGATCGCCGCGATGCATGCCTTGTGTGCCATTGACCCCCAAAAGGCAAAAGGGTATAAAACTTTTCTTAAAAGGCAGCTGGGCACTTTTTATCGCGACGATTTGGTGTTGATCGTTGAAAGTCTGATCCGGTTGGGCGTTCCCATGGAGGAAATCCAGCCGCTTCTGCTCAGGCGTTTGAAGGAGGAACCATTCACATCAAATCTGCTGGAGGAATTGGGTGTCTTCCGGAAGATGGCCATTGTTCCAGACGAGGCTGTCGTGGAGACATTTAAAAACCTGATGACCCGTACATACGCGTCGGATACGGAAAGAGTTGCTTTGGCAGAGGCCATTGCCGCCCTGAATTTGCAGAATCTGAAGGAGGAGCTGACCACGAAAGTCGTGGATGACGTGTTCCATGATAGCAAAGGCCATCGGGCTGCGATTCGTGCGCTCAAAAAAATGGGCGTCGATGATTCGGTGAAACAAAAAACAAGAGAGTATGTAGAATTTTATATGCAATTTCTGGATGACGCGAAAACCAGGACTGCAGAGTTTAACCAGCTGTTGTCCGCGCTGGAAGTTATGACAGAAATTGATCCTGCCGGGCTGGCGGGATATGAAGACAAATTGATGGAACTTTTGGAGCACGAATGGCCGCAAGCTCGGTTGGTTGCGATCAATGCATTGGTGTCGCTGGGATGTGAGGTTGATACCATGCCGCAAAAATTGGTGGACCTTGCGAAGGACGTTGACGAGAAAAATTGGAGGGAATGGTGCAGGGTGGCGCAAAAAGTGAGCGAAAAATTAACCGAAAAACTGACGCAAGAAAGGCAGACGGAAATCGGCCAGCATCAGGCCCAGGCCGCAAAGATTCGCGCCGAAATTGCCCAACTCCAGGGCCAGATTGACGCCCTGGGGCCGGAGGAGGTTCTGTGGACCAATCTGATCGCATGGCAAAAACGCCAGCGGGAGTTACTCGCGTCATTGCGAGCCGCCGGAGGAGACACGTCATTGCGAGGAGTCCCGCCTGGGCGGGACGACGCGGCAATCCCGCCGGATGAAACGACGAGATTGCTTCGCCCCTCCGGGGCTCGCAATGACGCAAGAGACCCCGCCATTACCGCCGCCCTGGCTAAATCCCTTGCCGCATCCCTGCGCTGTGCCGAAACAGCGGACGAAGTGATTGAGAGACTAAAAACTGATTTGGACGGTTTTCCTGAACAGATTGACCGGGTCATCCAAATTCTCAAAGCCCTGGGTATTTCAGAAGATCAAATCAGGAAATGCAGGAAATGGTTGAGGGAGCAGTTGGCAAAACACATCTCGGATAATGCCCGGGCATGCCACAACATTGCCCAGGCCCTGATCAAAATGGGCGAGACCAAAGACGATATCAATCTCATCAAACCTTTCTATATCTCTGAAATGGTGACGACAAGCCGGTTGACTGCTGAAAGAATTTTTGCCATCCATACTCTGGCCCGCTGGAATCCCTCCGATCGCGAGTATCGGGATAAATTGATTTATCTCCTGGACACTAATCTTACGCCGGATATCACGAAAGCCGCGATTGAGGCGGCAGTGAAAATCGGCATGCCCGTGGACACGATCATAGGGAAAATATTGGAAAAAGGACTCCTGCATTCCGGCGAGGATACGGTCCG
>CAZGMX010000339.1:0-2166 GCA_964526865.1 uncultured Actinomycetota bacterium | reverse complement strand
TGTTCCCCGACATCGTGGAGCACTTCACGAAGAAATACAAGAACCTCCGGTTCACTTTCCACCGGTGCGCCAAGGCCGAAATCGTCGCCATGGTAACGTCCGGCGAAGCCGATTTTGGCATCACCACGCTGGACAAACCCCAGCGGGGCGTCGAATACAAAGTCTTTCGCACACACAAGCGGGTGCTGTTGACCCCCAAAGGCCATCCCCTCTCCAAAATCAACAACCTCAAAGCGAAAGATATCGCCGCCTATCCCCTGATCCTCCCGCCGGCTCCGTCGGAAACAAGGAACCTCGTGGAGGATTGTTTTGCGAAGAAGGGGCTTGTCTGCAAGGTTTCCCTGGAACTTGCCGGCCGGGACGCGGTGAAAAAGTACGTGGAAAAGGGTTTCGGGGTTTCCATCATCAGCGACTATTACATCTTGCCCGAGGACAGGAAAACAATTGAGGTGATCGACGTCTCCAACATATTCGGCGAGACTTCCCGTGGGATTTTATACCGGAAGGGCAAGAAGCTCTCCGCCATCCACCAGGAGCTTATCGATTATCTGAAATTGGGCGACACTATAACTACATCCCACACGAACTAAATTCCCTCTCAGAATCCATCATGAATTTCTGCCTTTTTGAACCACAAATAGGCAGAAAGAAATCTTGTTAGCAGGGTGTTAGCGGGAAGGAAATACAGTAGGGCGCATATTTCTCTAATAATCACCAAGCCAAACACTTATGTGCGCGGGCGCATCTCGACATTGCCGAGCTATGCGCCCAAATCAATCGACAGCCAATAGAAACAGTTCCACCAACCGACACAAAAAAAACCACAGACTCGGAGGCACGATACGGAGATCAACGCTCGACACTCTCGAAGTGTATAGGCTTGTTTGATTATAGCGCGTGCTTTGCCATTCACAAATATCTTTTTCCAGAAAACGGGAAAAATGAACATGTTCTCAAATTTTTCTATTTTCAAGGGATTCCTGTTTGTCTCTTTGCCAAAAGGCCTTATCATCTATCTTTGGAAAGCAGAAACCATCTTAAGACGAGGAAAGTGATTATGCGGGTATCCTTTTCTGTCTGGCTCGCGGCCGGCTTGTTGCTGTCCCCCCTATCTGTTGCCGCTGCGCAGCAGCAGGGCGACGAACCGCCTTCGATGGAACAGGCGATACAGAACAATAACCGCATGCTCGCCGAAGTGCACGCCAATCCACAAGCCAAATCCCGTGCGCTCGCTCGCTTGAAGGAACGGCTGACACAGCGCGGTGTTACAGACCCCGGCCCGCGGCTGGATGAAATTGGAAAGATATTTGATGAAGCCGTATCCATGAAGGATGTGGATTTCAACAAGAACCTTAATCAACTTTCCTTGCGAATCCTCGACCAGATGCGCCCTGCCGGCGATGACACCAGCGCCCGCACTGCGGACTCCATCCATTGGATCGATGTCCACAACCATCTGCTTCCCGAAAGACAGCAGAATTTCAACGGGGCATATCGCGCCGCTGTGGCTCTCATGGACAAGATTGGTATCAGCAAGATGATCGTCATGTCCCCGCCGCTAAATACCGCCCGCTATGACTACAATGCACTCGCTTCCGGGGCCCAACTGGATTCCACCCGCTTCGCCCTCCTCGGCGGCGGAGAGTCCCTGAATATCACGCTTCAGCAGGCCGGGAAACAGGCCATCGTGTCCGAAAATCTGCGGCAACAATTTAGACAAAAAGCTAAAGAGCTGCTCCGAATGGGGGCCGTCGGTTTTGGTGAAATGACCGTCCATCACCTTTCCCTTCACGGAGGGGACCATCCCTATGAAAGCGTCCCGGCAGATCACCCGCTCCTGTTGTTGCTTGCCGACATCGCCGCCCAGTATGATGTACCGATAGATATTCATTGCGATCTCGTCGCCAGGGATATTCCAACCCCGAACTGGCTGACTTCAGCAAACAACCCCAGGGTCCTTCATACCAATCTGGCTGGTTTTGAACGCCTTCTCGACCATAATCCCAAGGCAAAAATCTGCTGGGACCATGTCGGTTCGGATAATATTGGTCATTGGACAGCGGATTTGAGCCAAACCCTCCTCAAAAAACACCCCAACCTCTATATGAGCTTGCGACTTGGGCCGGGGCAAGCGATCGCGAATTTTCCGTCGCATCCGAATGGCCA
>CAZGMX010000338.1:1660-2169 GCA_964526865.1 uncultured Actinomycetota bacterium | reverse complement strand
TCCTTGTGGTTTAATTTTCAAGGTGATGGCCGAAAAGGACACTTTTCGGCTAGTGGCTTGCCCGCTTGTTCAACGGGTTGTAATCAACCGCATTATCTTTCAGTGATTCGATGTCGTGCAAATATCTTTGCGTTGTGTTGAGCGATGAATGCCCCGCCATTTCCTTGACTTTGAGGATGTTCGCGCCGTTTGCGAGAGCGTGAGTAATCGCGGCGTGGCGGAGTGCGTGCGGAGTTACCTTCCGGGTAATTCCCGCCATTCTCGCGTAGCGCTGGACCCGGAATCTGATTGTCCGGGTGCTGATTCTCTCTTTTGCGAGCGAGTGGCCGGAACTGCCAACAAATACCGGGCCAGCGGGAGAGTTATTTATTTCAAGCCATGCGGCGAGAGCGTCCGCAACCGTCCCGGAAATCTTTGTTACTCTGACCTTGGAACCTTTGCCTTTGATTACTCCGACAGAGTAGCCGTTTATGCGGGAAACATCCTCCTTGTTGATGTTGACAAGTTCC
>CAZGMX010000338.1:0-1650 GCA_964526865.1 uncultured Actinomycetota bacterium | reverse complement strand
GAAGATTAAGTTCCTCGGCGTTGAGAATGTGGTAGGGGGATACGTTCACCGCCTTTGGTAATTTGAGAACGAGAGCGGGATTGTCTTCCCTGTATCCGCTCTCCACGAGGAAACGGAACAGGGACCGGATGGTGCTGATTTTTCTGCACACTGTCGCGGGTTTGAGTGCGCCGATGCTTCGGCGGTATGCAATGAGGTTCCGGCTCGTGATATCCGGGAGCGGCTTCCCGATTATTTTCAGGAATGAGATGATTTCGCGTTCATAGACGCGGGCAGTCGAGGGCGATGCCTGATACACGAGGAAATCCTCAACATCAGGAGGCAAACCGGAATTAATAAGGGGCTCCATGCCGTAACTCCTTTCAAAATAATGAGTTATATTTCTAAAATAAAAATTGCGCAAAGAAGGCCTTTTGTCAAGAAAAAAATTAAAAAAATTTGTTTTATTTTCTTATACCGTAAGGAGTTGCGTCAAATTGGATGTGTATAAAATAGGGATGCGCACGCGGAAGTGGAGGTGGTATGGTCGGCTTAATAAATGACTTGCGGACTAAATCATATAACGCTTCTTAAAATCTGATACCCATTCTGTTAAATCTGTTTCAAAAGGGCTTTCCTCAATGATACCCGTTAATCTATCCAATGGCATATCAATAAACATGCTCCCTTTTGATTTGAGCAATCGCATATAACCTTGGGTCGCTTCCTCGCAGTCCGTATCTTCTGGATGCCGTATAAGCATCAAGTGGCCGCTCGCATATTTTGAATCTTTGTGAAATAGCATTGCTACCGCAAGAAGATGGTCGCGCCAAAGTTGATTCCATTGGATTTCATTCAGGCGCGGCCATGATTCCCTCGGCCAAGGTGAACAATCCATCTCCGTCCACTTGCGATATGCTGGGCGTTCATACACCTTCGAGGAAAACGGCTCGGTCAATTTGGTTTCAATGCCTATAAAGCCAAGTTCCCTATCAGGGCGGCGGAATTCTACGAATGCGTCAAAGGCCGTGGCATCATTCAAATACTCGCTTCTCGGCTCTGGCGCATACTCGAATTCAACACGTACAACTTCGGCAACCTCATCAGGCAAAATCTTCTTGAAAACCTGCGTGGCAAGATCGCAGTCCTTCACCATCAGACCGAAAAGGTTAAAGCACATCGGCATACTTGAAAGCATGTTGTGGTATAGGCGGAATTCGTCAATCATGCCCTTACTTTCGGCAACGCGCTTCTTTGCTATTTCAAAAATCTTCGGAGTCAGGAAATTCAAGCCCCTCGCGCCGTCTTCCCTCGTCAGCATGTTTCCGAATTTGTTCTTGCTACCGGGGCTTGGACCCGTCCCGCATGGAACTTTCAAAACATTCGCCCGATACCAACTCTGATGATACCTCATCTTGGCTGTGAACGATGAATCTCCGGCATACTGTGGGCCTATGTCAATCTGGTTTGTTGCGGCTGGTTTGTCTGCCGGGGCTTGCCTTTGCGCATGGCCGAAAGGTTCCTTGTTTTCCTGACAGAGGCCGAATCCGATATGGAATATCTCAATCTGGTCGGCGAATGGCAGCGCGGATAATTTTTCGAGGGACAAAAGAGTGCTTGCCGGGGCATAGTCCACAAGGACTATCGCAAAACGGACCTCCTTGATGTCCC
>CAZGMX010000337.1:0-2213 GCA_964526865.1 uncultured Actinomycetota bacterium | reverse complement strand
ATCGCCTACGCTGAGGCCTATTCCTATCTTTCCTTCGCGACAACCGGCTTTTTTGATACCTATCGCCAGTTTTATAACACCAACAATCATCTGCTGAACACATTTTTTACGAGCGAACTGGTCCAGTGGTTTGGCAAGGGCGATTGGACGGTGCGCGGCAGTGCCCTGATCTTCGGGATGATGTCGATTGCCGCGTGCTATTATTTTTTTAAAGAGTTTCTGGACCGGCGCGCGGGCCTGCTGGGGGCGTTTTGCGTGTCGTTGAATGTTCTGCATATCCGGTATTGCACGGAGTCCCGCGGCTATGCGGCCTTTCTCTTGTTCACGCTCCTGGCCGCCTGGAATTTATTGGATGCCGTCCGCACCCGCCGCGTCCTGCCCTGGATCCTGTTTTCCGCGGCGTTGGTAGTGGCCGTGTTTTCCAATCTTTTTGCGGTCATCCTGCTGGTGCCCTTTGCCTGTTTTATGGCGGTATGCGTCTGCGTCAGCGTTTGGACCAAAGAGGGAATGCTCAGGACCATGCGTCTTGCGGCCGCATCCATCGTATCCCTGGCGGCGGCGGCTGGAGGGATTTTGTTGTTGTACGCTCCAACCGTGCCGTTTTTTTATTATTTCCGATCCTGGTGGTGGACGGGAAAATTGCCGATGGACTCTTTTTTGGCGTGGGCGGTGGAAATCTATCCCTATGATTGGACATTCTTGAAAAATCTTTTCGCCCAATGGGGCTGGGGAGACGGCTGGCGGCTGGTCCTGGCGTTGGGACTGGTTCTCGGCGGCGTGGCGGTTGCCTGTAAAAACCGGCGGTGGCGCGAGACAACACTGTTCCTGTTTCTCATCGGCATTCCCCTGGCGATCGCGAAGGCGACGGACATGGTGACGGTCTACCGGCTCTTTTTTTACGCCATTCCGTTTTACTTGTATTTTATCGTAACGGCGGTGCTTGCGGCTGGGGACCATTTCCTAAAAAGGATGCCCTCATTGAACAAGCGGGCGCTGCCCGCGATGGCCCTGTGTGGCCTGATTTCTATCGCGCCGCTGGTTCAGTGGTACACCGTGGATGGAACGCAGGGACTGGATGGGGACTGGCGTGCGGCGTGCGCATTTGTCCAGCGGCACAGCCGGGTGAACGATTTTGCCAGCGGGGATTCTCTAGGGGAGCCCGCCAGCCATGAAGGGGTTGCCATGGAGTACTATTGTCATGAATTTGTGGAGGAGGGAGATTGGGATGACATCTCCAAAGGGCAGATCGGCTCCTGGAGGCTCCAGTTTGCCGCGAAGCCCGCCCCGCCGGGCTATGGGACGGCACTGTTTGAGGCGAAGGATGCGGCGGTCTATTACCGGCGGCAAGAGACCCGTTTTGTTCCTGTCTGGTCGTGTGACAAACAAGACGGAATTGCCCTGCTTTTAGTCCTGAGGGGTGGTTCGGTCAAAACGGGACAATTACAGCGCAATGCAAAAGGGGATTTGACGGGGTTTGTGATCCCAGCAGGCGTCCGGAAGGCCATTTTGTTCAGCGAAAAATTTCCTGTCTCGAAGGCAATGCCCTGCGTTTTGAATTTTAGAGCCGCGGGGGATGTCCGCGGTTTCGCGAAGGTGGACTTCTTTGCGGGTGAAAGGGGAGACGTTCTGAAATTCAACTTTGATGTGCGCCGCCTGAATCTTTCCGCCGTCCCAAAATCATATTTGATTAAAGGTTTTACCTGGAAGAACGCAACCCATGGACAGGTGGTCATTGAATTTGTTGGCTCAAGCCGGCGATCTATCCCCGTCAAAATCTCCGAAATCACTTTGGCTGCTCTGTCCGCGGCGGAATAGCCGGATGTATTACGGTTTTGATTAATGAACGCAGGTAGGATTATGAGAATTGCCTTTTCATAAAAGCGGCAAGGTCAATGGAACGATGTCAAAGCGTGCCCTTGGTTTGATTCAAGAATGGAGAAGATTGCGCAAAAAAGATTTGTTGATGGAATGGGAATTAGTTGAACAGAAAAAAGCCCTCTTTCCCATCAAACCTCTGGAGTGAGAAGCATGATTTTACATGTTAAGGAAGCACAATACAGGCATGATTATGTTATTTGGATGCGGTTTAATGACGGCACCGAAGGCGAAGTTGATTTGACCAAGGAGTTGGAGGGTGAAATATTTGGTCCGCTTAAGGACGTTGTGCTTATCCGATTGACTCCACTTACCACTACGTGTAGTGTTTATAGTGA
>CAZGMX010000336.1:0-2217 GCA_964526865.1 uncultured Actinomycetota bacterium | reverse complement strand
CCATGCTTGCCAACCTGACCGACGCCGACATCACCGACCTCATCGACGGCCGGGGCCTGGCGCAGTGGATCCAAGACTGGGGCATCGAGACCGCCCCTCCGGAAATCCTCGACGCCGTCGCCAAGGCCATCCGGGAGTCCGTGGCCGAGGACAAAGACGTCAGTCTGGAAAAAGTCCAAGCCCTCCTGGTCCTCCATGAGCAATTCCATTCCGTGTTGCAAAAAAATCCCCAGGTCATCCGGGAGGTCTTGCAGGCTCTGAAATCCGGTCTCGGAGAAGAGGAATTTCAACGCCTGCGCCGGGGATTTGAAAACAATTACGTCGTGTATGCCTCTGAGGAGGAATTCGTCGAGGAACTACTTGTGAATTTCTACCAGGAGGATTTGATCTTAGGCAATCCACTGAGACTCTTGCCCAATGAAGCGTTGGCGCTGACAGATCCGGACAAACTCAAAGAAAGCCGGCAAGACCTGTCGGAGGATGTTGGCATGATCCTCCGCAAGAAGTCTCTGGCAGTCTCCAGCGAAATCCGGATGATTGTCTATCACTCAACGTTCATGCGGGAATTTCTTTTGCATCGCAATGTGGTGGGGCCCCATGCTCCCCGTATTATTCCTTCCGGCGGCTTAAAAAAGATCACGGACGAGAATCTCTTGAAATCGAAAGATCCCGCGGCGTTGTTTCTGCAGATTGCGGGGGATAAGAACGAACAAATGGCCGAAAGGATGACGGCGGCGACCGTGCTGGGCTTGATCGGGGATCCCCGCGCAGTGGATATCTTGATCAAGATGGGATTTCACACCGATGATCAACTTGTTGAAATGACGACAGTCGGCACGCTGTGCCGTATTGCGGATGCGAAAACAATCCAGGCTTTGGAGGACGAGTTGAGTTTTCGCAAACATGAACTTCGCAGAATCAAAGAAATTGCGTCGTGGTTGTTCGGATGGATGGCAGGGCTTAAATGGCAGCGCGTACGCAGCTGGGCGTCGAAACTCAAAGAGTGGTGTGAGGCGGACACCGTTGTTTCGAATGTGCCCTTTCAGGTGTTGGAAAAAATCGGTGATTTCAGGGCCATTGCGATTTTAATGCGCACCCTAAATCATCCCTTTGTTGTCTGCCGGTGCCTTGCCGCAGAATCGCTTGGGAAACTCAAAATCAAGGCGGCGCCAGGGCCGATATCCCATAGACTGGAGAGAACCTCAAATCTCGATGAACAAATCGCAACGACAACAGTACTGTGCGATTTGGGAGATGAACGGGCGCTCCCATATGGGCGCGGTCTGCTGCGGCAGACCGGCAATAATAAAGCCGCGCTATGCGGTTTGAAAGTCATCCGCCGGTTTCAGGATATCGAGTCCATTCCCTTTATTCTGGATTCGATTCCACAGGATGCTCAACAGGTGTTGATCGGTGAAGCCGCCCGTTTGGCCACTGAGATTGTTAAACCGCCGCCGGAATCAAATGTGCCGCTGCGTCCCGGCACAGAACTGGAAAAAAAGGCCTGTTCACTCTTTATGGAGCGACTGCGGGAAGAGCCCGACTCTGCCAGGGGGATTGCAAGCATGATGGTCTTGAGCGCCCTGGGTGACAGCCGGGTTGTGCCCATCGCGATGGAGCAAGTCAAGAATCCGAAATTGAAGATGATCAGGGGCTGTCTCGACGTCATTGAGAAATTCCATGTGAGGGAGGCCGTTCCCGCTTTGATCAACCGATTAAAAAAGATTGAGGATCCGTTTGAGATCGATCAGGCAGTGAGAGTTTTATGCGACGTGGCCGATCAACAATCGATTGGCGCGTTGCGGAAACTTTTGCGAAGTAAAAATGAGCAGATCAGATACGGCGCGGGAGAAATTCTTGGCGCCATCGCGGCCAGATCGTCCGTGAGAAAACCCGGCACCGAGCGCTCGCACCACCTGCCGCGGCACATCCGCGAGCGGGCGAAGCAGAAACTCCGAGAGGCGTCGTTGCGGGCGCAGCAAGAGTTGTCATTGCGAGGAGCGGTAATACTCGGAGAACCGTCATCGCGAGCGGAGCGAAGCGGTACGCCCGTCGACGCTTTGGTGGCGGGCAATCTCGTTGATGCGGCGGGATTACTTCGTCGTCCCGCCGGTGGCGGGACTCCTCGTAATGACGTTAACCTGTCATCGCGAGCCCCGCGGGGGCGTGGCGATCTCGCTGGTGGAACAACCATGCTTGCCAACCTGACCGACGCCG
>CAZGMX010000335.1:1411-2221 GCA_964526865.1 uncultured Actinomycetota bacterium | reverse complement strand
CCACCTGGCCGTCTATCCGCGCACACCCGATGCCGGCCGCCGTGTAGCGCCGCAGAAGATCCTCCACCATGAACACGTTCTGGGCATAGATAACAATCTTGCGTCCCTTGTCCTTCAAGCGTGTGTGAACCAGCCTGTCCAGTTCCGCCCAAAAGGGTGACGCTTCCTCCACTCCAACTTTTTGGGGACTGACCATCAGCCAGTTCAAAAAATTCAGCTTTCGCAGTATGTTCAGGTCTCTTTGTTGGATTTCCTCCAAAGAACTTTGAGGGTCCTTTGCCCGCGCATCCCGGACGAATGGATTGTATGTGTCCGCGATATACGACCGGAAACTCTGGATCATCTCCACCGCCCGCCGGGCCATCGACGGCGTGATGGTGTAATATCCCGTCTCATCTTTGTCGACCGGCTTTCTCTGTGGCACCGGCAGAGAAAAGGGCTGGTCTTTTGCCTGCTTCCCAGAATCGTACGTGTCAAACACATCTGTCGTCGCACGGCGCAGGCTCAATTTCGCCAACTCCGCGCACAATGCCCGGTACCCCCGGATATCTTGGGTAAATGTTTTTTTGAAGACATACGCATTCATCGCCCATTCGGGAGGAGAGGGACCATCTTTCAAGAGATAATGGAACAGCGAATACAGTTTGTATGGTTCGTTCTGATACGGCGACGCGCTTAGAATCCATTTGACCGGAGGATTGATCCGCTGGACGGCGAGGCCCTGAAGGGAATGGGCGCGCCTTTTCCCTTCACTCAAGTAATTCTCCACCTTGTGCCACTCGTCCACCACCATCGCATCCAGGCCCCGGT
>CAZGMX010000335.1:0-1401 GCA_964526865.1 uncultured Actinomycetota bacterium | reverse complement strand
TCAACATCGCGATCTCCTCGTCTCCCATGCCCCTCAGCGTCTCCATGCTGACGTGGATGATCGCGTTCGTCCTTTTGGCAACTGCTGCCAACAGTGCCTTCCGGTACACGGGATCTCCTCCCCGCAATATCACACAGACATGTTTGCCCTTCCGGATATCTTTAAACGCCCTGTTTTTCTCCTCCCGCGTCCGCTCATCGCCGACATACCGGTATCCCAGCTTCTTCTTAAAACCGTTCTGTTCCTCTTCGATCCACGTATCAATGACACCTGCCGGCGATACCACCAGCGTCTTCTTCTCGGGATTCAGCGCCGCAAGCACTTGTAAAGTCTTTCCCACCCGCGTCCCGTCCAGGAGGGCAAAACGGTCGTGCCGCGACAAATTGCATGCCCCGATCCGCTGGTGAGGCATGAGTTCAACAGCGATGTGGGCCGCCCGGAATTTCATCATGTCCCCAAATTCGGCATTCACCCGGTCGCGGAATCTTTCAAGAAAACTTTTTACCGCGGCATTCTCTTGCGCCGCGCGCAGACCCTCTTCTATTGTTGAGTTAAATTCCTGCATCCTGTTGTCCAGATCTTTGACATATTTCTTGAACACCCGTCTCAAATATCCGCGGATCAGCACCTCCTGCTGTCCTTCGGGAAGGCCCGCAAGAACAAACGCCTTCTCCACCATCGTTTGTAATAACAGCTGGGTCCTATCGGCATCCCCAGTCCGGGGAAAACCATGCAGTACCGCCACCTCTTCAAGATTGAGCTGCCTAAATCCCCACAAAAGCCGGTTCAACTCGTCCACTGAAACATCCTCTTCCATGAAGACTGCCAGCAATTGTTTCAATGTCTCAGGATCTCCGCCCAGAGTGACCAACAGTTCCAAAAGACCTCTCTTTTTAAATGAGTCTATGACACCCTGCGGGGTAAGCGCGCCCGATCGCTTTCCTGCGGCCGTCCTCTTCAACGCCAACCCTTCACACCGGAATTCTCCCGCATCCGCTCCTTCGGCCAGCCAGATAACCGGCGTGTCAGGATCCGGCTTGTGGATGTTGTCCCCCGGATACGGATCTCCCGCCCATGCCCGCACAACCTTCCCGCCTTTGATTTCCAGCGTGATGTCTTTGCGGTTTTTGTATCCTTTCATCCAGTGCCACAAGCATTTCTTTCCCAAAACCGACCCTCCACTCCCCCCAAAAGCCAACCCTCCATGGGGATTCAACCACACCTCTCTGACAATGCTTTCGGGATATTGTTTTAATTTCCCGGCACTGAATCTTTTTCCCACAACTTCTTTCTTTTCCAACGCCCCCGTTTTTTTATTCGCAACATACACGACATTCTGTTCTTCCCGCGGCCATATCTGCGCAATATTCCCGTCCCTCTTGTTGATATCGCCCGACGGAT
>CAZGMX010000334.1:0-2222 GCA_964526865.1 uncultured Actinomycetota bacterium | reverse complement strand
GGAGTACAGAGCTATCCATTCCCCCATTCTCCCTCCCCCCCTGTGGGGGAGGGCTGGGGTGGGGGGTGATTTGCGCCCCAAACAACAGCACAAAGATCATCCGAAACGCGTACACCGCCGTGATAAAACTCGTGGCCAGGGCAATCCAAAAATAGACCGGGGTGGACAAATGCTTGAGCGATTCCAGGATGGTCTCCTTGCTGAAAAATCCTGAGAATGGAAACACACCCGACAGGGCAAGGGCCCCCACCAACAGCGCCCAGAACGCCGTCTTTTGGCCCGCCAGCCGGGTCCCTGCGATTTCAAAAATGTCGTTGGTGTGATAGGCATGAATCAAACAGCCGGCGGCCAAGAACATCATCGCCTTCAAAAACGCGTGCGTATTGAGGTGAAAAATTCCGCCAAAATAACTGCCCGCGGCGAGCGCCATGACCATGTATCCCAACTGGCTGATCGTGGAATAGGCCAGAATCCGCTTGATGTCCCTCTGCACCAGGGCCATCGTCGCGCTGATAAAGGCCGTGACCGCCCCGATGATCAAAATCCATTCGATCGTGACGGGAGCCTGGTGAAAAAAAGAGAACGTCCGGGCAAACAGATAGATGCCGGCCGCCACCATCGTCGCCGAGTGGATCAAGGCGCTGACGGGCGTGGGTCCTTCCATCGCGTCCGGCAGCCAGGCGTGCAGGGGAAATTGCGCGGACTTTCCCATGATCCCCATGAACACCAGGGCCGTCACCAGCGTAACCAGCCAGGGGGCCAGCGCCGCCAGGGACCCCGGAGCATTGAGAAACGCATAATCGACATTGCCCAAGAAGAGCAGGATTAGGATCACGCCCAGAAAAAACCCCGTGTCGCCGAAACGTGTCATCACAAAGGCCTTTTTTGCCGCGGCGGCCGCGGCGGGCCTCTCATACCAGAAACCGATCAACAGATAGGACGTCAGCCCCACCAATTCCCAAAAGATGTAGCAGATGAACAGGTTGGACGCCATGACAAAACCGCACATGGCCCAGGAAAAAAGCGACATGAAGGCAAAATACCGGGACTTGCCGGAGTCCTTCCCCATATAACCCAGCGAATAGACCTGCACGAGCAGGCTCACAGTCGCCACCATGGCCAGCGTGCCGGCGCTCAGCCGGTCAAATAGGAATCCAATCCCCAGATTCGTGGTGCCAAATTTCATCCACGAATAGCCAAACTGGAAGGGCTGAGGATGGGTCCAGGCAAACCCCAACAGTCCCCACGACAGCAAAGCCATGGCGGACGCGGCAGCGATGGAGATGCCGGCGGACAGGTCCGGCCGTTTGTTCGCCCACAGGGTAATCAGGACAAAGGCGGCAAACTGCGGCGAGAGAAAAATAAGATAAAAAAGCAGTGCGTCCATGGACCGTCAACCCTTCATCTCGTTGACGCGTTCCACATTGATGGTCTGGAAACGCCGGAACACCGCCACCAGAATTCCCAGGGCAATGGCGGTCGCGGCGGCCGCCAGGGCAATCACAAAAATGACAAAGACCTGCCCCGTGACGGCGTCCTTGGCCGCAAACTTCGCGAAGGCGGCAAAATTGATATTGACCGCGTTGAGCATCAGCTCGATCGAGATCAAGACGGCGATGAGCGACCGGCGCTCCAGCAAGCCATAGAGCCCGATGGCAAACAGCGCCAGGCCAGTGATCAGATAGACGTGTAGGCAATTCATATTGTTACGGTCATTGCGAGGATCCCGGCGTGCTTCATGCCGGGAGACGCGGCGATCTCGTAGTCACTTCGAGATTGCTTCGCCCGCCACTAATGCGTCGGCGGGCTCGCAATGACTTATTTTCCCTTCCGGGCGGTGATCACCGCCCCCAAAACCGCCACCAACAGCACCACCGACACCATGATGAAGGCCATCTGAAACTGAACAATCAACCCCATTCCCAAATCGCTGACGGCCGGCGCCGCGGCACTGACCCCGCCTTCAGGAATCAACCACAGGGCCTTAAACAAAAAGGCAAAAAACAGGACGGCCGCGGCAATCGCCAGCAATATTTTTTGTGTACTCCGCGCCTTGGGCAGATTGAACAGCGGAGGAGAAAGCATCACCGCAAACGTGAGGGCCACGGCAATGGCCCCGACATAGATCATGATCTGCATCAGCGCGATGAATTCGGCGTTCAAGAAGATAAAAATCCCCGCGACGCCCAGCAGGGAGACGGCAAAGCACAAGACGTTATGGA
>CAZGMX010000333.1:0-2226 GCA_964526865.1 uncultured Actinomycetota bacterium | reverse complement strand
GGGAAGGAGCCACTGCTTTATGGCGACTACAATAGAGAGCGGCAACTAGAAACAATCCGATACCCACGTTAATTATTTTGAACTTTCTTGAGATTTTCCTGCGAGGCTTGGTGATGAGGATTGATTTTTAACGCCAATTTCCAACAAGATACCGCTTCCTGAATTTTGCCATCGTTTCCCAGGGCACTGCCCAAATTGCATAGCGCGTCGGGATATTCTTTCAGAAGGCCGATCGCACGGCGGAAATTCAACTGGGCCTCCTGAGACCTGCCTTCCCTCAAATTAAGCACCCCCAAATTGTTATACGCCTCGGCAAAATCGGGCCTCAATGCTAGGGCGCGTTGATATTGTTCCCGCGCCTCTTTGAAACGATTCATTTTGCCCAACACGTCGCCATATGAAAGAAATATCTTCGGGTCGGCCTGCGTGATCATCAGGGCCGATTCATAATTCGCCGCCGCTTTCACAAGTTGATTATTTTCTTCAAGACAGCACGCCAGATTGGTCCTCGCCTCCACCAAACTGGGATCCCGGACAGCCGCCTCCTCGTATTCGCGCATCGCCGCATCCACAAGTCCCTTTTTAAACAAGACATATCCAAAATTGTTCCTGCTTCTGGCCTGCAGTGGATTCCGGGCCAAAGCATCCGACCATAGACTTTCGTTGTTTTTCCAGACCTCCACCCTCTGTTGGGACACGACGCAAAGACACACGACCCACAACAAAACCACCACCACCGTCCACCGGCCCAATTGCCTCTGAAAAACTTCGCCGAGCGCGGCGGCGCTCAAAGCCAGGCCAACCAGGGGCAGGTACAAGAATCTCTCGGCAAAGACATTGGCAATGGGGACAAAGCCCGCCGCGGGCGCATAGGCGCACACGATCCAAAACAACCCAAAACCCAGCACCGGCATTTTTCTGGAGGCCAACCACCATGCGGCCCCCAGCAAAACCACCGGAATCACCAGTCCGGCAAGAGACCAGGACACGATATCCGCATGGCTGTAATCCACACTCAGCACGGTGGGATTCACAAACAAAAACAGCATGCGCGCCCAGCCGCCTGCATGGGTCAGGACATTGTCAAGCAGGCCGCCCCCGTGATATCCCAGCGTATCCCCCAGGGAAGAGCGCATCAAGACAAACCGCACGATGGAGTAAAAACACAAGGTCATCACCAGGCTGGAACCCGCCGCAGCAATATGCCGAACCCCTCCCACGGCCCGCGCGCTCTTTGAATCACCCTCCCCGTGCGAAGACAACCACATAAAAATATGATATCCCAGAAAAAGGACCGGTCCCACCATGGCCGTCTCCTTGCTAAGAAGGGCCAGAAAATACAGGAGACACGCCCAAGGCAGGAAACGGCCGCGAAACAGCAGGCCCAGAGAACAATTCAGAAAGAAGGCGCAATACAATTCTTCCCTGTTGGCCGGACACGCAACGGACTCCACCGCCGCCGGATGCACGGCAAACAACAGGGCCGCCAGCCACACGGGCCAGCCGCGCAGGCTCAGGGAAGACATCAACCATACAACCGACAGCGTCACGCCCAGATGCAGAAGAAGATTGTGCAGGTGATATCCCCAGCTGGCTTCCCGGAACAGGGCGGAGTCCACAAAATAGCTCAACGTCACCCACGGCCGGTAACTCAATTCGCCGCTGCCGGAAAAATACGCGGGGGTAAAAAAGTCCTTCCAGTGCTGAAAACTCCGGATGAACATGTTGCCGGTGATGACAAGTTCATCATCATAGACAAAACCGTTGAGCAGACTGCGGCCGTAAGCAACCGCAACAACCAGCAGGAGAGAACAGAAAAACCACGCGGGAAATGCCGCAGGCAAGACCGATTTGTTTTCCTTGAAGTCCACGAGGCAAGAGGCAGAACGAGAAGATTCGGCAACAGGCAAACTCACAGACACCGCACGGATTCTTAGACGACTTGAAATCCCAAATCTCTCAAAAACAAAACCATCACAGACAAAGCAAAATACCGGCCATCAAAACACCCAACACCATCATAAGTCCACCAAGAATATGACGGCCGGGGACAACATCCGTGATCGGCACAAGCACCTTCTGGCCCCATCTATTCATCCTGGCGACCGTATCCGGGGAAAAAGAAATCAGCGCGCCAAACACCAGAATGAACGCGCAGAAAAACATCAAAATACCCTTCATGAGCAGGATGTTGATCTTTGCCATCATCAATAGGGATAGAGTCAG
>CAZGMX010000332.1:0-2235 GCA_964526865.1 uncultured Actinomycetota bacterium | reverse complement strand
CCCATGCCTTGACCCTGCCCTTCAGGACCGCCTTGACCCATTCCGGGTCCCATTCCCTGACCCTGACCTCCTCTGCCCAAACCCATTCCACGCCGTCCACCTCCAGGTCCCATCATCCCTGGTCCCTGCCCCTGTCCCATGCCGGGTCCCATTCCCTGGCCTTCACCATATCCTCCAAACTCTTCCGTCCCTGCTTTTTCCTTTTGATCTACGCCTTGAGTTCCTTGCCCTTGATCGCCGGAAGATGACTCATCTTGCGCGAATGAACACGGAACAAACATCGCAAGGCTTAAAACAATAATCCCCAACAATACCATGTGCTTTTTCATCGCTCCCTCCTAAGTGGCCGATACCATAAAGACGGTGGCATTCTTAAAAAAATCACGAATCCCGAAAGACCGCGCCCGTATCCGCGCTGGTAACAAAGGCACAATATCGCGCCAGCCAGCCGCCCTTGATCTTGGAACGGAAAGGACACATTTTTTTCATCCGCTTCTGCAATTCAACTTTCGAAAGTCTCACGTTGAGGGTCTTTTTCTGCACGTCGATGTCGATGATGTCGCCATTCTTTAAAACCCCAATGGCGCCGCCGGCAGCCGCCTCGGGTGAAACATGGCCGATACACAGCCCCCTCGTCCCGCCGGAAAAGCGGCCGTCAGTGATCAGCGCGGCTTTGATCCCCGCACCCCGTATGGCCGCCGTGGGGGAAAGCATCTCCTGCATGCCCGGCCCTCCTCGCGGCCCCTCAAAGCGGATGACAACCACATCGCCGTCCTTGACCCGCCCCTTCAAGATTCCGGCCAGAGCATCCTCCTGGGATTCAAAAATCTTTGCCGGGCCGCTGAATGTGAGCATGTCCGGATCCACACCGCTGGTTTTCACCACCGCACCCTTCTGGGCAATATTCCCAAACAAAATTCTCAATCCCCCCTGCGGCGAAAAGGCATTCTCCACCGAGCGAAGCACCTTTCCGTCAGGCTTGGGAGAATTCAGGACATAGTCTTTGAGCGTGCCATAGACCGTCCTGGCATCCAGATTCAATCGGCTCTTCCCGCCGTCGAATACTGATCGCAGGATGGCGCCCACACCGCCCGCCGCGTGGACATGTTCCAGATGGACCTCCGGGCGCGACGGCGCGATTTTGATGACATTGGCCGTGGTCTTTTCCAGGATATTGAGCCTTTTCAAATTGTAGGGAATCCCCGCCTCATGGGCCAGCGCCAGGATGTGCAGAACAGTGTTTGTGGACCCCCCCATGGCCATGTCCAGAATGAAGGCGTTGTCAATGGAATGTCTTTTTAACAGATCCAGCGGGCGGACATTGTTTTTCATGAGCTCCAACAGCCGGCTCCCCGAATCCAAGACCAGTTTGATGCGCTCTGGGTTCAGTTGGACTTGCCGCGTCTGCCCCACGACTCTTGCCGTCGCCGGAATGGTCCCATTCCCGGGCAGGGAAAAACCCAGAATTTCGGCCAGACAGTTCATGGAGTTGGCTGTGAACATTCCCGCGCAGCTGCCATAACCTGGACAGGCGCACTGCGTCAACTCCTCCAAATTTGCGGTGCTAATCTTTCCGACGGAGTGCTGACCCACTGCTTCAAAAACCGATATCAAATCCGTGTTGCCGGCGCCGGCCAGCATCGGTCCACCGCTGACATAGATCGCAGGGATGTTGATGCGCACCATGGCGTTGAACATCGCGGGAACAATCTTGTCGCAGTTTCCGATTCCGATCCAGGCGTCGCAGGGGTGTGCCCCAATGATCGTTTCGATCTGGTCTGCAATCAGTTCCCGGGAGGCCAGGGAATATTTCATTCCGAAATGCCCCATGGCAATGCCGTCACAGACCGCCGCGCCAATGTTGGTGTACCACACATTGACGCCAAGGCTCTCCAAATGGGACTTCAACGCAGAGCCCAATTGATCCAGATGGGCATGGCCGGGAATCTGGTTGGTGTAGGAGCTGACGATAGTGACGAAAGGCTTTTTTAAATCCGCGACGGATTTGAGCACACCCGCGCCGATCATCAAGGAAACGCACGGCAGGGCGGCAAGGTTGTCCCGAAAAACTCCGCTCCCCTCTTCCCTGACGCGTTTGATCCCTTCGTTGACCGGTCTGTGTGGCATAAGAGGTATTTATTATCTTGGGTATCGGGTTGTTTCTAGTTGCCACTCTAGATTGTACTCGCCGTAAAGCAGTGGCTCCTTCCCCCCTTGTGGGGGAAGGCTGGGATG
>CAZGMX010000331.1:0-2240 GCA_964526865.1 uncultured Actinomycetota bacterium | reverse complement strand
CTCACGTCAGTTCTGGGCGCCTACCCATTTTCAGCTTTGGAGATAGGCTTCCCAATTCGAGGCGGAGGAGATGGCGATTGCGTTGAATGGACATGTGAAAAACTTCACACCGACGATCCAGACCACAATTGTCTTTACGTCGAATGGTGTCACGATAAGCGGATTGACTGTCCGGAACCCGAACCTGATCCAGAGCCGGACCCAGAGCCGGCACCATGTCCTCCCAACATGTGCGCGGCATACTCTGCGGACGTGAGTGTATGTTTTGAGAGCGGCACACCCACGCTGGAAGTGGATCTTCCCGATTGGCTGCACTTGGAGGGCGTGCCGACGGAAATTCCCTTTGGCTTGGGCACGACTACAGATGCAGGCGCACAGATTTCGCTCATCACGGATGTGGCGGTTTCTGAGGTAGCAACGGGTTCCTCCCTGATCGCCGTAGGCACGGGATTTTTGGATTCCTCTTTTCAGTTCAGATTGGAGAATTTCCTGTCGCCGCTGCCGCTGGATCAACCAATCAGCGTGGGCATTGGTTTCTATTTCAATACGCTCTCGCTTTCCACAAGAAATAAAGAAGTGGTACTTGCTCCTTTCGATTACACAATGACGTTGGTATGCGGTAATGGAACGCTGCTTAAAGAGTTCAATTCGAATACCTCTTTAGCCGCTATTTTCCGCGGATACCTGCGCAGTTCCATTTCCCAAACGCCTGATGCTGCGTTAAAAAGCACGGGACAAAAAGACGAACTCATGGTGAAAGTGGAGGCTTTCATCGGGCAGTTCTCGGATGGTGCATGGGTGGGCGCTCAGGAAAAACTGGAAAATGACATCATGGCCAAATTCGATGGGGGCAAAAACGACTGGGTAACCGACCCGGCGGAAGCCAGCAATCTCCATGGAATCTTTTCCAAGGTCCTTGCCGTGCTACAATACCTCAACGAATGAGCGCTTCTTTTGTTAAGCAGAGCCTAACTTTGGGAGGGCGGCTTCTTTGGAGAGCCGCCCTCCTCAACGCCTTTGTTTTCACGTATGGCGGCAATTGCAATGAAATGGCAAGGTTGCTGGATCCCGGCCAGCCTGTCCAAGACATGGAGGAGGTTGTCAAAATCCAATGCACAAAGCAAATATCTTGGAGGATGTTTAAAAAATTTCCGCTTTCCCAAGTCTCGCTGGGCATCCGCTATCCTGAGAATCAACGGGCGCGGACGAGGCGCCTAAAACAGTTAATGACCGCAACCTATCAATGGTTGGAGTATTTTACGGGCAGGCCACCCCGAACCGGCGCTACATGTTATGTTGTTGCCGTTTCTGCCGTTCCGCGAAATTTCCGCTTTGCCCCGAAATGCGAAGAACCGCGATTAGCCATTTTGTGCTTCGCCACCGAACAAAAGAAAGGCGAAGATTCCACGAGCCGTGATACTTTTTATTCTTTCGCCGTGCACGTCATCGCCCACGAGATAGAGCATGATTTTTTTCATACGATTCTTTCTTTTAAGAAGTCTGAAGGAGAAGAGAAAACTGTTTGGTTTCGAGAGGGTTATGTAGAGCATTTGGGGGTTCGCGTTGCGGAGAATATTAAGGTAGAAAACCCCATCGAAATGCCTTTTTCAAAACAAGAAGTCATATCCTATTTGGAAAACACAAAAGCCCGCGAGTCGGTTTACAAGTGGCAAGGCGCAGCCATGGAACCGGTAAAAACAGTTAATTGGGCGGAGCATGATTTTTTCTACAAGGCGAGCCGCGCGGTGATACAGGCCGTAGAAACCATAGGTGGAGACGACTCGCTTAAGAGGCTTGTGTTAGATTTTCAAGACGCTTCAAAAATGAAAATCGGTCCTGATGATATTTTTATGGGCATCAAAAACTTGATTGGCGTGGACATCCGCGATTGGGACGCCTTCACAAAGCGCTATAAAGAAGCGGCGGGTGTGAAATAGCCCGCTGCCGTTTAGCTGGCATAGTCTGGAACATGGGCAACGCGGCATCCCGCCGCGCCGCCGGCTACTCGGCCGCCTCGCCGCAGGCGTTGCGCGCGCGGACGCGGTAGTACCAGACGGCGCCGGGCGGAGGCGCGTCGGCGTAATTGGAGACGACCGGCGCCGCGAGGAACGAAAGCGAATCGGGCGACGCGCCGCGATAGCGCCGTAGCTCGACGGCGTGACGCCCAGAACGGGGGCGCCGTTTAAGCGCGTTCCGCCGCTGTTGTTGGGGCTGAGTGTCCCCACGGGCGGGGTTGGCAT
>CAZGMX010000330.1:0-2252 GCA_964526865.1 uncultured Actinomycetota bacterium | reverse complement strand
CGCCCACAATCCAGATAAGCACCCGTTATCCGGGGGCGAATGCCGATGTTGTAGCCAAAACGGTGGGTGTGCCCATTGAGCAGGCGGTCAACGGCGTCGAGAATTCCATTTACATGTCCTCGACCTCCAGCAGCGACGGTTCCTATAACTTAACAATTACCTTTGATGTCGGCACGGACCTCAACACCTCGCTGGCCCTGCTTCAAAATGCGGTCAACGGGGCGCTGGCCCAGCTTCCGGGCGGGGCTTCCCAGCAAGGCGTCTCGGTCAAGAAAGTCTCCACGAACATTCTGCTCGTGATCAGCCTGTACTCGGAGGAGAACCGGTTTGATCAGGCGTTTCTCTCCAACTACGGCATCATTAACTTACAGTATCCGCTGGGCCGGTTGCCGGGCGCCGGCGAGGTCAGGGTCTTCGGCGCCGGTCCCTACAGCATGCGGGTCTGGTTGGACCCCAACCGGATGAAGAATCTGAACCTGACGCCGTCGGACGTCCTTAGCGCCATCCAGAATCAGAACGTACAGGTCACGGCAGGGCAATTGGGCGCTCGTCCGGTTCCCGGCGATCAGGTATTTCAGTTTACCATCGACTCCCTGGGCCGCCTGTCCGATGTCGATCAGTTCCAGGATATCATCGTAAAGAGCGAACGCAGCGAGACGGTGCAGATCGTTCGGTTGCGCGACATTGCCAGGGTTGATCTGAGCCAGCAGCACTTCAATAATTTTTCAAACATCGGGGGAAAACCCTCGGCCCAGGTCATCGTCTTTTCCCAGCCGGAAGCCAATGCCATCGACGTGGCAGATGAAGTTTACCGGGCCATCGCCGAGTTGAGCAAGAGTTTTCCCGAAGGTCTGAACTACACTATCCGGTATGACACGACACGGTTTGTCCGCGATGCCGTGTCTCATGTTTACGAGACGCTCTTTGAGGCCGCCTTTCTCGTATTTTTGGTGATTCTGGTGTTTTTGCAGAATTTTCGCGCCACCCTCATCCCCACCATCGCCGTTCCGGTAGTTACCGTCCCGGTTACCATCATCGGAGCCTTTGCGGCCATGGCTGTGCTCGGCTTCAGCATCAATCTGATGACCCTGTTCGCTCTGATTCTGGCCATCGGAATTGTGGTCGACGACGCTATTATCATCGTCGAAAACAGCTCCTATTACATTGAAAGAGGTCTTACCCCCAAAGAGGCCACCATCAAGGCTATGGGGGAATTGACCGGTCCAATTTTCGGCGTCACCCTGGCGCTCGTTTCCGTGTTTTTACCGGCGTCCTTTCTGCCCGGCATCAGTGGTCAGATATTCCGGCAATTTGCCCTGGTCATTGCATCCACGGCTGTCCTCAGCGCAATCGTTGCGCTTACCCTCAATCCCGCCCAGTGTGCACTTCTGCTGCGTCCCGCTGTAAAAAACCAAGTCAATTGGTTTTTCCGGGGCTTCAATAAAGCCTACCAGGCCATGAAGGATTCCTATATCGGGCTTGTACGCCGGATGGTCAGGCGGCCGGGTCTCGTTGTGTTGATTTTTTTCACTGTTATCCTGGCGTCCGGATGGGAGTTTTCGCGCCGGCCGACGGGGTTTCTCCCGGTCGAAGATCAGGGTTTTGCCGTAGTGATCACCCGGCTTCCCCAAGCTGCGGCCCAGCCCCGATCACTGGAAATAGCCGATAAAGTCGAAGCCGTTCTCAAGAAAACCCGCGGCATCCAGGGCTGGGTGACGATCGGCGGCTTTTCCTTCCTGGACGGCGCCAATGTTTCCACCATCAATTCCACTTTTATTGTTTTTGAGACCTGGAGCAAGCGGGGTTCCGCCTTGAGTCAGGAAAAAATCGTCGCGGATCTCAACCGGGCATTGGCCGGCCTTCAGGAAGCGCAGGTTTTCGTATCGATTCCTCCGCCTATACGGGGTCTGGGTCAGTCCGGAGGCTTCGCAATGGTGGTGGAGGACCGCACAGGTCTGGGTCCGGTACAGCTCCATAGAAGCGTCACGGAGCTTGTCGATGCCGGCAATGCTCAGCAAAGCCTCCGTGGTCTGACGACAACGTACAGCGCCGACAGTCCCCAGCTTTATCTGGACATCGACCGGACAAAGGCCGAATCCATGCAGGTCCCTCTCAACAGCCTGTTTGATACGCTCCGGGCCTATCTGGGCTCATCCTTCGTCAACCTGTTCAATAAATTCAACCAAGTGTTCCAGGTGTATATTCCGGCCAATGATCGCTATAGGATGGAGAGCCGGCACATCCAAAACCTT
>CAZGMX010000329.1:0-2258 GCA_964526865.1 uncultured Actinomycetota bacterium | reverse complement strand
CACTATAAACACTACACGTAGTGGTAAGTGGAGTCAATCGGATAAGCACATCCGCACAAAATAAGTGCCTGCATAATCTTAAGGTCATTGAAGAAGCCAAATCGCAGGCGGCTCTGGGTTATGGGGTAGCATCATCAGGGACGTTGCAACCGGATCAGCTTACGGGTTTCATCGAAGATGGAACACTTCCACGATGTCCCTTGGGTGGACCACCGTACCCAAATGCAATGACGGTAGGGACTCCTGTGAGATGCCCCTTACATGGCAGGGTAACCAGTCCAACTGCTTCCAGTAGTTTGACAAATTAGCAAATTCACCCCACTGGGCAATGCCCAGTGGGGTGGGTTATGGCCGCAGGAAAAAAGGCGGGGTTGAAAGGATGGAAAAACGTAGCGGCTTTACACTGGTTGAGATCGTGATCGTTGTTGCGATCATCGCAATTTTGGCTGCAATCGCAATCCCTCAGCTGATTACTTCACGAAAGGTTACCAGGCAGAACAGGTGTCTGCACAATCTCAAGATCGTTGAGCGTGCCAAGGAACAGGAATTTTTAGCATCGGGAAGGTCATCAGGACAAAATATTTCAGCTTCAGCGCTTGATGATTTCATCGAAGGTGGAACGATTCCACTGTGTCCTATCACAACTACCCCGCCATACTCTAATTGCCGTGTACTAGGCCTGCCCACGTCATGCGATGTGCACGGCACCGTGACAAACCCTACACCGATCAGTAATTTGACAGATTAGCGGATTCACCACTGGGCAATGCCCAGTTCGGCGGGAATGGTTTTGCGTTTGACAACTGTCAGGATTCGTTTGGTCCTCGCGGCGCGCGTCATGCATAAGGCGGCCCATTTTTTTATGGCAGGGTGCTTCATGAAATAGGCCCAAATCGTGTGGTCCAGCATGTTCTCGATCATCATCACCGTGATCCCCTGATTGACCCCGATGTAAGACTTTGCGTACCAATCCTTATCGACGTTGAAGGCGTCGTAGAACCCATAACAGCCGTAGACCCTGTCGCCATAGCGCCGGTAGATTTCCTTGAGGGCACGCGTCGCAAGCTTCGGAACAAACGGCAGGGATCCAGCCACCGCGTGCGGCGTCACGGTGCCGTCGTGGATGGGGTGCTCCCCCGGCTGGGCGCCGTATCCCTTGTAGCCGTCCGGCCCCAGGGAGGCGCTGAGCCCCCAGACATCGTCGTCATAGGTCTTGTATTTGTCCTTGTTCTGAATGCAAAAATAGCGGTTGGCCAGCGTCGCCTTCACGGAATTTTTCCAATAATTGATCCTTCCGTCATTTAGATTTCTAAAATCCAAAAAGGCGTGGGGAAATTGATAGACAAAAAGGCTCCCAGTGCGGCAGTACACCATGGGGCCCGCCATCGACTCTGCAACCGGCCTCCTCCACAGCCACCAGGTATCCTTTGGAATGGGGTGCGTCGGTGAACCGATGGCCAGTGCATACATCAGCAGGCCTTCGTTGTAGCTGTCCCAATAATACGGGATGTATCCGGCCTCCGGCGTGTAACCCATGCTCACGATCTTCATACCATCAAGCATCCACACCCAATCGATCCGCTCATAGATCTGCTTGGCGAGCTCTTCGACTTGGGTTCCCTTGAAATATTCTCCGGCAAAGAGCGCGCCGGCAACCGCCAACGCCGTATCAATGGAGGAGGCCTCGGATTTCCATACCCGCCGCCCGTCGCTCATGCTGACAAAGTGGTACAAAAAACCGTTTTCGTGATCCACCTTGTCGCGAAGCGTCTTCAAGGTGCGTACAAGCCTGTTGTAGACGGCATCCCTGGATTTCCAGCCGTGCTTTTCCATGAGGCACAGGGACACCATCCCAAATCCAACCGCCGCGACACTGCACGGGGAATACGGCTCGGAGCTGTCCTTGATCAAACCGTTGTCCGGATTGGCCTGATCCCAGAAATACTGTGCGCTGTCCTTTTGCACCTGGAGCAGAAAGTCCCTGTCCGCTTGATCCTGCGCGAACGCCGGCCCCAAGCACAAAAGAACGCCCACCCACACCGCGATGGCGTTTTTTACCCGCATGCTGACCTCTCCCAATGCATCCAATAAAAACCGAGCCGGCCTTTCCTCAAAACACGTCAAAATGACCGGCGTTTTCGTTCACCATTCTCTCAAAACCCTGCACCAACTCCGGATCAAATTGAGATCCTGCATTCTTCTTAAGTTCCGTCATGGCCTGTTCCCTCGCCATGGCTCCGCGGTAAGGCCTGTCGCCC
>CAZGMX010000328.1:0-2267 GCA_964526865.1 uncultured Actinomycetota bacterium | reverse complement strand
CGCCGACGACCCACAAGCAGTTGTATGGCGTGGAGTCAATCGGATAAGCACATGCTCATTTAATGCCTCTTGGCCCGATGTGCTTATCCATTTGACTAAGGTTGGCGAAGGAAATTGACGAAACCTTAGTCAAATGGGAAAGCCTATGGCCCGAAATATATTGCTCTTGCTAATGAACCGATCCTATCCACTTCATCTCGTCAAAAAAGGCGATGAAGTTTGGTTTGGAGTCAGCTTTCGGGATCGTCCTCGTCGAATATTTCTTCCGGCATTTCCATGGAATCATCCCCGCCGGCCGGCAAGACGCCAATCATGTAATGAAAACCGTCTTTACCACAACGCTCACGCAGCGTGGCCATGATCCTCGCGATTTGCGATTACGAATCATGGGGCCCGCTGATGTAGAGGGGCTTGCCATCCTGACCAAACGTGAAAGTCTCGGGACATTCTGCGGCGTCAATATCACCCAGGACCGCGGCGGCATCGTCATAATCCTCGTGCGGTTCAAACCCCAGACCACGGGCATAAGCAATAGCCTCCTCCACCAGCTTTCGCGCATACGCAGGAGATACCGCCTGCATTTTCTGTGCGGATAGATGCTCTTTAAACCGAAACTCGTAATCCAACCGCGTCAGCACGGCAAAGTAGGCATCCTTCACCCCCAGACAGTACCTGTCCAAAAGAAAAGCTCCTACGGCCACCATTCCATCCGGCGTTCTGCGGCTGATCGCGACATGGCCGATACCCTGCTGAAAGATCGTCTCGCTCACAAGCGTCTCGTGGACTGGCGAACACCCCAGTTGTTCACGGCTGATTCCCATATGGACAAATGGTCTTGATTCGGCTTGGGCCCGCCGCCTTCGCCGTTCTTCTTTTCTCGCCGCCTACCGGGCCTTCTTCCGCGCCCTGTTTTGCTGTATTTTACGTCTATCCTTAGGCATAGATCCTCTTCTAATTCTGTAATTCTGGGGACACATGACGTAACCCCAATTGGCCAATCCCCCGCTTGCATCAAGTCATATCTTGATTTCCTTCCCACGGCATTTGGGGTCAGGTGTGTGTCCCCAGAATTGCACAGAGTTGCAGAATTGCGCACATATATTCCTTTGGATAGACCTTATTGCCATCGCGTTTTGGCTTTCATATTTTTAGCTCCTTAATGTGTAGCGAGAGCGCTTTTTCAAGCCGGATCATGGCGTCAATCATATCATCCTGCAATTTTCCCCATTTTTCTGGATCATCTAAATCTGGCCTATCAAATCGCTTGCTGATCCTGCATGCTCTGCGATCATCAAGCCTCTCCCATTTAAGCTTGTCCCCAAAACATTTTTCTATGCGAACCCGATGCAATCGCAGTGTGTCAAATATACGTTTGTTCTCTTTTTCACACCCCTTTCCACGATCTATGTAAAGTTCTACCTGCCCAAATTTATAGGTCACAACATAGTTATAGCTCAAACCACGCTTCCCAGACCCAGCCCCAATCCACGCATAAATGCCTGGCGATGTATTGCCATGAAGTGAAGTTCGCTGTTTGCTCTTCTCCAACAGTGATTTCCAGAAGGCATAGCGCAGGCGATGACGCACAGCCATCTCTTTTTTATCTTCACCAACAATATCCGTCTTTTCACTGGGACCCGTTACCACAGTAAATTTTGCAGCGGGTTCAGAGTTGCCAATTCGGTATGCCTCAACCTGCACAAGATAAAAATCAACACCACTACTTGTTTCATTAAGCCATTCTATCGCCCTTATATGCTCTGCTCTTGGATTACTTGAAATCCAGATAGCTATTTTTGCATCAAGATTGGAGACATACGTCATAATTTGTCCAAGGTGGCCGTGATCTGTTTTTTCCAGCTGATTCTCAATCAATACTTTTTGCCCCGCATCGTTCTCCGCAATAATATCAGCAGAAAAAGAACCAACGCTCTTTTCCTTTTCACTGGCTGTTAATTTAATGTCGAGCTCCTCAGCTAGAATCTCTACGTGCTCAAACAACCAACACGTAAAATCCTTCGCCTCCTTTTTCCAAACTTCCCGTAACGGCACCCGCTCCATTCTCCCGACCATATCGTTACTCCTTATAGTTAAGAACAATGCCTGATGTGTACCTGCCTAAATTTTTCCACAAGTGTATTAAGATATCACTAAATATGTCTGACCCCCAAACAGCGCCCATAATTCTAATTCTGAATTCTGGAATTCAGGGAATTCTGGGGACACATGACGTAACCCCAATTGGCCAATCCCCCGCTTGCATCAAG
>CAZGMX010000327.1:0-2318 GCA_964526865.1 uncultured Actinomycetota bacterium | reverse complement strand
TGACAGTCATTGAAATCGTTGTCGTCGATCAGGATGTTGGTGATTTGCGGCATCAGATGGAGGGCTGTGCCGCAGCCTTCAAACTGGCACCGGGAGACGATGAGATTGCGCGCTAGGTTCTCACAGTCCTTCGCCCCGGGTCGCCGATCGGGACGAATGTAGATCGCTGAAGTATAGGGCCCATTGAAGGTGCAGTCCTGAAAGGTGAGGCCATCCAGGTCGATCATGCGCGTTGTGCTGCGCTCCTTGGAAAAGGCATAGAGGGAAGTGGGGGGGAGTGAGCTTTCTGCTCTGAAATGACAATTGTTGAAGTGAACGTTGTGAAAATCATAAGTTGATAATGAGTCAGACGACCCATCGAACATGACATGCTGGCCGTTTGTCTTCATATTTGGGATGGCATGTTTGACAAAATGACAGTCCTCAAAGAACATGGTGTCCACTTGGGACTGATTGAACCTGAACTCACTGTCATAGGAATCCATGAAGGTAACATTTTCGAAAGTATCATAGCCGCTATCGGACGCACGCATGGATGCCGCACCCCAACGACCATATTGAAGGCTAAGGTTCGCTATTCGCAAATTTCCTGCACTGTCGAGCGAGTCAAGATTGATGTACAATGCGTAACCGATTGGCATATTTGATGCCAAAATAACTATATTTTCCTGACTTATTATTTCTGGATCAAATCTTAAGACTAATAAATTCCTAACTGGATCGTGAAAGAACTCCATGTTTCCTGAGGAAAACTCATTATCACTTCTGGTCCAGGCAAGTGTGTCACTAAAAACGCGAACACTTGTCAGGACACTATCCGGGTGAACATATATATAACCTTGTCTATTGGGATCATAGACGAGATCATTCATGATTACGTAGCTGCCTCAGCCTCTGCCTATTCGAAGAAACGGCTGTCCCTGGCAGTGTGTTCAGATATGTCGGCGTCACCGGCAATGGACCAACTTCTTGGGCCAACGAAGAAGACGGCGAGATGGCGGTCCCTCCAAGTTTGGCCTTGACTATCAACGTTTTGGCTGGCTGAATCAGCTACGTAATCATGAGATCATTTGCTTGTAGCCCACCACGAATTCTGATTCTATTCAATTCGGAGAATGTCGCGTCATGGCCATTCCGAGTTGAATCTGCATTCTCATCTGGAATCCAACCCGTGATGATCTGCTGCTCAGTGCGCAATGTAGAAAGGTGATCGATCTTCACAGTCTCCCAGTACGTTCCAGGGAGGACACGAATCACACCGAAGTCTGGATTTTGGGCAATGGTTGTGTCAAGGCTGGTGGATGCTGTGTTCCAAGGCCACCCCTCTGGCACCTGCCCATACGGTTTCACATAAAGCGTGTCTTGTGCCATAGACTGACCAATCAGCGACAAGCACAAGAGAAACAGGATCGCTACCATAACACCTCCTTGGATGATTCTGCATGAGTATTGGATTGCAAATTTTGATTTGCAAGGTTCGAGTTGCTAATGGCAATCAGAGAATGTAAAATAGTAGCACTTTTGTGAATGGCAAATCAGCCTACTGGAGAGTCGAACATGATTGCCTGTTGTCGATTGCGTATGGGACTAGTTGGACTTGCATTACCGTTGATTGGCCTACATGCGACGATCCTGCGAATTCCGAACGATTACTCAAGCATACAACAGGGTTTGGTCGCAGCTGCCGATGGCGACACATTACTGGTGTCATCAGGAGTATATAATGAGGACCTAAACATGCTTGGGAAAGCAATTATTTTGAGTAGTGAAACCAATCGCGATTCTACTATAGTAATTGGGAATATTACTGCAAGTAGTCAGGAGCCTGCAGGTTGTGCTGTACTTGGAATAACGTTCTTTCGTGATACTTACCCTTTTACTGCCGGTATTTCCGTTCGCAATGGAAGTTCGATTACAATTGACAACAGTGTTTTCTATGGCTTTTTTGATGCTATTTCATGTATTGAATCATCTCTTATTGCAACAAATAACATCTTTTTGGGTGCAAACGAGCTTGCGCCTGTGTGTCTCTATTCTCGTGATTCGCATGTCTTTTTTCAGAGGAACATTGTTAATCGCTTCAAGGCAGCAAGTGGGAATTCGATAATCTATTCCAGAGACAGCAATTTGCCAGATACGCTCGTTTTATTTGAGAATTTTTTCTGCGATAATTTCACTCTTCCAAACTCGCCAGTTGGGAGTTTAATCATCAAAGACAGCGTTGATATCGTTACTATGCGGGGAAATATATTCTCAGACAACGATGATTTGTCGTTGTCTGAAATTGCTGACATTTTAGGTTGCTGTAATATTTTGTA
>CAZGMX010000326.1:0-2324 GCA_964526865.1 uncultured Actinomycetota bacterium | reverse complement strand
GCCATTGCGATACGCGTTGTACCCGGCCAGGTCTGCCTCAGTGTTGGCAGTCCAACTCAAATTCATCGCCGTCCCCGTTCCGGGATCTGCCGCCTGCAATCCCGTCGGCGTTGCTGGCGGCACAGAATCGCGCGGTATCACACTTCTCGCATCACTTTTCTCACTTTCATTACCAAATGTATCCTGCGCCGTTATTTCATAGCTGTAATTCTGCCCGTTGGATAATGGACCGTCCTCGTAACTTGTGCCCGTCACCAGGTTCGCGTTGATTTTTGTCCCGTCGCGATAGATATTATATCCTGCCAGGTCTCCCTCACTGTTTGTCGCCCATGACAGATGGACTATCTGGTCTCCAGGCGCCGCACCGGTCAACTGCGGTTTTGCCGGCCGCCCGGCATTGACGATCACGGGCGGCGTTGGATCGCTTTCGTTTCCGGATTGATCCACCGTTGTAACCGTAAAAACATTGGTACCCGTTCCCAAATGGCTATAATGATCCCCGAATTGACATTGACATATCGTTCCTGGTTTAAGCCCGCTGAAGACAGAATAGACAACACCATTCCTATAGATAGTATATTTTTCAAAATCGGGATCCAGAACACAATCCCAGCGCATTTCAAACATCTCTGTATTCGGGTTGTCTATTTTAATACTAATAATGGGAGGCTGAGATTTTCCCTGAACAACACCGGCTGTTATATCCACACTTTCATTGCCTGCCGCATCCTGAACCGTAACACAATAATTGTACACCGCTCCCTCGATCAGGCCGGAATCCATCCACTGAAGTTCGCTTCCAGCCGGCACTTCACCGATTTTTACACCATTGCGATAGATCTTATACTTCGTGACTTCGCTGTCTGCACTGGCCGTCCAGCGCAACCGCACCGCATCCTTCTGCACTTCTCTCACCGTCAAATCCGTTGGTCTCCTCGGGGGCATCATGTATTCCACCGCATTTGTGCCCCAGATCCTTACATCATCGACATAACAGCCCTCTTGAGCATAAGGGGCAACCTCGTCCGTCATGGAGTATTCAATCGTGATAGCAATTTTACGTCCAACATAATTCCTTAGAGGAATCGTGTATGTTTGCCAGGCCGCCAGAGAGGGCACGGACTGATCCTGCGCCCAAACCTCATCCGTCCCCAAAAATCTATCCTCGGAATCCCAGGACGAAATGGACACGCTGATCTTGTTGGGCACCGGAGGATAATCAGTGCGATGATCATCGCTAAATTCCACGTCTCTCCAGAGCGAAAATGTCAATACCGCATCCGACAAACCCGTTAGATTAAACCTGGCAGACCTCATTGAGCTGGGCATAGCTTCTATTTTGTTATCTTCCCACTGATATCCAAAATACCACGCATTGGAAGGACTATGGGATCGCAAGTGGCTATAGACGGTACAAAAGTCTGACAATGCCCACCACCGGTTTCCTGACTGGCAATCATCGTCAAAAAGTTTGTGCCAAAACGCAGGAGTTCGAAAAGAGACCGCGTTGGAAATAAGAGATTCGTTGCCTCGGCGATCCCTCACTTTCATGGCAACCCAGTACTGTGAATTTTCCCCCAACCCTGTCAATTCCCACTGCTGTCTTATTCCCTTCAATGCAGGGACAGGTTCCCCCGCGATCTGCGCGGCGGAAGGAAAATTGGCCTCGTTGATGGGACTTACAGAATACCGGATATCGTATTCCCACGCCGCTCTCGCACTCCCATCATCACCCACCGCAGTCCACGACAAAATCACAGTCCCATCGGCTTCCACACGCTCTACCGCGAGATCCCGAATAGGCTCAGGAGGAACGGTGTCCGTTGCATCAACTTGCATCGCCTGGTACACATTCAGCCACCCCCCGGTTCGAACTCTTCTTGCAGACAGACCGGTGAACAATTGCACTCCTTTCAGGATTTTTTCCCGGACAACGTCATATCCCCAGGCAGAATTTTGCGCCCAAATCAATGCGGCTGTTCCGGACACGTGAGGCGTTGCCATGGAGGTCCCTGACTTATAGCCATATCCCCCTCCCGGAATCGTGCTAAAAACATCCTTACCGGGAGCGCTCAGATGAACGCTGTTGGGACCATAGTTTGAGAAACGGGCCAACCTGTCACAATCATCGGACGCCGCAACTGCAATGATGTTTGGGCAATCATATCCCGATGGATAATGATGTCTGCAATCCACATTGTTGCTATCATTTCCCGCCGCAGCGACAAAGAGACATCCCTGCAGCGCAGAAGCATCGATGGCATCCTTTAGCGCCTGGGAGTAACCATAACCGCCCCAGCTATTGTTCATGACCTTTGCCCCCA
>CAZGMX010000325.1:0-2331 GCA_964526865.1 uncultured Actinomycetota bacterium | reverse complement strand
AAAAAGCTGGGCCGGGAGTTGACGCAGGAGGAGACAAAAACGCTTGTCCGGATGTACCGGAAAGGCAGCGGCGACGCATTGGATATGCTGGTGAAGTTATATCAGTCCACCGTAAACCGCGTGGTGCGGTCTATCATTAATATCCATCCACGGATGGCAAAGGAAAGGCGGGATATGGCTGCGGAGGGGGTCATAGGCCTGATCCATGCGATTGACAGATGCAATTTGTCCAGGGAGTTGAATCTGCAGGCGTATGCAAAATCGTCCATTCGCGGGCAAATCTACCGTTACATTATTGAACAATACGGCGCCATTCCCCTGCCCCGGCACGTCATGGAGAAATTAAATAAACTGCGCGGCATGGAAAGGCGCTACAAAGAGGAACACGGTGTGCCGCCGGCCGGTTATGAGGATCTCCTGCGCGATGATCCCCTGATCCGGCTGACCCGGGATCAGTATCAGGAGTTGGCCGGATTGCGGCGTGAAATTTCCAAATCCCCTGTGTCTTTGGATGAAGAGATCAACACGCGCCACGGTGGACAAATGACGCGCCACGAAGTTGTCGCCGGAATTCCCAAGCTGGCGGTTTCATCCACGGTGTCCGCCGCCGTTATGGAACGGGCGATAGAGCGGCTTTCCCAGTACCGGCGTAATAGAGTGAGTAAAACTTTTTCGCGAAATGTCCGGATCCTGTGTCTGCGTATCGGATACGACCGGGAAAGGCGTGAGTTTACGGCGCCGTTGTCTGTGCGTGAAATCGCGCAGATATTAAATCTTTCCCGTTACGTTGTGCGCGATTCCGTGGACAAAAGGCTGATGCACGCATTCCGCGATATTTTGATTCAAATGGGCGTCAAGATTCCCGCCGGGTCCAAGAGCGACTGGCTGGTGACGCCCGCCGAAGTGGAGGCCGCGGCATGAGAAAGAAGGCAACAATTATGAAGACATTGATCAGTGGTCTCCTGGCCCTTGCGCTGGCGTGCCCGCAGCCGTCGCGGGGCGGTGCACGTCATTGCGAGGAGTCCCCCGCCTTGGCGGGAGACGACGAAGCAATCCCGACGATTACAATTCACGACAGCGAGATTGCTTCGGTCGCGCCGCTCCCTCGCAATGACATTAGCACCCTGGCCCCGCCCAGCAAATTTCAAAAAGGGGGCCGGGGGAGCACTGCAACACGCGCTGTGCGTAGTATGCCGGCCCCGGTCGTGCCGCCGTTACATTCTTTCGGCTGGCTTGATTTTGCTCCCCGCGAGGGGGAATTTTTGGATACAGCCACATCAGAATTGATCGGAATTATTTGTGATCCGAGTCTGGAGAATGGAAGCTACCACAGCAACCGGCTGCGTTTCGCGGGCGCCGAGCTGATCCGGCGCGGGAAGGAGGCCGCCCAACTTCTGATCGCGAGATTTCAGTCCCGCACTTCCGATGGACGGACGCCTTACGCTTTTACGGTACCGGACAAACTTGCGGTGGAAGCCCTGGCAAAAATCGGGTTGCAGATGCCGGACGATCCCATCGCCGATGAGATTTTCCCAATCATGACGTGTGCGATGAAAGAGTTTGAGCGAGGGACCTGGGATATAGAACCGGATGCTCATAGATACAATCATCTCAACAAGGTATTTGACATTTACTTTCCCGCTGCGCTGCGGGGCCGGCCAATCCTGGTGACCGTACTCTTGGATGAAAGCCGTGATGAAAAGACACCCTTTACGGCCGAATCAATGGAAAAGATTGCCGGTTACGCCGCGGAGGCGCTTGCAGTGCAGCCAGCTCTCATGCTATCCCTCGCCGATGCATTGGGGACAGCCGGGTCCGAAACCACCGCCGGTTTTCAGGGGGCGATTCTGGCCAGGACCCTGACGCAGAGAGGTGGCCTGCGGCTTGGCCCCGAGCGGTTTTCTGCGATAGTAAACAAGATGTTTGCGATGAAAGAGAACTGGGCCAAGGCGCAATTGGCCGCCGTGGCGGCGCAGACACTGCCCTACGAGCGAAAACTGGACATGGGAGAGGCGGTGCTGAAGGGTCTGATCCAAGAGATGGGATTGCAGGGGGAGGACGGTTGCAAGAAATATTATGATGACATATTGACGACGGCCTTGTCGCGATATCCATCTCATTTGAATCTGCTGATTGATGCCGCGGCCGGGGATCAACCGGCCCTCGGGGAGACACTGGACCGGATTCTCGTCAAAAAACCGTCCCTTCTGCTTGATGAACAGCAGGTAGAGTCTCTGGTGACTCGTCTGCGCCGGCCCATGGGCAAGGAATTAACCCCAATGTGCTTATCCGATTGACTCCACGCCATACAACTGCTTGTGGGTCGTCGGC
>CAZGMX010000324.1:0-2344 GCA_964526865.1 uncultured Actinomycetota bacterium | reverse complement strand
AAGCGCTCAATCGGGCGCCGTTTCCCTCAAAACCTCTTCCAATGTCGTGTGTCCCTCCCGGATAGCTTCCAACCCCACCATGCGAAGCGTCCTCATCCCTCGCTGAATCGCAAATTTCTTGATCTCGCGGGCTGTGGCCTTACGGACTACCATGGACCGGATATCGTCGTCGATTTCTATCACCTCAAACAAAGGATGCCGTCCCTGGTACCCGCTGAAAAGACAGCGCTTGCAGCCCCTGCCCTTATAGATTTTGATTTCCTCCCCCTTGCGCCTAGCCATCTGGGCGTTGTCTAATATTTCGTCGGTCACGGGGACCACGTGTTTGCACGACGTGCAGATCCTGCGCACCAACCGCTGTGCCGCGATCATCAGCAGCGCGGAGGCCATGAGAAAGGGTTCCACATTCATGTCGATCAACCGGGTGATGGCACCCGCCGCGTCGTTGGTATGGAGGGTGCTCAACACCAAATGCCCTGTGAGAGCGGCCCGGATGGCGATATCGACCGTCTCCTGGTCTCGGATTTCACCGATCATGATGATGTTGGGGTCCTGGCGCAGGATGGAACGTAGAGAGTTGGCAAACGTCAATCCGATGTCCGTCTTCACCTGCACCTGATTGATCTCGTTGAGCTGATATTCGATCGGGTCTTCCACCGTGATGATGTTGGTTGTCGGCTTGTTGATTTCGGACAGGGCGGCATAGAGGGTCGTCGTTTTACCGCTTCCCGTCGGTCCTGTAACCAGGATCATCCCGTAGGGGGCCTTGAGGCATTTTTCCAGCACCGACAGACCGTGGGGATGAAATCCCAGGGTGTGGATATCCAATTTCACGGCGGTCTTGTCCAGAATTCTCATCACCACCTTCTCTCCAAAACTCGTGGGCAGTGTCGAGACACGAAAATCGATGTTTTTCCCGCTCGTTTTCACGCGGAATCTGCCGTCCTGAGGGAGACGCTTTTCGGTGATATCCATGTTGGACATGATCTTGATGCGGGACGTCATGGCCAACTGCAGTTTCTTGGGGAAGGTGGCCTTGGTGAACAAAGACCCATCGACGCGGTACCTCAGACGCACGATGTCCTGATAGGGCTCCAAATGGATGTCGCTGGCCTTGTCTTTGACGGCGTTGGAAATTAAAAAGTTCACGGCCTTGACCACCGGAGCGCCTTCGGCTTCCTGCACCAGGTTGTCCACGTCCACTTCTTTATCCGTGCCCGCCTCTTCCACCTTGGTGATATCGACATCGCCAAAAACCATTTCAGAGAGCGCCGTCCCGGAATAATAGCGGTTCAAGGCCTCCCCCAGGCTCTTGGCGGTGCAGACGACAGGGTTGATCTTCAATCCCAGAAGAATCTTTAGGTCGTCCAGGGCAAATACATTCAGAGGGTCCGTCATCGCCACCGTCAAACTGTTGGCAAAACTGGACACGGGGATGAGTTGATAAAAATAGGCCACGTCTTTGGGCACCAGCGCAATCACCGACGGATCGATCTGCACCTTGAACAAATCAATGAAAGGAATCGACAAATGATCACTCAACGCGCACACAAGGTCTTTTTCTGCCAGAAAACGCTTTTCCACCAGAATTTGACTAAGTTTTCCCCCCTCTTTCTTCTGGATATCCAAAACCTGTGCCACCTGCTCCGGTGTCAGCAGCTGCCGTTCGGTGAGAACGCCAAAAAATCTTTCCGTGATAGACTTCATGCTACCGATCCTCCTGCCGTCCCCTTCCCTTCCTGTTGCCTGCGAAGATAGAGGACTTCAAAACCGTAGTCGAAGTCAGACGGTGTGATAAAATAATATTTGAGGTGACAGCCGGTGGATTTCTCAATTTCTTCAACTTCGGCATCCGCCAACTCGTCGCTGATGGCTATGGCGAGGTTGGTCCCGATTTTGTCCAACGGAAGGAACCTGTATTTTTTAACCAGGTCAGCAGAAACAAGCTCGAGGATGGCTTCCTCCACCGTATAAAATCGAATGCCAATGTGAGGAATTCCCAATTGGAGCGCCAGACATTCCGAGAGTTGATCTTCCGTCAGATACCCAAACTCCATCAGGATCTGTCCCAAGCGTTTATTGTTGGCGGTTTGCGCGTCCAATGCCTTTTTTATCTGCTCTTGCGTGACAAGGCCTTTTTCCAACACAATTTCGCCCAATTTTTTCCGGACAACCTTCTCCTGAGGCATGGCGCGTGTCCCCCGTTCTCCGGGTCCAGCGCCAGCAGGAAATACGGCAAACCCAGCCGAAAAATCCTCATGCGCTACGCCCTCTTACGCCAATAACTTACATTACCGGATGCCCCTTGTCAAGGGCTCAGGGAAAATTTTTATTCTGGAGAAGA
>CAZGMX010000323.1:1855-2376 GCA_964526865.1 uncultured Actinomycetota bacterium | reverse complement strand
TACATGGTGGATGGCGGCGATGGCCAAGAAATACGACCGGTGGTGCAAGAAGACATTACATGAATCAAAACAGTGAGTTCGCCAATGACGCCGATGGGAAGATAAGCACGGCGGAGAAGATCTGACAATCCCGGGGTGACACTACGAAGCGCGGCTTTGGCCCGAGGAGCCCACATCCATGCTGGGAGGTAATCCTCGAAATGTATGGGTCCCGCTCGTCGACCACCTTGCAGCTCAGCCGCGGACAGAGTGACACCCCTCGCCACTCCAACACGGTCATCGAGGCGGACACACGCGCCGACCTGTCGACTACGACCAATACCCAGAAAAGACAAAAAACCAGCTTGACACAAGCCGGCCAAAGGGATGAACATCTAGACCAAAGACGTTGCAGTACCCCCGTCGGGTGGCTACTTCTAGCATTTCCGGCGGCGGCTTTCATTTAAGAGTAAGTTTCACAATAGGAGTCTCAAAAAAAAAAAAAAAGGGATTTGGCGTGAGCGCGTCAGGGAACCGAAAGA
>CAZGMX010000323.1:0-1845 GCA_964526865.1 uncultured Actinomycetota bacterium | reverse complement strand
TTTCGTCCCATTCCTTGTGTTGTTGGTCTGGAGTATCGCTGCTCACTCGGCGGAAAAACCAAAAGAGATCAACTTAAGTGATTGGCTAGGATTTGTTGGGAATTTCGATGGTGGCTACCGAAAGACACAATTCTTCGAGCCACATCATGATGTCTTTGTTGCAATGTGGGACAGCCGACTCGAGTTTTGGCTGCCGCCATTTCATGACAATGTTTCATGGGGGCCTTACATCCGTATTTCAGGAATTAATGCATCACGCGATCAGGCATGGGAAAACGCAGGGCTCGCCTTGCCGGGCGTTGGACTCCAAGTTTATCCATTCAGCCTGTCACAATTTCGTGGGGCCGAGAGTGCCTTTGGGAGGATGTTCGGCCCGCTAAGGCTTTTTGGCGAATATTGCAAAATGGAATACTGGGGCAGTGAAAATAGTTGGAGACCCAATGATCAGTTGCGCATAGGCTCAGAATACTGGCGAAATATCGCCGCCAACGATTTGACAACTCCTTGGTGGGCCGAATTCTGGGCTGGTCTCACTTGGCAGAAAGCAAATGAATTTGACAGTCAGTATAATACAATACTGTTAGGCGCTTCCATTCGGAGCGGCATTCGTTTGCCGAAATATAGAAATGAGAATACACTTGAGATTTTATCGATGATTACACCTTACGCAGTCATAGAAAGCTCGGTGACGAACAAAAACACGTACTACTGGGAAAACAGGCTTCTGGTAGGGGGCGGATTCCGCATTACACCCCGGCTATCAGAATCAAATACGCTATTGAAGCGAGCAGTACTCTATGCAGAATATGTTTATGCTGCGACTTACTACTATGACGAGTCGCCATCGTCAATCCCTAATCATGACATTCGTGCCGGCGTCAGCATTAGCATCGGTGATTGGTACCGATAACAATTGATGAGCCAGCAGGAAGCATTACGACAAGATATTGTGAGGCACAATGTGCAACAAATACTATGCTTAGGCGATGTCACACGAAACCGGCAATTACTTCGCTACATTTTTAAAACGTGGCTCTAACATTTCGAAAATATTCCCAGTCAACTTGTTAGGAGCGGAAAAGCGATGGATGTTTCCAAGAACTTGTATCGTGATAGTAGGCGCTCTTTGCTATTGTTGCTGACTTTGATTCTTGCCGCTTCATTGCTAATTGATTGGCCATCCTCGTTACTAAATATTTCCAATGATAGCCGAATTGAACGATCCATTAGTCTGCCGCCAGTTGGTGCTATAGGTGACAAAGCAAATGAACTCCTATTAAACCAGTATGGCAATGCCGTCAAAGAGATCCAGACGCGTCTTCAGCAGGAGAATGTGCTGTTTGCCATGAAGTTCAGTCTCGTAGGGGCAATCCTCGGCCTTATGTTCAATTCTGCGATCAAATCACAATCTAGACTGAAGAGCTCTTCGGTGGAGAACTCCACCATCACCCAGGAGATGAAATCTGACAAGAACCTGTTCTTCGTCAACAATTGGACAACAATCGCTCTGTTTTGTTGGGCCGCAACGATTACAAGCGCCATAATCTGTATCATTGTGATGTTATTGTTAGTCTTGGTACTTGGATTAAATTGAGAGTCGAACCGATACTTTATGGTGTTGAGAATGCAAAAAACGGTTTGGGATGGGAAAACTACTTTGGTGTATATGATCAGCTGTTGAAATCAAAGACATATCCCCTGTTGAGGATCAATACTTGTTTCCTTACATTTCTTCTTTTCGCCATTGTTAGCCTTGTATTTTCAGTAAGGCAACTCGCTTATTGTAATTCAAACAAGTGGCCGAGAATGGTATGTGCGGCTGGCTCGACATGTTGCTTCCTTGTG
>CAZGMX010000322.1:0-2397 GCA_964526865.1 uncultured Actinomycetota bacterium | reverse complement strand
TTGGCCATAAAATGGGAGCATGCCAAAGAAAAACCTGTGACGAAGGTAAAATTCGAAAAGGAAAACAATAAGCGGGTCCGTTTTCTTGAGAAAGACGAACTTCAGCGATTGCTTGCATGTTCCGATGAGGCTCTGAGACCAGCCATTATGTTGGCAGTGAATACCGGTATGCGATTGAATGAAATGCAATATTTAAGGTGGCGGGACGTTGATTTGCTAAGAGGTTTTATCACGCTTGATATTACGAAAAATGGTGAGACCCGCCGTGTTCCAATCAACAAGACCGTGCAGGAGATTCTATTTGGCCTGCCAAAGAATGGAAGCGATGCATATATTTTTTGCAAAGCAGACGGAACATTGTACAATTTTCGTAGTCCTTTTTTGCACGCAATTGCGAGAGCAGGAATTAAGAACTTTCGCTTTCACGATTTGCGGCACACAGCAGCGTCGTATTTGGCCATGGCGGGAGTTGATTTGAACACGATTAGGGAAATATTGGGGCATAAGTCTCTTGAAATGGTATTGCGGTATGCTCATTTGTCTCCGGGGCATCAATCCAATGCGGTGCGTATTCTTGATGAGCAGATGGTCACTATATGGTCACCGGAGCAAAAAAGCACCAATCAGGCGGGCGGGATGAGTAATTATAACGCTGTGGTGGCACAATGAATATGGAAATACGGAGGGATGGCAGAGCGGTTGAATGCGGCGGTCTTGAAAACCGTTAACCCGCAAGGGTTCGCAGGTTCGAATCCTGCTCCCTCCGAAGTTGCAACCAATTCGAACCCTTGTGGCTCTCGTCCAGGAGCGCAAGGGTTTGAATTTTGGTGTGGGCGACATAGTAAAGAATAAAGTGTTGCACTGGCAACTTGAGCTGACCGCGTTCCCCTTTTGAGGAAAAGTGAAAATAATTAAGTATGCTGTTCCTGTGATTCTTGTTCTGATGACGATCTGTGTTTATGCGGGGGTTGGGAACTGCAAGTTCAGCGAATTTGACGATACCCATTACGTGGTCAACAATCGCTACGTGACGGGCGGATTTACTGTCCCAAATGTTTGGTGGTCAGTTACCAATGTACACCTTGCGTACTGGTGGCCTGCCACGTGGTGGTCGCACACCCTGGCGTACAAGTTGTGGGGCAGAAATGCCGGCGGGCATCATGTGGCCAACCTCATGCTTCACGCGGCCAACGTGCTGCTGCTTTTTTACTTATTGAAGAGAATGACGGGCAGTTTTTGGCCCAGCGCATTTGCCGCCGCGTTGTTTGCCGTCCATCCCCTGGCTGTGGAGTCTGTGGCGTGGGTTGCGGAGCGCGGCAATGTCTTGAGCATGTTCTTCTTGTTGTGGACATTGCTGGCATACCATGGCTATGTCCGGAACGAATCCAAGGAGAGGTATATTCTTGTTGCTGTGTTGACGGGACTTGCCTTGATGTCCAAACCCATGGTGGTGACACTGCCTTTTGTCCTCCTGTTGCTGGATTACTGGCCGCTGGGCCGTTTTGGGGGAATCACTTTGGACCGCCTGTGCCGCAGGGATATTTGGCGCCGGCTGATGGTGGAAAAGATACCGTTGTTTGTGCTGGCGGCTATTGCCTGCGGATTATTAATAATTTTTCAGGTGTGTCAAAAACCACTCTTTATAGCTTTGCCGATACCGCTTTTGGTACGGTTGGAAAATGCGGTTGTTTCTTATGTCATATATCTTGAGAAAATGATTTGGCCGGTAAACCTGGCGGTGTTTTATCCGCATCCCGGGTCCACTATTGAGATATGGAAGGTCATCGCGGCTGGAATGATTTTGGCGTGTATTACAATTATCGTGTTTCGCACGGCATCCAAAGTGCCTGCGCTTTTGACTGGTTGGCTGTGGTATGTGGGGACGCTGGTTCCCATGAGCGGCCTTATTCAAACGGCTTCCCATCCAAGGGCGGACCGCTACATGTATCTTCCCATGATCGGATTGTGTATGGCCATCGGCTGGGCGGGACAATATGTCTGGGAAAAAAGGTATTTCTCCAGAATGGGTTTGGGGATTGTTGCCGCGGCATGGCTGGCCGTACTCATCCCCGTAAGCCGAAACCAGGTTTTGCACTGGCAAGACGATCCGCATATTTTCAAACACGCCGTGGAAGTGACATCCCGCAACTGGCTGGCCCACTACAATCTCGCGTCTGCATTGTGCGATGAGGGAAAAACGGATGCCGCGATTCACCATTTTTCAGAGGCGGTGCGATACTTCCCCCGTTTTGCGGATGCCCATTACAATTTGGGTGTTCTGATGGGGGCCAAAGGCAGGATCGCCGAAGCCAAGGATTATTATCGAAAGGCGATACAATATAATCCGTTGTGCTTATCCGATTGACTCCACGCCATACAACTGCTTGTGGGTCGTCG
>CAZGMX010000321.1:0-2398 GCA_964526865.1 uncultured Actinomycetota bacterium | reverse complement strand
ATGAGGTCGACCACTTTAAATCCCTCCCTTGTTAATAATAATATCAGCTTCAAGACATCAGGCGTAGACATAAATTTTGCCGGTGCGCTCTCTTTAGAATGGGCAGAGTGGCGGGCGCTTGGCTATGATGCCAACGGGCTGAATGCGAATCCCCAGTTGGCCCTCTCGCCCTCTGCGTCGCTATTGCATTTGTTGCCAACTTCCCCGGCCATAAACGCCGGTGCGGTATTGCCTGACTTTTCGACCGATAGAGACGGCAACCCCAGAGGCGCTATCCTTTGGGACATGGGGGCATATGAAGTCATCAAGCCAAATCCACCTCAAAACCTAAGATTCTCTCCGTGATGGGGCGAGTGTTCCTTATGCCTCCCTATTTTTAGTTCTTCCCTTTTTCAGGATTTACGTGCATCCCATTAAACAGGTATGTCTCATCGGCGCTACATTCGGCACTCCCAACATGGGAGTAGGAGCCTTAACCGCCGGTATCGTTCGATGCATTTTGGAGTATAATCCAAGCACTTCCATCTTTTTCTTAGACTATGGGAAAGAGTGTGTTCAATACGATTTTTCATGTCAAGGAAGGCGTATTCCCATTCCTCTTGTCAACTTGAGATTTTCAAAAAAATTCTACCTGAAAAACAATATTGCTCTTTTGCTCTTGATGGCTCTGGGGATCAAATTGATCCCCTGTCGCTCGCTCAGGCACAGACTCATCGGGGGAAATTCCTATTTGAACCAGATCAACAAAGCCGATATTGTCGCCTCCATAGCTGGAGGGGACAGTTTCAGCGATATTTACGGAATAGGCCGATTCTTCTATGTCTCCCTTCCCCAGCTCTTGGCCCTTTTCTTAGGCAAACGGCTGATTTTATTGCCACAAACTCTGGGACCTTTCAATGGAATAATTTCGAAATTCGTAGCAAAATGGATTATGTGTCGAGCCCAAATTGTCTATTCCAGAGACTATGTGGGCCAGAATGAGATGCGGGATTTTTTGGGGCCAAAGTCTAATCCCTCCAAGTTGAAATTCTGCTATGACGTGGGATTTGTGGTTGACCCCATGAAGCCAGGAAAAGAGGGATTCAGTACCGTTCCTTTGGAACAGAAGGTCTATGGTTCTATCCTTGTCGGCTTCAATATCAGCGGTCTTTTGTATAAGGGAGGATATACTCAGAACAACATGTTCAATCTAAAAGTCGATTACCGCGAATTGGCACATGCCGTACTTGACTTCTTGATCCGGCAAAAAAATGCCACGGTGGTGCTGGTTCCTCACGTTTTTGGATCTCCAACGGACTTGGAGAATTATTCTACAACCTGTGAAAAAATTTATAACGAGTTAAAAGATCGTTACGAGGATAAAATACAACTTATTAAAGGAACTTATAATCAAAACGAAATAAAATATATCATTGGTCAATGCGATTTCTTCGTCGGCTCCCGCATGCACGCCTGTATCGCCGCCCTCTCCCAGAATATTCCGGCCGTTGCCATCGCCTACAGCAAGAAGTTTCACGGAGTTCTGGAGACGATCGGGGCAGAATCTCTGGTAGCAGATCCCCGTAAAATGGAGAAGGAAGAAATACTGAAGGTGATCGACAGGGCCTTTGAACAAAGAGAACAGCTTTCGGAGCTTCTCAAGCAAAAAATGCCCCAAGTGAAAAAGACTGTTCTCAACCTATTTCACGAAATCCAATCCGACTAATCCCAAGCATGTCACACTTCCTGAATAGAATCTTTCTCAGGCTGATTCATGTCGGAACTTTTTTGATAATTCCGTAAAGGGCCTAAAACCGATCAGACATCTGAAGAAAATAAGCTTTTGGGAATCAGAACCCCAAGGAAGACCCCCAGAGCTGTTCCCATACCATTACATATCAGGTCCGCAAAGGAAGAAGTCCGCATCGGGAGATATACTTGAAGAAGTTCGATGAACAGACTCAATGCGATTCCAATCACAATAACGCCAAGGGAAACGCGAAAAAGAGACCGACTCTTCAATCGCAGATACAACAAGACAAAGAATCCGAGCGGTACAAATCCGGCCACGTTGAGTAGAATATCTTCCAAATAAGAATGCGTCCACCTGACATGCTCCCAATGCAAAACCAAAACACTCTTTTTCAGGATCCGAAACTTTGCCGGCATTAGAAGATCATATCGGGAGTCCGAATGGTTACGCACCCATGCCCCCTTTCGCTCATCGAATAAATACAAGGCATACAGCCCTTCTTCATTCGATAAGAGATGGGCACTCCCCTTTGCCCACGCGTGAAAATGCCGGAAAACCTGATCCGGCGTCAAGCCGCGATTGTAAACGGACAAACCAAACAGCTTCCCGATCCAATAGTAGGTTCCCGTGGAGGAATTTCCCAAAACAAGTTGATCATTTTTTATA
>CAZGMX010000320.1:608-2399 GCA_964526865.1 uncultured Actinomycetota bacterium | reverse complement strand
CTCGGCCCCACGCGGAGAACCTTTTTCCCCGCCAGATGGCGGCTGTTCAATTCCGACTCTGTGACAATCGTCCACTGGCGCGACGCCCATATCTCCTGGGGCGTCGTGATTTGGGGCGCTGTGCTAATTGTTCCATCTACATTTCCTGCCGCAGTTCCATTATCCGATGCCGCTGAATTTGTTCGCACTTGTTTCGGCCGTGAACCATCAGTTACTGGTTCTTCGCCCCGTCCAAACGCGGATTTCGGCGCCAGGGCATGCGAAGGCGCAGGCAATGTGGTCATGAGCATACACAGACACACAAACCAGGAAATCAGCCGTGTCATCACGGATCGTTTCTTCATACCCCCACCCTGCCATCCCCCACAAGGGAGGATGGCAATTAGGAGTGAATAAATGCACCGCCGCGCTTCGCGCTTGCGGTACTAGGTACGGCCACCCGCCGGTGAAACAGTGGCGGGTACCCGGCCTACCGTCGCAACTCGCGTTTCTTGGCTTAATTATATAGGATTTTCAGGGTTTTGTCAAGGCAGGCAATACAATACAACGCGCAACATGCGCTGTGTGAGGGTTTTGCACACAATGGCTATCCAACAAGGAGCAAACTTCACCGGCCAAAAACATCTTTAAGCTATTTTGTCCTGCCCGCTTTGATATCCTCCTTTGCCTTGCGGACACTCTTGAGCAATCAAAGTCATACTTTTCTCATCGCATTATTAATGCGCTTGAGCGCGGTGTCGAGATTGAAGTTTTCCTGTTCCTCAGGTGTTAAGACATCAAACAATTCTTTTTCAATTCGCGATCGCATGTCTTTGATCTCTCGATCCTCCCGTCCAAGATTGAGATGATACTTCGACAAATCCGCGTCCCCACCAACTTCCTCGATCTTCTTTCTAAAAAGTTCCAAGACTTCTTTATCTGCCAGGTTGAAGTCATGACGCACAACAAAATCAAGATCAAAAAAATCGCGTGGCGCAATAATTTCTCTCAAGGCCGCGGCCCGCATTTTTTCGCTCACGATCTCTTTTAGACAAAAACAGCTCACCTTGCCTGCGGCAAACAACGGCTCCTTGGTGAATGGATGCAAGAACTTGTGTTGTATCTCCTTTTTCTCTGCGGGGCAAAGAGGGTTAAACCTAAGCCCGATTTCAACTTTGATCGTCTGTTCCACCGGTTGAAACACTGATTTGTACACGAAACAATAAACATACTGCTTCGACTCATTGCGGCCTGCCTTCTCCAAACCATCGATGCGCATCCCCATCTGTTTGGCGAGATATTCGATCTTGTCTTTTACCGGTTGGATGGTTTTGCGCCGACTCCCGCGCGTCGCCGGATGCTCCGGCAACCGCATGCTGAAATCCAGATCCTCACTCAAACGATAGTACGAATAGTAAATTTTATTCAGGCACGTTCCGCCTTTGAAAACAAGGTCGTCTGAAAGCTCATGCACCCGGGAAAGGATCAGCGTCAAATAATAATCCTTTTCAAGAAGCGGCGCCCTGAATCCGGTGCGCTGAATGGCAATGTTTATCACGTCGATAAATTGGTTTTTATCCTGGTGGATCATGAAGGATGATTCTCCATTTCTTGTTCAGCCTGCCCTTGAATGCCCCCGCGACTGACGTGATGGCTGTGTCTTCAACGCTCTTAGCCAAAAGCACCAGATCTGTCTCAGAACACCCCATTTCTTCCAACAAAACACCGATTCTCTTACGCGTCTTTACGCTGGGAAATTGCGCCGCAAGACGGACAAACTTCTTTAGATCACACCGACTTTTCTCGAGTTCG
>CAZGMX010000320.1:0-598 GCA_964526865.1 uncultured Actinomycetota bacterium | reverse complement strand
TCGAGGTCGCGTTTGAGAATATCCAGGGCACCCCTTATTCCGCCAACCGGCTTATTGAAATACACCAAGTCCACCAGTGTGCGCTCCAGCGAGCTGATAATGACCTCTTTGTTTTCAACACGGACCCTCTCCAGGCCATACATCCGGCTTTCGGGAACCCTTAAAAAGTTGAACATCACGGAACATATTTTCTTTTTCTTTTGCAGGGAGGTATTCAAAACATACACAACTTGAAAAAGCTGATCCGTCAAGCTGTAATAGTTGTACATCGTGGAGTATCCAACATAGTAATTTCCCTTCGGAAAAAATTGAGGAGGGATAAGCATTTCATTGATGGCCGCTCCGCCTTCGCCATATTCAAGCGACGAAAAAATATACAGCCCCCTTTTGATCGTTGAAAACAACCCTTTCTTTTTTAGGCGATAGACAATCTTATTGCGCTCGATGTCGTTGAACTTGAAAAGGGCATCCAGGTCTTCTTTGGTAACCACGCGCTTTTTTTCATAGGAAAGGCGGGAAATCACTTCGATTTCTTTTTCCCCCAAGCGAGTTCTTCTTTTATTATCCATAATCCCCCCACAAGGAACTACCGCCAATT
>CAZGMX010000319.1:0-2403 GCA_964526865.1 uncultured Actinomycetota bacterium | reverse complement strand
AGGGACAGCGACCCTGTTTTTTGAATTAATTCAAAAAACAGGGTCGCTGTCCCTATTTTTTAAAAATTATTTTTATTTCGACGGATTTTTTGTTATCATCTGCGCCTCTTATGACAAACAAAACGCATACCATTGCAGTTCTGGGAGGAGACGGCACGGGACCGGAGGTTATCCGTGAAGGGGTGAAGGTCCTCGGTGCCGCGGCCCAGGCGGAAAATTTCAAATTGGATTTGGTCCCGTTTGATTTGGGCGGAGAGCGCTATCTCAAAACGGGCGACATCCTTCCCGAACGCGAGTTGAACGAGCTTCGCAAATTCAAGGCTATCTACCTGGGGGCCATCGGACACCCGCAGGTCAAGCCCGGAATTTTGGAAAAAGGACTCTTGCTGGCTCTGCGCTTTGCGATGGACCAGTACATCAATCTGCGGCCGGTGAAATTATACGAGGGGGTCGATTGCCCGCTCAAGGGCAAGGGACCGCAGGAAATCGATTTTGTTGTGGTTAGGGAAAACACCGAAGGGCTGTATTGCGGCGCCGGCGGAAATTTGAAGAAGGGGACCCCGGACGAGGTCGCGATCCAGGAAAGCATCAACACGCGCAAGGGTGTGGAACGCTGTATCCGGTATGCCTTTGAATACACCAAGAGGCGCGCGCTGAGAAACAAGCTGACCCTGTGCGGCAAGACCAACGTGTTGACGTATGCTTTTGATCTCTGGGAGAGGGTGTTCAAGGACGTCGCCAGGGACTACCCCCATATTCAGACCGATTATGCCCACGTGGACGCGACGTGCATGTGGATGGTGAAAAATCCCGAGTGGTTCGATGTCATCGTGACGGACAACATGTTTGGCGACATCATCACCGATCTGGCCGCGATGATTCAGGGCGGGATGGGGATTGCCGCGGGGGGGAATATCAATCCCGAAGGCACGTCGATGTTCGAGCCCATCGGGGGTTCCGCGCCCAAGTACACCGGCAAGAATGTGATCAACCCGCTGGCGGCCATCTGTGCCGGCTCCATGATGATGGATTTTCTGGGGGAGGCCAAAGCGGCTCAGCGCATTGAAAACGCCGTCCGGTATTTGGTTGTCCACGACATCAAGAGCCTGTCCGCCGGGAAGATGGGGATGGGAACGACCGAGGTGGGGGACCGGGTCGCGAAATATACCGCGGAAGGGAAAGGACCGAAATGCGCAGGGGATACAGCGTGGCGGTGGTTGGCGCGACGGGCGCCGTCGGCCAGGAAATGGTCAAGATTTTGGAAGAACGTAAATTCCCCGTGAGGGAACTGCGCTTACTGGCGTCCAGCCGCTCGGCGGGCAAAAAAATGTTGTTTCAGGGGCGTTCCGTCGATGTCCACGAATTGAAAGAAGAGTCTTTCAACGGGATCCAGATAGCCCTGTTCAGCGCGGGGGCCTCGGTCAGCAGGCAGTTTGCAACGGCGTGCGTCGAGGCCGGTGCCATCATGGTGGACAACACCAGCGCGTTTCGGATGGAGCCCGATGTCCCGCTGGTGGTTCCTGAGGTCAATCCCCAGGACATCGCCAAACACCGCGGCATCATCGCCAATCCCAACTGCTCCACCATCCAAATGGTTGTGGCGTTGAAACCCCTCCACGACGAGGCAAAAATCAAGCGGATTGTGGTTTCGACGTATCAATCGGTATCCGGCGCCGGGGCCATCGCCATGGAGACATTGAAAAAAGAGGCCGGCGCGGTTCTGCGGGGGGAGAGCGTCAGCCCCAGCAAGTTTCCCCACCAGATTGCGTTCAACCTGATCCCCCAGATCGATGTGTTCCTGGAAAACGGCTATACCAAAGAAGAAATGAAAATGGTGAATGAGACGAAAAAGATAATGGGGGATTCGTCCATCCGTGTGACGGCGACCTGCGTGCGCGTCCCTGTGTTCATTAGTCATAGCGAGGCCGTGAACGTCGAGACTGAAAAGAAACTCACGGCCGAAAAGGCGCGGGCCCTGCTCAAGAATGCGCCCGGGATCCATGTCATCGACGATCCGGCCAAAGGCCTCTATCCCTTGCCCATTCAAGCGACTGGAAAATACGAAACGTTTGTCGGCAGGATCCGTGAGGATGACACGGTGCCCCACGGCCTCAATCTCTGGGTTGTCAGCGACAACTTGAGAAAGGGCGCGGCATTGAACGCCGTCCAAATCGCCGAAAAACTCGTTGAGCAGTCTCTCATCTCCGGCGTTTGATTCGTTTTTCCTTTAGATGATCACAATTGCTCACTCGATAGTTACAGCACAGAAGTCTCTGAGCTCGACTCACCGGGAGCGTGCGGGTACCCTTTGTGCAATTTTTGACGAGTGGCCCTCACACTCCGTGTTTCGGGCATTAGGTACGCCCACCCGCTTCGCGGGTACCCGGGCTACCGTCAGATACG
>CAZGMX010000318.1:1451-2465 GCA_964526865.1 uncultured Actinomycetota bacterium | reverse complement strand
CTGGAAAGAACTGTGTTGGCTTCGAGACAGGCGCCATTCACTGATTCCAGACAAAAGGGCTCACCCAAGCAAAAACTGACAAGGGGTAAAATTATCGATGCGCTGAAGGAATGCCCGGTTTACAAGGATGCAGAGAAAATTCTTCAAGATTATATAGGCGAAAGGGCGGAAGGCGTGTTTTTGAAATTTGATTGGCTGATATCAGGAGCATAAATTCGTCATGTCAGTAACTCCAAAGCTTGGCCGAGTACGTGCGCTGACCGTCTTGCTGAGCCGGGATCCCACCCCCCTCTTGCGTTTTAACAAGGATTGGAGTCGGACTTTAGGGGAGCCCTATGCCAAGACCCTTGGACGGGACAAGGACGAAGAGGCTGTTTTCATCCGGCAGTGCGTCCAGACCTTTCCCCTTTACAGTCGTGATGAGGCGCGTAACATCTACCGGGATATTAAAGAGCTTATCGCTTCGCCGCAGGGAAAATACGGGATATTTTCTCTACTTCTCGATACAGCCAAGAGCTTTTTGCATAACGATGGAAACAATGTCGTTGTAAAACATGAGGTTATGGTGCAATGGCGGGAGGCGGTCCATGTCGTTGGTCAATCCCTCTTTCTCTGCGCCTTTCTGGCATGGCAAGATCGTTTCTCTGATTCTCTCGGACGCAGATGCGATTTCAGCCCCTACGCAAAGAGCGACAATTTACGGTTGCGTCACATTCTCTCCCAAGGCGTAGCCGAGAATCATTTTCACCTTAAAGGATCTGCGCCAGCGTTTCTCATCTCGTGGGTCTGCCTGATGAACAATATGGAAAACCGTAAGGGGGATTTTGTCAATTTCAACTTTCGGACTCCGTTGGCCGATGACCCCATCGAAAACACAAGCAAGCAAAATCGTAAACTGCTCTATAAGCAAGTACTTCAAGCAGCTGCAATACGCCTGTTTTTTTTCTGGCTTTTTCCAGAAAATGAGAAGGAAAAGCAGGAGGAAAAGGCACATGAACTTCGACATATTTTTAA
>CAZGMX010000318.1:0-1441 GCA_964526865.1 uncultured Actinomycetota bacterium | reverse complement strand
TTCAGAGGGAAGCCAATGCCATAAGAACCGCGCTTTATCCCAGTTCCCTCGACTATATGACAAATACGTCGCATGTGGACAGCCCATATGGTACGTTAGCCGGGGAGCACACATTTTTTTATCAAGTTTTCAGGCAGATTTACCATGAAAACCCAAAGTTTACAAAATTTATCGACTTTTTTTATGCGTACCTGCTTATCTTCGTGCGGCTTCGCAAGGAACTGATCCAGGTTAACAAGACCGTGGGCTTTGACAATTTTTATCTTTACCAAAACCGCAAAGAGCTGTTTCTGGAAAAATATCCAAAGTACAAGGACGCTCTGATAGAAATGGCTTATGGCTCAGCTCTCCGGCATCCCGCCTTGCGAAGCCTGGAGGCTAGGGTGGTGCCTAAAACAACCTACGCACGCTTATACCGAGACCATATCCGGCTTGATCGGTTGGCTGCAAAAGGAGATCCTCGCTATTGCCAGAAGGAGCTAGGCAGTCGGTGTTTTTTTCAAGGCGCGGACTTTAGCTTCCAACATGAAAGAGCTTGCAGCAGTAAAGAAGCATATTGTCGGCATTTCGATCAGCGAAAAAGGCATTGCAGAAGAGAGAAAGGCCCTTGCGATCAAGCGCTTGCAAATGTTTTCCACGTTCTCCATTTCATAAAGCAGCCGACAGAAACAACAGAGTTGACCAAACCGGACAATAAGGCAAAGGCAATATGCCGATGCCGCCATGCCAAGCTCAGGAATGAAGTGAAGCAGACCGCTGACGCCATAATTCAGTGGCGCAATTCCGGTGTCCGGCAGGCTGCGAGAGTCTATGGGATAGACGCCTGCAATCATGAAATTTCCTGCCGTCCTGAGGTTTTTGCCACTGCCTTCCGAAAACTGCGGAACCATAGAGTCTCCTTTGTCCATAAAAAGCTGCATGGAATCAATATCCCGTCATTACGTATAACCTTTCATGTGGGCGAGGATTTTCTCGACGTCGTTGATGGCATGCGCGCCATTGACGAGGCTAATCTCTTTTTGGAATTGAGACATGGTGATCGCCTGGGGCACGCTCTCGCCTTGGGTATTGCTGCGTCCGATTGGTACAAATTCAAGGGAAACAGGGTTATTCTCCCTAGGCAGGACCTCTTGGACAATGTTGCTTGGTTTTATTGCAGGCTCAGGCAAGAAGGCCTTTGCTCGGACAATTTGGCTCATCATTTGCGTGCCAATTACGAAGAACTTTTCGCATCACTTTATACAAAGTTTGCTGTTAACAACTTTCGAGTTCCCATTGAAAGATACTATGAATCATGGAAACTGCGGGGAGATAATCCGCGCTATTACCGGGATTCCCAGAAAAAGATTCCAAGTGTTCATCCTAAACAATTTGACCACGAACTTCAGCAGGATCGCCGACTACAATCGCCAAGTCCCTCTAATCCGGATATTATGCGCAT
>CAZGMX010000317.1:0-2466 GCA_964526865.1 uncultured Actinomycetota bacterium | reverse complement strand
TGACCATCACGATGATCAACGCAATATTCACGCGGATGGCAACCGGGGTTGCCGTCTTGGGCCAATACCCTTTGAAGATCATCTCGGCGGCGGCCGTCAGCGTCGTGACGGCGACAAACAACATTGGCACCAGAAGCAGCCACAGGTATTTTTTCTTGTTCATCTTGACCAGGATGACCCCGCCAACGGCAAGGGCGATGGCCGCTAAAAGCTGATTGGCAATCCCAAACATGGGCCATATCATGTTGATGGAGGCATTCCAAATGAGGTAGCCCCACGCGGCTACAACCGCCAGGCTTGTCAGAATGTTGCCCGGAATCCACTCGGTATGCTTGAACGGCGCATAGACATGTCCCAACAGCTCCTGCAGGATAAACCGCGCGATCCGGGTTCCCGCGTCGATGGTGGTCAAAATAAAAAGGGCTTCAAACATAATGGCGAAGTGATACCAATACTTCATCAGACCGGCACACCCGGGGATCGCGGTAAAGATGTGCGTCATGCCGGCGGCCAGCGAAACCGCGCCGCCCGTGCGGCCGGCAAGAGACTGCTCTCCCACCTGCCGGGTCAGCACATCCAAATCGACGGTCGCAATCCCCATGGAATTTTTGAGCCCTTCAAAAGCCGCAGGCGACACGTTGATCGCGTAGTAATCCCCCGGATGCATGGAGCAGGCCGCGATTAGGCAGACAACACCCACCACCGCTTCCAGGAGCATGCAGCCATAACCGATGGGGCGGGCATGGCATTCGTTGGAAAGCATCTTGGGGGTGGTCCCGGAGGCGACCAGCGCGTGAAAACCGGAGATGGCCCCGCGCATGATCGTGATGAAGCAAAACGGCCATACCTTGCCCGGGACAATAGGACCGCCCCCATGGACAAACGACGTGAGCGCCGGCATCTCCAGCTTAGGATTGACCAGAACAATTCCTCCGATAAGAATCGCAACGGTTCCGAGCTTCATGAAGGAACTCAGATAGTCCCGCGGAGCCAACAGCATCCAGACAGGAAGCACAGAGGCAAAAAAACCATAGACGGCCATGGCGATGATGATGTGTTTGCGGTCCATCTGAAAGATTCCGTGCAGCCAGGGCGTGGCGGGAATCACCTCTCCGCCAACCACCGCGAGGCCCAGGGCAACTACCCCAAAAATGGTGGCGGCTCGAATCGCCTGGTGTGTCCCCTTTTTGATCGCGAAGACATAAATTCCCATGGCCATGGCGATGGGAATACTGGCGGCGATCGTGAACGTGCCCCAGGAACTCTCCGCTAGGGCATTGACCACCACAAATCCCAGCCCCGCCAATGCCACAACAACGATGAATAGAACCGCAACAGCGCAGGCCAGCCCCACCGGCGTGCTGATTTCTTCCTTGGCGATCTCCACCAGGGACCTGCCCCCGCGCCGGACCGATGCAACCAGCACCACAAAATCCTGGACGGCCCCGCCCAAAACCACGCCGATCACAATCCACAACAGTCCGGGAAGATACCCGAATTGAGCGGCCAGAACCGGGCCGATGAGGGGCCCCGCGCCGGAAATGGCCGCGAAGTGGTGGCCGAACAAAACCCATTTGGTCATGGGATAATAATTTTGGTTGTCGCACTGGGTGTGCGCAGGAGTCTCCTGCGCGGCATTCAACATCAGCACCTTGGTCGCGAGAAAAGCGCTGTAGTAGCGATACGCGAGGGCAAATGTGCAAAGGGCGGCTATGAGGATCGCGAGCGAAGACATAGCTCAGGCTATCATGCCGGATTTCTTCGCGTAGGCAAAAATATCGCCCGCCTCCAGGATTGGCAGGATGTCGCCCAGAGGCTTCAATGCAACCACTTGATTTTGCGTTTTGTTTTCCAGGACACCCTTTGTGACATCCACACGGACCAGATCTCCCGTCTTGACTGTGTCGCAGAGCCGTACGGGCGTCTCAAAGGGAATCAGATATCCCCCGTTGACGCTGTTGCGAAAGAATATCCGCGCGTACGACTGCGCGATCACGACCCCCACCCCGGCCATTTGAATGGCCAAGGGGGCGTGCTCCCGCGAGGAACCGCACCCAAAATTCTTTCCGCCGATAATGACGGCGTAACCGGACTTTTCTTCGCCTTTTTTCACAAAGGGAATCCTCCCGGCGGGGAGACCGGATTTTTCCTCCGGGACGCCGGACAAGGCATAGACACCAAACATCTTACGCTCCGAAGGAATGGCGGGGTTGTAAATGAGGTGATGGGCCGGAATGATTTGATCGGTATCAATATCATCCCCCAGAACAAAAACCTTTCCTTCGATGATTTTATTCATGACACAACTCCTATTCCATCACGTCCCGGGGATCGGTCACGCGCCCCTTCAGGGCCGTCGCCGCCGCCGTCAAAGGAGACGCCAAATAGACCTGCGAGTTCTTGTCCCCCATCCTGCCGGGAAAATTGCGGTTGGTGGTGGATACACACACGCCGGGTTTATTCATC
>CAZGMX010000316.1:0-2494 GCA_964526865.1 uncultured Actinomycetota bacterium | reverse complement strand
CATCACTATAAACACTACACGTAGTGGTAAGTGGAGTCAATCGGATAAGCACAAGTGGTCTTATTGAGATCATCCTCTAGTTTGGTGCGCATGGCCTCGATGACAATGACTGCCTCCTGAAGATTTTTTATTGCCTCGTCGATCCGGCCGATTCCCATGTCCATCCCGGCAAGCGCATAATGGCACCTCCATACTTGATCAGGCGCCTTGTTCTGTTGCGCCACCTTGAGAGCCTGTTCAAACAAGGTACGGGCATAGGGGGCCTGCGCCCGCTGGGCCTGGAGCGCCATGAAATGGGCCGCTTGGGCCTTGCCTTTGCGCCACCCGGCCTTGTTGGCCTCGTCGTACGCGGACCGCAGCATGGCAAGCCCCTTCTTCAAATTGCCGCGCATGCACTCTGTCGCCCCCATACAGATGGACGCCTGCAGGGACATCTGATCCACAAACAGCCTGGGCACGTTCTGCCTGTTTTGCATGGGGATCTTCTTCAGTTTTTTTGCACTGGTCTTGGCCTTGCGCAAAAGTGCCATGGCCCCGTCATAATCCATGGCCAAGAATTTCAACTGGGCATCGACCATGTCCTGGTGACATTGGATAAAAACCTTAAAGAACTTCTTGCCAAGGATTGTGTCCCCCTTTCTTTCCATTTCCTTTCTGATTTCTTTCCACAAGTCCCGGTTGAATTCTATTCTGGGATCTCCCGGCTTTCCGGAAGGGTTGGCAAAGATGTGTTCATGTCCTTTTATCGTAGCCCTGTGATCTTGCATGAAAGAACTGAATGAAATTTCTTCATTGAGACTGTCAAATCCGGGAATGAGCACGGGAATGGGCGTTTTGCTGTCCCCTTTAACGCCAGTCCAGAACGCAAGGGTTCCCGTCTTTTGCCATTGAAAAAACGCAAGGCACGCGAGAAAGGCACAGCAAAAAACAACAACAGCAATGAGGAGAATTTTACCTGTGCGTCCGGTCTTGGAGCCGGTTAAAAAAAATGACAATTTCATATGCATAAACTTTCAATTGTCTTTTTCAAATCATCACTACAGCGCAACACCAATCACCTCCCAGTTCCGCCGCCGGCGGAACAGAGCAATTGAAAATCGAGATCAAAGCTCTTATGCAAAACGCATCACGCACTACGCACGACAAACATCACCGTCCGTCCCCTACCAGAAAAAAAGCGGCCCAATAATAGGGGTGTTTTTTTACCTTCATGGTCTCGATCTGCGCCTGCCGCAGCGCCTCGGCCTTGCCCATCTTGGTCAGATTCTTATAAAAATTGGTCATCAACAACGACGTGGCGTTGTCATCCACCTTCCAAAGACTGACCACCACACAGGGGGTACCGGCGCTCAAAAAACTGCGCGTCATCCCGATCATCTCGTCTCCTCCCGCAAAAACTCCACGCCCCGTTTCGCATCCGCTCAATACCACCATCTGGGCGTTGAGCTTGAGATCGAATATTTCTCCCGCCGTTAATTTGCCGTCTGCATTCGAACCAGGCGCAAGCCTCAGGCAGGAAAGCGTGGGCTCTCCCTGATCCATTTCCCCGTGGCAGGCAAAATGGATGATATCAAACTTGCCCATGATTTCTTTTGCCAGCGCTTCCGACGCTTCTTTGCGCAAATACAGATCGGTCTGAGGAAATTGGGCGGCGATACTCTTGACCTCCAATTCGGCATTCGGCAGGCCCGTCATCGGGTCGCTCCGTTCCACCGGCCCGGCCGGAGGAAATTGTTTCGCAATGCTTCTGACCTCCAGCTCCGCGTTTGGCAGATCCAGTTTGGGGTCATTCAGGTCGGGATTTCCAAATGCCAGAATGGTTTTGATATGGGCCTTTTTTTTGGCCATGCAAAATTTCAAAATCGAAAAACTGGGAACCACCGAGATCGAATGGTTCTGGACTAAAAATTTCCCCTCTCCATCCATGAGGGCAGAAAAAGGGAGAGAATGCAATGCGGCATCGGGAACGATGATAAGATTTTTCCCCTGAATTTCATTCTCATAAGGCTGGATGATTTGTTCATAGAGCTGGCCCAGCAATTTGTAGGCCGTGGGCAGTTTCGGCTTGCCGATCATCATGCGGATGGCCTGAACTTTTTCCGTCAACTTGCTGGTGTCCAGGGCAATCCGCCGGGTCTGAACGGAATCCTTTGTCACCAGCCACGCGGCGAGAAAATCCCCCATGAGGTTGTATTCCAACAATGCCGTATGATCGTCCAGAAGCGACTGTATCTCTTTCGCATCAACAGTTCCCCCAACTCTCTGTACGCCAAAATCTGGATTGGTTATTCTGATCTGTTTGACAATATCTTCACGTTCCCGCCGCAGGGCAGCCAACTGCGCCCCGGTACCCTTTCCCCCAATGGCTTCCAATTCTTCGATCTGCTCTGAGAGAGTCTGTTCCCGGGTTACTAAATGGCAATTCTCTCCCCAAAGCGTCGATTTGTGTTGGGAGCTGATCACGTCCTGCAGGACGCGTGATTTGGCATTCTCA
>CAZGMX010000315.1:767-2498 GCA_964526865.1 uncultured Actinomycetota bacterium | reverse complement strand
ACTATAAACACTACACGTAGTGGTAAGTGGAGTCAATCGGATAAGCACAAGGGCCATTGCCATGGGCACGGGCGTGGATGTTCTCTATTTGATGGGATACGACCGCGCCAAAGAGCCGGTGCCGCAATTTGACCGGTTCCGCCTGGCGCTGGCCATGGAGTCGGCGGGATTTTCCCAGCGAAAATTGGCATCCGAGGCGGGTGTGGATCGATCTGTGATCCGGTATTTAGTCGAAGGTAAAAAAATCCCTTCCGAAGACGACCAGCCGCTGATCGAAAAAATCGCAGGCACCCTGGGGGTTACTTACGGTTGGTTGATGGGGGCAAACGATATATCTTTGGTCAAAAATACTTTCAAGATCGAGCGATTCGCGCAGGCAAGGCGCCACCTGGGGTGGTCTATAGGGAGAGCGGCAAGGGAACTGGACGTGGGGCTCAATACCATTCGCAAATGGGAAGCTGGAGAATCGATTCCATCTGTCAGCCAGATGATGTTGATGGTTCAAAGAATGGACGTGCCGCAGGGATATCTCTTTGGTGTCGGTCCCGCCGATTTGAAACCGCCGGAGTTTCAGGTTCAAAGGCTCAAGATAGCCCGCGTCCGGCTTGGCCTGACCATGCGGGAGTTGGATATCAAAATGAAAGAGGCCGGCTATCCCCGTTTTGACGTGCGGTGGGAATCGGGTGAGCACGTGCCGGAAAGAGAACACGTCCGTGGTCTGGCACAAGTCCTAGGTTGTACGGAAAAATATCTTTTGGGCCTGGAAGGGGAGGACGGGGAAATGCCCGTATTTGTGCCTGCGCGGCTAGTGGAAAGCAGAAAAAGGGCGGGCCTCAGTCAGGAAAAACTCGCCGGGAAAGTTGGTGTGCAGCCTGGCACGGTTTCAAAGTTGGAGACGGGACAGCGCGTGCCGCTCATGGAGACAGTGAAGAAACTCGCGCAGGCGTTGAATGTGACATACGGTTATTTGATGGGAATGGAAGAACTGCCCGAGCCGGAACCGGTGCCGGTCCCGGCTTCGGTCCAGGCGCCTGAATTGGCCCCGCCGCGGGAACCCGCTGCGGGGGTGCCGCCGGCTACGGCTCCATCTGTTTCTACCCCTGCCGCGAAAGAAGAGACGGAGTCGCCCCCGCCTCCCGCGCCGGAAGAAGGCAGCGCTGCGAGTGTTGAAAAAGCGGCAGGGATTCTTGGCGTCACGTTTGGTTATTTGATGGGGTTGGAAGACAGAGAGATGGTCGCCATGAAATTCAGTCCCAAGCGGTTTGTGCAGGCGCGGCAGAGAAAGGGCTGGTCGCTATTGAGGACGGCCCAGGAAACAGGGATTGGCTATTCCGTTCTCGTAAAGTGGGAGGACGGCACGACAGTCAATCCCATGGAGAAAAGCGTTCAAAAAGCTGCTTTGAAACTTGGCGTGCCCTATGAATACCTCATGGGGGTGGGCGCGGATCTGGATTTGAAAGAGGCTCAATATCAGCCGGTGCGGTTGATCATTGCCCGAACCAAGGCTGGATATACGCCGCGTGAATTGGGCCGGGCGATGGAAGCGGCAGGATACGGCAAATTTAGTTTCATGTGGGAAAACGAAAAGAAAGACGGCGGGACAGTGCCCCGCAAAGAAAACATCGAGGGATTGGTGAAAATTCTTGGTGTCACGGAGGGCTATCTTTTAGGCACGGAGGGGGAGGACGAAGAAATTCCGGCGTTTAAATCCGTTCGGCTGATGACAGCTCG
>CAZGMX010000315.1:0-757 GCA_964526865.1 uncultured Actinomycetota bacterium | reverse complement strand
ACGCAGGCCTGACGCGGGAGGAACTGGCCGAAAAATTAAAGGTCCGCCGCGGCGACGTGCGTTTTTGGGAAAATGGGGATTATGGTCCCGAGATGGACATGATCAAGACTATCGCGGGGATTCTGGGGGTGACGTACGGCTATCTGATGGGATTTGAGGACCTGCCAATTCCGCCGCTAGCGTTGGATGTTCAACGGTTGAAGGGCGCCATGGATTTGCGGCGAATGCCGCTGGCGGTGCTGGCGTCAAAGACGAAACTTCCTCAAGAAAAATTGCAGGAATTTTTGGATGGCGACAAGCAGCCGGATCGCGAAGAACTTTCCCGGATCGAATCGGCGTTGGGGCTTCCATCCACATATTTGTGGGGTGTCGTGAGCGCGCGATTACCTCAGGTGGGGCTCGCCGTCGAACGGCTCTATGCTGCCATGGCGTTCAATGACGTCTCTATGGACCGATTGGCGTCTTTGCTGGGTACGCCGGCGGAGGACATTCAGCGATGGGTCGATCAGGATGCATTTCCCACACGGAATCAAGTCCAGGAGATGGCAGAAGTTCTCAAGGTGCGTGAGGTGTTTCTGACAGGACAGGAAAGGCTTATCAACCCGGACCGGCTCCAAACGGCCTGCAAATTCATGGATATACAGATTCCGGAAAAATTCAAGTCCATGGATAGGGTGAGTGACGACGGACTTCTTGCCAAAGATCTGGGGCAATATCTCCGGACCAACCAACTGCCAGCCGGCTATATCTCTAGGGC
>CAZGMX010000314.1:1090-2501 GCA_964526865.1 uncultured Actinomycetota bacterium | reverse complement strand
GGAAGAGCCCATCAAGATGCTGGGCGAATATTCGGTGTCCATCAAGGTGTATGCCGACGTGAATGCCTCCGTTGCCGTGCACGTGGTCAAAGAATAACCGGAGCGCACAACCAACGCTGGATCTCGGTTGAAATATGTCTGCGGTACTCCAAAAATCTCCTCCGGATAACACGAGCGGTCTTGGGCGTGTGCCGCCTCAAAATATTGAGGCGGAAATGGCGCTGTTGGGGTCGCTCATCCTGGACGAGAACGTGCTGGCGCGTGTTGTCTATAAGATCAGCGAGACCAGTTTTTACCGGCCGGCGCACCAAAAGATATTCGCCGGCGTCGTCAAGCTCTACGAGCAGAGCAAGGCCGTGGACGCCATCACGCTGGCTGAATATCTGCGAAGCCAGGGGCAGTTGGAGGACGCAGGCGGGACGGCTTATCTTTCTCAGTTGATGGAAGGGCTCTCCAGCACCGCCAACGTGGATTATTATCTGGCGATTGTGCACGAAAAGGCCACGTTGAGGCATTTGGCGGATGTCTCGTCTGAAATCGGGCGGGAGTGCTACGATCCCGACGCGCAGGCCAATGAATTGCTGGACCGCGCCGAGCAGAAAATTTTCGACCTCACCCAGCGAAAAATTGTTGACGAGTTTGTTCCCATCGGGGATTTGATCAAGGACAGCGTCAAGCTGGTCGAGAAACTGCACCGGGAGAAATCCTCGGTCAGCGGCCTTCCGACCGGTTTCAAGGATTTTGATGAAAAGACCAGCGGACTGCAAAATTCGGATTTCATTGTCGTGGCGGCGCGTCCTTCCATGGGCAAGACGTCCCTGGCGCTCAACATCGCGGAACATGTGGCGGTGACGGCGAAACTTCCCGTGGCGATTTTTTCACTGGAAATGTCCAAGGAGCAGCTGGTCATGAGGATGCTTTGCTCCCTGGCCCAGGTCAATGCGCACAAGGTGCGCACGGGGTTCCTCTCTCAGGAGGATTTTGACCGGCTCGTCGCGGCGGCAGGCAAGCTGGCGGAGGCGCCCATCTATATCGACGACACACCGGGAATCTCGGTGCTGGAAATCCGGGCGAAGGCGCGCCGGATGAAAACCAAGAGCAACATCCGCCTGGTGGTCATCGACTACATCCAGTTGATGCAGTCGACGCGGCGGGTGGAAAACCGGCAGCAGGAAATTTCGGAGATATCCCGCGCGCTCAAGGCCCTGGCGCGCGAAATCGACGTTCCCGTGATGGCGCTGTCCCAGCTGAACAGGGCCGTCGAGTCGCGCACGGACCATCGGCCCCAGCTGTCGGATTTGAGGGAGTCCGGGGCCATCGAGCAGGACGCGGACGTTGTGGTGATGCTGTTGCGGCGGGAGTATTATGACCGGGAGGATTCGCCGGGGACGGCCGATCTCATCATCGCCAA
>CAZGMX010000314.1:0-1080 GCA_964526865.1 uncultured Actinomycetota bacterium | reverse complement strand
AACGGTCCGACCGGGGAAATCAGACTGGCCTTCCGGGAAGACTGCACCCGGTTTGGGGATTTTACCATGCGCGAGGAGCCGGATTTTGCGGATGAGGCATGATCCCGTGTCTTGTTTCCATGGGGCATGGGAAGAATTTTTAGAGAAGTCATTATTCTATATTTAATATCATATACGTGAGGAGAAATTTTTTATGACATCCTGCCGACGGGTTCAAAATATTCGCTTTTGCTTTCTGCTGGGGATAGGGGTGGTCTGGACAAGCGCGCTTTGGGCGGAGGAGCAGGGCCAGCGGGTTGCCGAGGTGGTCGTGCTGGGAAACCGCACCGTCGATGACGCGGTGATCCTGAGCAAAATCAAGACCCGCCCGGACAAGGAATATTCTCAGAAGGACGTCAACGAGGACCTCAAGCGTCTTTACGCACTGGGGTATTTCGCCAACATCAGCGTGGACGTGTCGCAGGTGACTGGCGGACTCAAGGTGGCGTTCATCGTAAAGGAAAAACCGTTTCTCAAGGAGGTCCTGCTGGACGGGAACAAGGCCTTCAAGCGTGACCGCATTCTGGAGGAGATGGAGAGCAAGGTCAATCGCGTGCTGGACGAGGCCCGCGTGAAATCGGACATCGAAAAGATCAGGAAGCTCTATCAGGACAAGGGCTATTACGCGATCGATCTCTCCTACAAGATCACGACGGATGAATCCTCGGGGCGGGCCATTTTGGCCATCAAGATTGTGGAGGGGATCAAGCTCTTCATCAAGGGCATCCAGTTCAAGGGAATCAAGGCGTTCAAGGAGGGAAAGATCAGCGGTCTGATGAAGACCAAGAAAAAATGGCTGTTCAATCCCGGGTATCTCAAGGAGGATGAACTGCGTGACGACGTGGATCGCATCCGCGCCTTTTATGTCTCCAAGGGCTACATCGACGCAAAGGTCTCGGATGTCCAGAGGACATTCAACGCCCAGAAGACCGAGTTGAATTTGGTCGTCACGGTGGAGGAGGGGCGCCAATACACGGTTTCGACTTTGACGTTTGAGGGCAACTAGGTTTTTCCGACGGACGATATCACAAAGAAACTCAA
>CAZGMX010000313.1:0-2502 GCA_964526865.1 uncultured Actinomycetota bacterium | reverse complement strand
AGGAATTTTTACATGGTCGCCAATCGTAACATTCCCAACAATCATGAAGGCATGTCCGATCTCCACATTGCTCCCCACACGAACATCCCCTCGAATCGACACATTGTCCCCGATGGAAGTGTTTTTCCCGATTTCAACGTGATAATAAGTCTCCCACCAACTGTCCTCCGCCTCTTTTCCCCATCCAGACCCTATCCAATAAGCATCCGGGCGTTTTTTGTCTCTCCGGCCGATGAGGATGGTTCCGCTCCCCACAGTCACTGAACTCGCTATTTTTGAGCCAACTATTTTAGTAAAAGCGCCTATGGTAACGTTGCTGGACAATTCGGAGGATTTCACCACCGCGGCATAACCTACTTCACACATCAGATATTCTATCTTCTGAAGATCCTGATCCTTGGGGTTTCCAGGGTCGGCATTAAATTGCCTGTAATATTCCGGATCCAATTCAAGAATGACATCGTTCAACACGGAGAACGGCCTCATCTTGAATGGACTGGCAAATGAAACACGGTAAGCCCGCCCGCCAAAATTGTATGCCGTCTGCAGCGCGGTCCGATCTTGGGCGGACAAGCTTAGCTTGTCTCCGGCGGCGTAAAATAGAGCATCGTCATCAAAAATCACGTTGCCCATCCAGGCACCGTTCGTCCACAACGAATCCCCGCCTATTCTTATGGTTCCCCCGGCAACAATGTTTCTAACTCCAAATCCAAAAGCCTGTGTTTCTCGCCCCGTGGCGTGCGTTATATCATTCAAAAATATATTCGAAGACACATAGGGGAAATAACTTTCTGCGTCATCAGCAAGCCAATGTCTCCATTGCGAATTACTGTATCCAATATGGACCCCTGAACGAAATTGCGCATTGACCGCAGGCAACGGTGCCGGCCGTTTTACTCCGCCGGTGATATCGTTTCCGGTTGCTTCCCAGACTGTGATCCATGCAACCGCCTCTGGGTTAGTCGCGACCGCGCCGCTTTCAATCAATATCCGCCCTTTGTCCTCAAATGCGATGAGCCCGCTCCCTTGTACGGCCATCCGATTGAGGTGGTCTGCCAACACCCTGGATATAGAATGCACGCCAAAAATCGCAATAGAGCCGTTTAGTTGTACGCCGTCTTCGATACGGACAGGCGCCGGATGTCCTGTTTTGTCATAGGCGAATAGCTTGATATTGGATAATTCAACTGCCCTCCCTATGGTGACATCTCCTCTGATGAATGAGCCTTTGCTCTTAAATCCTCCCCCTATTTTTACAGTGCTGCCGGCGCTGCCGCCTTCAATGTAACTTTCAACGGCTGAAATGCCGCCGCTATAATCCATATTTCTTAAAATGGAATTCGTCGCTTCACAGGGGGAATCCCGCTGTTCGCTCTGGTCGCTGACATTTCTAATCTCACCGCGAACAAATTTTGACCCGTTCCCAAGCGTGCTTGAGTATATCTGTGCGCCATCGACATAAACATGATCACCTAAAATACAATCGAGGATCTCGCCCTGTCCCGATTCCGAAAGGACCGTCAAATGGTCGCCAGAGCGCACCTCTCCTTTTCTGCTTTTTACGATGGAATCCATTCCGATCGTGCAATATCTGCCGAGATGCACCCGCGGGTTCCTGTTCGTTTCACCGGCAGACGGCGTGTTTATTCCAACAATCCCTTGGATATCAGATTGGTCGCCGACAGACACGATGCCGTCTCTTATCGTTGCTGTATCAACAGCGATTTCGCTCTCGGCCCCGATATTCACACCGTGTCCCAGCTCTATTCTATTGCCGTTGGACAACACCGTAACGGGGGATAAATCGGACGTGGTTGTGGGCACACTGCGGACCTGCGACGGCGAGCCTTTGCCGCGGGATATCTCACCCGCCGGCGCTTTCCTGACGCCCTCTGCCGCCGTTTGCTCCTGCACCGCCCGCCGTTTCTTTGCCTCCTTTCCGCCGGACGCAAAGCGTCTGGGCCCGCCACCCTCCCCGAAGACGCCGGTATCGGCGAGTTCAAATGCCTGTGCCTCTGGCGCAGAGGAGTACGGCGGCGGAAACGGCAGGTCGTCAAAGCCGGTGAGATGGGCGTAGGTTGTGCCGAGCGCATCCGCCAGCCGCTTGATGATGTCGGGGCGAAAGAGCGTAATACTCCCGTGCTCCAGGCGGATGATCGCATTCTGCGCCACTTTGCTTGCGCGCCCCAACGCCCTCTGACTAAGACCGGCTTTTTGCCGTTCTTTTTTGAGCCGGCCCGCCAGCGTCTTGGGGAGCTGCACGTCTTCTCCTTCCAGCCCCAAGAGATAGGCAACGCTGACATCCAGCACCTGCCCGAGGACTTCAAGGGAGGGACGCATCGGAACTTTTCCGTTTTCCTTTTCCCACAAATATGTGTAACCCAATTCATGCTTTTTCAACTCCGTATTCAATTGGTCCATGGTGAACCCTTTGCGGATACGGGCAAATTTTAACCGCGCAGGCCGGAATTTTTCCTGCACGATGTGCGGCTTGGCGTCCGT
>CAZGMX010000312.1:0-2536 GCA_964526865.1 uncultured Actinomycetota bacterium | reverse complement strand
CAAGCGCCGGGTGTCGTTGAAAACCAGCAGATCAGGAATTGCCGCATAGCCGCGGCGATACCCCGCCACGGTTTGATATTCTTCTATTCCTCGCTCTGTGTGCCCTTCCTGCTGTATCACGGCCATGGCTTTGTCCTCCCTTCTAGGAGCCTGCAGCAACGCATCTACACCTCCGCCACCTTCATTTCTTCCAAGCCCGCCACGCAACGAACAAACTCTCGTCCCCGGTGCTCGTAATCATTGAACATGTCAAAACTGGCGCAGGCGGGAGACAACAACACCACCCCCGCCGGCTGTGCTTTTTGCCAGGCTTTTTCCACCGCCTCCTGCATGGTTTGGGCGTGGATAATTTCTGCGGCGCCTTCCCACTGCGAGGTCATACGCCCTGCACCCTCCCCGATCAACACGAGGGTTTTCACCGATTGATGAATCCACGTGCGCAAAGGCGAAAAGTCCTGGTTCTTGTGTTTGCCCCCGGCGATGAGCACAACCTTTTCAGAAAACGATTTCAGCGCAACCGCGAGGGAATCCACATTCGTCGCCTTGGAATCATTGATGAAACGGACTTGTCCGATCTGACCCACCGGCTGCAAACGATGGTCCACCGCGCGAAACGTCCTCATGGCCTTCGCAATGGCACCGGATTCCAGGCCACAGAGCAGGGCGGCAGCAGCGGCCGCGCAGGCATTCTCCAGATTGTGATTCCCCAACAGCGGCACATCCTGCCGCTGAAACAGGATCCCGTGTTCCTTCCAAACAACATCCTGTCCGCTCACGAGGATGTCCGCCTTGTCCGGATCCCAACCGAAAGCCACAGAACGGATTCCCTTGGAACGCAGGAGTGGCTCGAGGCGTTCTTGCAGATCGGAATGAAAGACGGCCCAATCCCCCGGTCCTTGATTGTCAAACACCCGCAGTTTGGCCTGCCAATATTCTTCCAAATCGGCATACCGGTCCAGATGGTCGGGCGTAAAATTCAAGAACAGGGAAATCGCTGGATGAAAAGACCGGATCGTCTCCAGCTGAAAAGAACTAACTTCCGCGACGGCGACTTGCGGCACCTGCCCGGACAAGATCACCTGCGCCAGCGGGGTCCCAATGTTCCCGCAGGCGGCGGCCGAGAGTCCGTTTTCGTTCAACAGATGCGCCGCCAGCGCCGTGGTCGTCGTCTTGCCGTTGGTCCCGGTCACGGCGACCACCTTGCCGTCAAACTGCCGCGAAGACCATTCCATTTCCCCCAAGGCCTCAATACCCCGCCGCTGAGCCCACGCAAAAATCTCCGAGTCGGCGCGCACCCCTGGACTGATGACGACGCGTTGAACCCCCTCCAGCATGTCCGGCCGGTGCTCCCCCAGCAGCACATCCATTCCCAACACCCGCAGAATTTGGGCCTTCTCTTTGACCGCGGCACTGTCCTTTTGCTCCAGCAGCCGCACACGGCAGCCCTGACGCAATGCCAGCCTTGCGGCGGCCTCACCGCTCCGGCCCATCCCCACGATACAAATTGTTTCTTCCCTGTCCATTTTCATCGATCGATTCCCCATCGTGTCAGCGAAGCGCACCCACGACCTTCTCGTCTATCTCAATTTCAACGTCATCACGCTGAACAGGGCAAAGATGACCGCAACGATCCAGAACCGGACCGTCACCTTGGGTTCCGCCCATCCCTTCATTTCAAAGTGGTGATGCAGGGGCGCGCAGCGAAAGATCCGTTTGCCGGTCAGTTTGAAGGATGTCACCTGCAAAATCACGGACAGCGCCTCGATCACAAAAATGCCGCCCACAAACGGCAGGACCAGTTCTTTTTTTGTCAGGATCGCGATCGTCCCGAGCGCACCGCCCAACGCCAGCGACCCGGTATCGCCCATGAATACCTGCGCGGGGTAGCCGTTGAACCACAAAAATCCCAGCCCAGCGCCGACAATCGCGGCGCAAAAAACCGTCAGCTCCCCTGCTCCGGGGATGTAGAGCATTTGCAGATACCGGGCAAACGTGATGTGTCCCACCGAGTAACACATCGTCCCCAGGGCCAGCGCCGCGATCACAATACAGCCGATCGCCAGCCCATCCAGTCCGTCGGTCAAATTCACCGCGTTGGAACTGCCCACCAGTACCAACAACAGAAATGGAAGACTCCAGAGACCCAAATCAAAAATCCAGTCCTTGAGGAACGGAAACGTCAATTTTGTCGCATAACAACTGATCTTGGGGTGCATCATCATGACCCCCCACAAAAGCAGGCCCAAAAGGATCTGCCCCAGCAATTTCACTTTCGGGCGCACCCCCATGGACTGCTGTTTCTTCAACTTTGCAAAATCATCCCAAAACCCCAGCAGTCCCAGCCAGAGGGTCGCCACCATCACCAGCTGGATATTGACGTTGGATAAATCGGCCCACAAAAATGTGGTCACCATGACCGCAAGCAGGATCAACACCCCTCCCATGGTCGGCGTCCCTTCTTTTGTTTTGTGCAGTGCGTACAGGGGCGGACATTCCTCCTTTCGAATGAACTGTCCCACCTTCCAGCCGTTCAGCC
>CAZGMX010000311.1:0-2589 GCA_964526865.1 uncultured Actinomycetota bacterium | reverse complement strand
GGCGCGCGCCGGGGGGGGGAGCGCGCCGTTTTGTTTTCCAGCCCGTATTGCACAAACACCGTCTCGACCTGCTCGTCGCTCACGGCGAGCCCACCCGCCCGTAGCCTAGCCCTGCACGTGCCCCTAAAAAAAGTTCTGGACAAAAAAATCGACTTGGTGTAAACAAGGGGGTATGAAATCAATACAATCCATAAAAGCGATGCTGTCCCAACCGGAAAACACAAAACTGATAACCGATTGGCTTGACGCCAACAAGGGGAAAAATCGTACGAATCTTGCTTCATACGTGTGCGAGAGGTTGGATTTTCGTGATGAGAAGGGGCACTGGCGGCTTTCGACAACCCTGAAAGCGCTGCGGGAACGAGAAACGAAGGGATATTGGAAACTGCCGGAGGCGACGATAAAAAAGTCGGGCAAATGGAATCCGCGACGGCTGGATCATCCGGTGGCTGTGCCGCAGGCGGTACCGTCGCAAGCGGGGGACATTGAAGGACTGGAACTGATTGAAGTTCGAACAGATAATGATGCGCATTTGCGTATATGGAACGAATTGATGTTGAACGAGCATCCGTTGAAAGACTGTCGTCTAGTCGGACGGCAATTGCGCTATCTGATTTTGTCGGCGCACGGATGGCTTGGCGGGATAGGTTTCGGCAGTTCGGCGTTGTCTCTGGAAAGTCGAGACAAGTGGATTGGATGGGATGAAGCCCAGCGAACGGAATACAATCCGCGCATCATCAATATGACCCGGTTTCTGATCCGAGACGGCGTAGAGTGTAAGAATCTGGCTTCGCGTGTGCTGGGGATGTGCGGAAAGCGGGTGGCCACGGATTTCGATAGGCGCTATGGCTACCGGCCCTGGCTGATGGAAAGTTTTGTAGATCGAGATCTGTACGACGGAACCTGTTATCAAGCGGGCAACTGGCGCTGCGTGGGCCAGACAAAGGGTCGGGGAAGGAATGGAGGGCAGAAGGCCGACAAGAGTATCAAGGATGTGTACATGTATCCGTTGGTGTCGAATTTCCGCGCTCGAATGGGCGTGCGCAAGACAGATGCAGTGATCGCCTTGTCGCTGGACAGCGGGCTGGAATCGGAGCAGTGGAGTGAGCAGGAGTTCGGGGGCTGTGAGCTTGGGGACAAGCGATTGACTGATCAGTTGGTGAAGATATCCAGGAGAAAAGGCAAAATGCCCAGCGGCTCGTATTCACAAACTTGCCAAGGGGATCGGCATGAGCTAAAAAGCTATTATCGACTCATCAATAACGACCGGAAGCAGATGTCGAGTGATGCCATGCTGGGAGGACACCGCGAACAGACAATTCGCCGCATGAAGAATGAAAAGACGGTGCTGTTGGTTCAGGATACCATGGATTTGAATTTTTCGACTCGGTTGCATTGCGAGGATTTGGGGCTTATCGGAAAGAACCAGACCGGCGCATCATCGCTGGGGTTGAAGATGCACAGCACCGTGGCGGTGAACACAGGGGGGATGCCTCTGGGCGTGCTGCGTGTGCAGACTTACGCGCCGGAGGCCAAGACAGAGAAAGCCGATGTGAATCGTCCGATAGAAGAAAAGGAATCCTACCGATGGTTGGAGACCTATCAGGATGCAGTCGAGGTCGCAGAGCTGATTCCGCAAACCCATATTGTTTGCATGGGGGATCGGGAAAGCGATCTTTTCGAATTGTTTGATCAACGACGCAAACAAAGTGGACGTATCGACCTTCTGGTGCGGGCCAAACACAACCGTTGTTTGGAGGACGAGGAAAAGAAGTTGTTTGACCATATGGCGGAGGGCAAAGCGGATGCTGAGGTGTCCATTAGCGTGCCACGTCAGCGTGAGCAAAAAGGCAAACCGAGCAAGCCGGGCCGCAAAGCGCTGCCAGCTCGAACCGCGCAGGTAGAGGTTCGTTTTCGAGAAGTCACGATTCGTGCGCCGCAAACGCCGCAGTTAAAGGACAAGGAGCCCATTCGCCTTTTCGCGGTGTATCTCTTCGAGAAGAATCCGCCGCACGGGGCGACTCAAATCAAATGGATGCTACTGACAACTATGGAGGTCCGTTCCCTCAAGCAGGCGATGAAGTGCGTCAGATGGTATTGCCTGCGGTGGCGCATAGAAGAATGGCATCGGGTGTTGAAAAGCGGATGTCGAGTGCTGGAGCACCAGAATCACTCGGCCGAATCACTGGCTCGCGCCATCGCCATTGACGCAGTCATTGGGTGGCGTATCATGTTGCTTGCCCTGCTGGGCCGCGAAGTTCCGGATATGCCCTGCAGTCTTTTGTTTGATCCATGGGAGTGCGAGATGCTTCAGTTACTCGCTCAAAAAAAAAGCCCTTATCGCTCGGTGAAGCAATCGTCACCATCGCCAAGCTCGGAGGATACTTGAATAGGCGCTGCGATGGACCGCCAGGGTTCCAATCTTTATGGAGAGGATATGCACGATTCCACGACATGGTCTACGGACGAATGCTCACGGAGATACCCTCATGATTGCGCTGCGACGAATTTGTGGGGCAAGCGCAGGGCTAGGACTGCCCTTTGCCCATAAGTAAATTCTAGACAAATTCAATCATCCTCCAGCAGCGC
>CAZGMX010000310.1:0-2590 GCA_964526865.1 uncultured Actinomycetota bacterium | reverse complement strand
GCAGGCTCACCCATGACGTGATGGCCGGCGCGATGAAACTCGCCATCGAGAAACAGGAAGCCGATCTTTATCTGAACCCGCGGCGGCAGCGTTAGGCCCGCCCGCTGGAACGCGAAAAGTCTTCGCGAGCCGTGTTCAGGACACTTCCCGGTAACATCCTATGGCTGATGCAGATTTTTCAGTTGCGGTCTTTCCGTTTCTTAAGACGTCGAACCCCGTCCGAATTGGCGGCTACGTCTTCCGCTCGACCGAGGACGTGGAAGGATTGCGGCCGGGTCAAGCAAGAGCGATTGGCGAGATTGCACAAATGCTATTTGTGCAGAACGATCTGCGCATCAAATCGGCATCTTACGCGATCCTGCCGACTGCCCTTCTGAAATCAGAGATTAAGCGTAAGGGCGTGAGCTACCGCGAGTTAGCGGATCACTTAACCACAATGGGCATCCCGGAATCAGAGCGGAATATAGCCAACAAGATTAGCAGGGGCGGCTTTACAGTCGCGTTCATCCAGCAATGTTTTGCAGCTATCGGATCTCAGGTCGTGCGCTTGGAAGACATGCCACAGCCAGCGCAGCAAGCTAGCTAAGGTCAAGCAGCGTCTGCCAGCCGCAAGAATGTCTTATCGGGAACATTATCGTTTATAACGTGGCCAGCCTGAGATAAAACGCCGAGTAGCGTTCCGAATGCAGTTTTATCGTGAACGACTGAAACAAGGTGCGGTGGTGTATCTAGGCGCGATAGATCGTTAAACTTCGTAGCGACAGCAGATATTGATGTTCTGTGATTGGCCACAGGCTCGAATATCGTGGCAGTTGCTGCGTGGGGCGGGCGCACAAGCGCAGTCACTTCCCAAGCCGTAGTTGACGCTCCAAAGACCTCAGCGCCACGCTCAACGTTTTCAGGCCTAAAAATATGAATTAGCCGTTCAACTAGCTCCTCTCCCGCGTCAGATTCTTTCTCTCGCGCCAGCCGCTCAGAAACCCTCAGAGTTGCCTGGAGAGAGCAATTTGCAACAGCCATCACTGCGCCAGCAAGCTGGTCCCGGCTTGCTTTAACTACAAAAAAAGAATGACTATCGAATCCGATACCGTTCGCATCCGCAATCAGTTTGGCGTGCCTGGAATAAATCCGGGAACCTCCCATGAGGTCAGCCTCGCGGGACCCAAAACCCATGTCGGAAACAAAGAATTCTTTTTGCCCATCATCATCGATGCGAACGACGACGGTAGCCCCGCTTGGGTACATGAGCGGAGTTCGAATAAAAGACGCGCCAGCCCGATGATCGGCAGTCACGAGTTCACGAGACACCGCATCAACCATTTCCGAGAATGTTCTTGCGCCCTTCATCATTGCCAATCAACGGATTCGAGGTTGCCACGGAGGCAATGGAACCCAATCCATGTTAGTGATTCTAAACTCTTTTTCCGCCAAATCAAGAAGTTCTTTCCAGGTCTGCGGTTCTTTTTCGTAAGATCTAGCGATTGAAATATTTTGTGAGCGCATTTTACCGCTGGATGGATCATAGTTTATATCAAAGGGATGTATGTGTGTTGCTCTGAACTTCAGCAGTTTTAACTCTGGTGGGCCTTTTCCGTTATTGCTGTGCTCAGCAAGAGGCTTCCACTCAATTCGACAAAATGGAAAGCTTTTACCTTTTGGCGGCTTGTATTGCAGTTGCAAGACCACTTCCTCTTCGGGAAGCTCGGTCATGGCGTAGGCGCAAAAATCAAGCCCGGCGATTGTCACGCCATCAATATCAAGTGGAACGGATAGCCTGAGAGAGTTTCTATTGCTGGGAATCCATGCTGGATGCCGCGAAAGCAGCTTTTCAGCCTCAAAATATTCCTGCAGGTCGACGCTCATCTCAAAGCGTTAGCTGAATGCCTGCGCCCTAGCAAGAACCCACAGCCAGCACCTTCTATCCGGGGGGTGGGGCTGGTGCGCGGGCGTGTGTGCAATCAAGGAGTATTTGAGCCCGTTTTGCAACGGCGGGATTCGAACCCTGCTCCCTGGATAATCCTCAATATCCGGCCCGCGCGCCGAGACGATAACACGAGAACCGGATCTGTGCTAACCCTTCAGCCACAAGCTGGAGGGTTTTGTTATGAACGGAACAGTGAATAACGGTCGCTATCAAGTCGCGGTTCTGGCAATGGGGATCTAATTTTAATAGATACCGAAACGGGCCGTTCGTGGCGATTGAAACCTGACGATTATAGTTGGTACGCAATTTCCTTTCTAGGAGATGCGCCCCCAGCACCGGAACCAAAGAAATAAATGCTGCGCTGCCGCAGCCTCTTGGTGCGCTTGCTACATAAGGCCGTGATTTTTTGCGTTTAGACCCGAAAAAATGCGATTCAAAAAGTCCGTTAATCATAGATTCTTGCGCGGCTTAACCAAGAACCGCAACCTACGATAGCGTATATAAGCCAGCACTACCTGGTACGCCCGTGCTATTATAATCGGCTTTTACTGCGCGGTATCAACGCGCTCGCTCGCTCCAAGCCTTGGCTTAAACTTTCAGCAAGGCGCTTTTGTCTATTATCGCGCCCTAAGGAAGCGCTCTCAATTGCGCGGAGCCGGGTAAGGC
>CAZGMX010000309.1:0-2618 GCA_964526865.1 uncultured Actinomycetota bacterium | reverse complement strand
TTTCCGATCTATAGGAGAAGTTTTTTCTTGACAACCGAAGGCCATATAGATGTTAGACAGAGTGGGGATAGGCGAGTTCTCAGGAGTATTTCCAGAGATGCTGAAGCGGAATAAGGTTCTCAAGACTCTGAGCAAATCCGTCCAAACCTGGAAAGAGGCTCACTCGTGTGATATTCACTCGTTGAAGTTCCTTAAGTGCGTCGATAAGAAAGTCTTTAGAGCACTCGATTTCGATTTTTTCGAAGGAAGAGGCTTTGGTACCAAATGACAGCTTAAAACTTTCCATGAACGGTTGCGTCGTACTAGCAGCTGCGAGGAAAACCCCCTGCTGGACTGCGAGTCGGGCGTTCAACCGCAGCGAATTAAGCGGGCAAACAAGAGGCTTATTGGAGGCGAGAATCTGATTTAGTGCGTTGGGGTCCTTATCGTTGATATCCAGCATAACGGCAACGTCTGGCAGTTCGGTGCGAACCAACTCCCAAGAATAGTCATGGTTTACCGCCCAGATTGCGCAACGCTCTCCTGGAAGCGCCCTCTCAATCGCGAAGAAAAGGGCTATGTAGAAGGAGTATGTCCAATCTAGGAGTCGAGTTGGAGTCCCATGATGCTGCATCAAGGACAGCCATTCAACCTTATCGTTTTCTTCCGGGAGATACTGCGAATACCTATGGAAATGACGTATGAACTCGCGAAGCATTCGCCGTTCATATGAGGCGAGTTCGGAGAAGCTGATCCCGAAACGCCTTACCGCTCGTTCCAGCGAAGGTAACAGATCCCAGTCGGCGCGTCGCTGCCCGCGGAATAACCATCGTTCTGTCTTTTCAGCGTACTTGTAATACGTGTCCTAGATGTCGGCCCAAGTTGTAATGACTGCCATGGTGTATGGTCCTCCTTTGGTACGCTGTCTAATTCGACTGTCCAACGCTGTTGAACTGAGCCGCCGATTGTGAAGGCGAATTTATCAATATATAGGGCTGGGCTGCGGGACGCCCATGCATTCATGCAATTCTATCTGGCGTTCCGCAATCCGTCACTTGAAAAAATCACCATGCTTTTCTTTTAAGTCCGCCTATCTCCTTGAAGTGCTCATCACGCGAGACCAACGTCAGCCCATGCTCTATTGCCAAAGCTGCAATCCATATATCGTTTCCCGGGATAGGATGCCCCTTTTTAGGGAATGGGGTCACCCATTAAAGGGCGGGTCAAACCTTGAAATGTGAATGATGAGTGACGAGTGACGAGTGACGAGTGACAAGTTAATACCAGTTTATCAAAGGGGCACGGCGCATTTTATTCGTTTATTTGTTCGGCTATTTCCTTAATAAGCCTTTCTGAAAAGTAGATCCCATTGTCTTTCATCTCAGAAGCTCTTTTTTTAAATGACATTATCAGACCGCGTCTCTTTGCTTCTGCTAACACGCCAAGCGTTCCCTTCACTTTCAAACCTAAAAATTCTGCAATGTTTCTCGCTACCCGGTCATCAATCAACGACAAAGCTCCCGATGCACCTCATCCTGACTATACGATAGCCATTCAACATTATATCTATGCGCATTAAAAAGAAACGCTACACGGCTTATACCCGCTAGTTTGGCCGCCTTGCCGCTCGACAACCGCCCTTGAGAAAAGTATTGATACGCCAACGCTTCGCGCATTTCCTGAGCAATATGTTCCTGATCGATATTTGCAGACAGCAAAACATCTGTCGGTAATGTTATTTTTATTTCCTTTACCTGTGTTTCCATCTGACTTCTCTCGTCCATCTTATTGTCATACGCGATATTGATTTTCAATCAGTTTCTGCACGAGTGTCCAGGAACACGCGTTATGTGATTATTTAAAAGGGTTTTCGATCCGGATGCCTTCAATGAATTGATTGTGGCTCAGATCTTCGGTAAGAACCTTCTCAGCCCCGGCACGCCGGGCAGCATGGACAATCATGGCATCCCAAAATGACAAATGATGCCTCTCACTGATTTCCGATGCATTGAGTACCGACTCGGGCGTTAACACTTCAACATGCCACAACAGGTAGTTTTCAATCACGCCCCTTGCCTGCGCAGGCGACAGTGGAGAGGTAATTTTTTTGGTAACGTTGACGTAAAATTCCTGAAGAACCTGAGTACTGATCACCCCATTGCCCTCTTCCCAAAGACGTTCAAGCAACAGAGCAGCTTTCTTATATTTTTCACCGGCGTCCAGATCATGGGCATAAATCAGCACGTTGGTATCGACAAAAATTTTATCGGACATGAAGTTCCTCTCTGGAGGCTCCTATTTTTCCTCCCAGATGGAACCCGGATTTGAGTTTGTCGACCGCCTTCTTTTTGGCTGCTTCATAGCTTTCCGCGTCTGAGACAAGCTTTTCCAGTTCGCAACTGAGCAGCCGGCTGATTGAAGACCGTCTTTGAGCAGCGAGCACTTTGGCTTTTTGAATTAATTCCCTGTCAAGGCTGATTGTGACGTTTTGTTTCACAATTTTTTACTCCCTGTAAATTGAAATTACCACATAAATACGTGTAGCACGTCTTTTTCGTGCAGTCAATTCAGATTCTTCTTTTATGCAGGGTAACCGCATTTGTTTTTAGCCGTCTCAGAATTCATGATTTGTAGTATTT
>CAZGMX010000308.1:0-2622 GCA_964526865.1 uncultured Actinomycetota bacterium | reverse complement strand
ATCACTATAAACACTACACGTAGTGGTAAGTGGAGTCAATCGGATAAGCACAAGCAACGTAATAGCCATTAGTTAAAAGAATATTATGTCTGTGTGTTAGGAATGAGCCAGCTTCCCGGAATCAAAGAAAGGAATTTCCGCATGAAGTATTTTCCGCTGACATTATTTCTATGTCTATTCGCTGTATCGCAAGCGCAGGCCCAGGAAATGACCATCCTTACGGTTGACCAAGGCATCTAGTCTCCAAGTACCGGCGGGAGAGAGATTCCTATTACGACAAGGATGCCCTGGAGGCGGGGGTCCTTGTGCATTGGAATATATGGGATTTTTGCATCACGGCCGGCAGTATCCGGGAAAGCGAATCCAAGTTGGCCGAAGGAATCCTGATAAAAGAGTCTCAAGTCCAGCAGTACGAAAAAGCCCTCAAGAAAGTCGAAAACACTCTGGTGACGCAACGCAAAGCGGTCTTGGCCTACAAGCAGGCGGTGGATGCAGCGGAAGAGCAATTCAAGAACGTGAAGGTTAGACACATGCACGGAGACGTTTCTGATCAAACGTGTGACGCGAAGAAGCTCCGCCTGCTCAAAGCAAAGACGGATCCCCGCCAAGGTTTTATGTGAATGGGACCCTCAGGAAAGACAGAACCTCATTCAGAGGCTCAGCCAAACCACACTTTCAACCGTTTCGTAGTATAATCTCTCTGCCAATGACAACGATTTCTGAATCTAAAATCGCCGCAGGGTATACGTACGTGAATGATGGGGCAGGCCTTGCCCGCATAAACAAAATGCTGCAAGGCACGGCCCGCGTAGGCATGGACACAGAAGCCGACAGCCTGCATCATTATTTCGAGAAGGTCTGCCTGATCCAGTTAAGCTTTTTGGGAAAAAATTATATCATCGACCCCCTCGCCGGTTTTTCCCTTGGTGAGTTCTTTGAGGTGTTGTCTAAAAAAGAGTTGATCTTCCATGGAGCGGACTATGATTTGCGCATATTAAAGAAATCGTTTGGATTTCGACCGACGGCCCCCGTCTATGACACCATGCTGGCCGCTCAGGTTCTGGGCTATGAAAAGATAGGCCTCGCGGCGCTGATCGAAAGATTTTTTGGAATCTCCATGTCGAAGGCGGGGCAAAAAGCCGACTGGTCTCAGCGGCCTTTGCCCGAGCGCTTGCTCACCTATGCTTCGGACGACACAAGATATCTGGAAGCGATCACCGATGCCCTGACGTGTGACCTTGAAAAACTCAACCGGACCGAATGGCACAAAGAGTGCTGTGAGCGCGCGGTCAAGACCTCCGTGCTTCCGGATAGAAACGCGGATAAAGAGGCGTGGCGCGTCAAAGGATCTTTCAAGCTGGGGCGGGATGCGCTTGTTTTTGTGCAGGCGCTATGGCAGTGGCGGGACGAGGAAGCCAAAAAAAAGGACCGGCCGCCTTTTATGATCTTGCACAACGAAGACCTCATCGCGCTTGCGCAATGGCGGCCGAAAAATCTGCAAACACCGCTTCACGCAGGCCCCGTCTTTTTGAGAAGATTTACCGGCGAAAAACTTGCGCGACTGGAAAATGCGATCCGGTCCGCGGAAAACGTCCCCAAAACACAATGGCCGCTTCCCGAAAAAACAACACCGTGGCGAGAGGAACGGCCCGATCAGGGAAAACTGGAGCAGATGCTTGCCGCATGCAAAACGCTTGCGGCACAATTGCAGATCCAGTCTTTCTTTTTGGCTCCCCGGTCCGCATTAACGGCAGTGGTCCAGCATCAACCCCGGTCGGTGGAAAAGGTGATGGAAGTCAGCGGCATGATGCGCTGGCAGGCGGAATTGCTGATGCCTGCCATCGAGACCCTGCTGGGCAATTGGCAGCGCGAAAAGGGGAGGGTATGAACCGAAGAAATATTGCCGGGTGCGGTGTGCTTGCCCTGGCCCTGATGAGTTTCTTGTTTTACTGCCCCGCGGTTGCCTGGTTGACCCAATCCTTCGATGATATTGATTCCCAAAGCATTCATTCCGGTCTGGGGGCGATAGAATTTCGCGTCCAATTATTGAAGGGCGTTTCGTCTGATCCGCATGAACACGTGTTGTTGCTGGCGGTTTCATCCGATGCGGATGAATCTTATTAAGGATAAGACTTTTTCTGACATATTGAATCCCTCTGGCGACCGCTATAAAAAAAGAACAAGAAGAAATTGGATTTCTTGGTGGCCAAAGGTTTTATCAGCCGGGAAATCTACGACAAAGTGATTTCCTCGAGGAATCCCTGATAGTCCCCGGTCATGTCAGCTACGACAACAGACTCAAATTCCCGACTTCCGGGGATTCAATTATCGGATTGCACTACTGTCCGGTTAAGCAATTTTAGTTTACGTGTAAACCAATAATAGAAAGCAACATGCAAACAAAAACATCCATTTTCGATTTGAAATCATTAGCATTATCTGGCCATCCTACTGCCAAAGCGCAGAGAGGGGTGGCCAATGAATACGGGCAAAACGATTTTCTCGCAGCTAATGGATATTCTGCCAAGACACGTCTTCCATCAATGCGTGCAACGTTACGAAGGCAATTGCGTTTTTCGGAGCAATCCGGCCAGCGTCTCGCTCATTCCGGCCACCTTCTCG
>CAZGMX010000307.1:0-2623 GCA_964526865.1 uncultured Actinomycetota bacterium | reverse complement strand
ATATGGAACAATCGAAAGGGATTGATTCCAAAGAAAAAGAAGAAGTATCCGAAGAGCAGGAATCAAAAACCGAAGAAAGAAAACCCCATCTTCAGAACTCTTGATCTGCGCTGAGGCGCCCCAGCGCGGAATCAAGCATATAGCACTACAATTCCAATAAGATATTTTTTTAGCGCACTGGCTTTTTACACTTGTATGCGGAATTCAATTGTGACACCATCCCTTCTAAAAATCCCAAAAAGGAAGGCTTGTGCCATGCCGCAACTTATGCTGCCGCTTATCCCTGCCGGAGCAACGCAGATCAACGATTTGGTTAGTATTTTGCGAGAAAAAAATCGTTGTATTTATTTCCTGGGAATGTATCCAATATATTCTCATTTGGTAGGCGATCTGCGTATGTTTCGGATTTTTACTTCTCAACTGATTGATTCCGGCGCGTGTCGACAAATCGATATTATAAAGACATTCGGGATCTCCAAGAGCAGTGTAATCCGATCATTGAACAAGTATCAGGAAGGAGGGGCCGAAGCATTTTTTAAACCGCGAAAACAAAGGAGTGGCGGGACGATCTTGACGCCGGACGTAATCGAACAAGCTCAGCTTCTCTTGGATCAAGGCTATTCAAGGAGTGAAACGGCTGCGGAACTCGATGTAAAATATGATACATTGCGCAAAGCGATAAATATTGGGCGTCTGCGGGAGCCGATCAACAACAAGAGCGCCACTCCTGCCACTACCAAATCATCACGCGACGCCAAGGACGCGGCAGCAGCGGACGGTATGGGCACGGCATGCACTCGGGTGGAAGAGCGGGTGGTTGCATCGTTTGGTATTTTCGGTGGTGCGCCTACGCAATTTGAAGCATGTCTGGATGTACCGAACGGTGGAGTCTTATGTGCTCTGCCGGCCCTGTTGGCTAATGGTCTGTTGGCGGATGTGGATCAACTGCTTGGGAAGATCAAGGGCTACTACACCACGTTCCATATTTTGCTGTTGCTGGCTTTTATGGCCCTTTGTCGGATCAAGACAGTAGAGAAGTTGCGCGGCCGCAGCCCTGGTGAGTTCGGCAAGCTGCTTGGATTGGATCGTATTCCGGAAGTACGCTGTTTGCGCATGAAGATGGATGCTTTGAGCAGCGGGGATGCTGCTGAAAAGTGGGCCGTGCATCTTAGCGCCGATTGGTTGAAGACCGATCCGGAAGCGATCGGCTCTTTGTACATTGACGGACATGTGCGCCGATATCATGGTCATTTGACCGACCTTCCACGAAAATACGTTTCCCGAGAGCGGCTCTGTCTTCGGGGAACGACCGATTACTGGGTGAATGATGCCATCGGCCGGCCGTATTTTGTTGTGGAAAAGGCTATTGATCCGGGTCTACTCAAGACCCTTGAGGAGGATATTGTGCCGAGGTTGTTGCGCGATATCACAAACCAGCCCACTGAGCAGGAATTAAAAGACCATCCAAATCGTTGTCGTTTTATTCTGGTGTTTGACCGGGAAGGATACAGTCCTGCCTTTTTCAGCAGGATGTGGAAGCGTCATCGTGTGGCCTGCCTTACGTATCACAAATATCCCGGAGCGGACTGGCCTGTTGAATGGTTCAGCGAGCATGAAGTAACCATGCCGCGAGGCGAAGTAGTGAGCATGCGTCTTGCGGAAATAGGGAGCCTGGTAGGCTCTGGCAAAGATGCGGTCTGGATGCGGGAAGTAAGAAAACTGACCGATTCCGGCCATCAGACGAGCGTCATCAGTACTGCCTACGAGCTTATTCATATCCAATTGGCCGCCCGTATGTTCAGCAGATGGTGTCAGGAAAATTTCTTCAAGTACATGATGGAACACTTTGCAATTGATCTACTTATTGAGTATGGGACGGAAAGTTTTCCTGCCACCGAAAAGGTGGTTAATCCCATTTGGCGTGAGCTGATCCGGGCACGAAACTCACTACTGAATAAGCTCCGTTACCGTCGGGCGAGTTTTGCTGAAATGACGCTTCGTCCTGAAGCCGAGGGTGATCAAGTCAAGTATCACAAATGGCTGAAGCAAAAAGGTGAGCTTTTGGAGGAGATTGAACACTACGAGCGCCAACTGTTGGAACTGAAGATGAAATTGCGAGAGACTTCGCGGCATATCGACTGGTTGGATTTGAATGAAGAGGATAAATTTTACCGGTTGCTGCCGGGAAGAAAGCGCTTGATGGATACTGTGCGCATGATTGCGTATCGAGCGGAAACAGCCATGGTCGGGATGATATTTGGTTCTTCTATAGACACTGCGGCAGCCCGTAGATTGCTGCAGGATTTATTTGTTACCGAAGCAGACGTTCTTCCAGAAGTTGAGAACGGTAATTTGCGGATTCGTGTTCATAATGCCTCCCGACCTGCCGCGAATCGATCACTTGCAAAACTTTTTGAGCAACTCAATGAAGCGGCCATAAAATATCCCGGCACGGATCTAACCCTCGTTTATGAGCTTGGCGGAGAGGGGGTGGCTGGTCAGGGCGGCCACTTGGTGTCAGATTAGCTTCACAGAGATCAAGAGTTCTGAATTTGTGGCGTAACCATGAAAACGTAGCGGTTTGCATATTTCAACTCTGAACGGTACAATTTCTACCGCCGGC
>CAZGMX010000306.1:0-2633 GCA_964526865.1 uncultured Actinomycetota bacterium | reverse complement strand
CCAAAAATTCCCTCTAGCCCCAACGGGATTTTAAGAAAAACCGGATTGGCGCCCAGTCTGGTTCTCAATGTCTCGGCGGCCTTGACGAAATCGGCCCCCGGCCGGTCCATTTTGTTCACAAAAACCAGCTTGGGGATTTGATAACGCTGAGCCTGCCTCCAAACCGTTTCGGATTGGGGTTCCACTCCGCCGACGGAACAAAGCACTGTTATAGTTCCATCCAAAACTCTCAAAGAACGTTCCACCTCAGCGGTGAAATCCACATGGCCGGGCGTGTCAATAATATTGACGGTATGATTCAGCCAATGGCAACTGGTGGCAGCAGAAGTAATAGTAATTCCACGTTCCTTCTCCTGGTCCATCCAATCCATGATGGCAGTGCCTTCATGGACCTCACCCATTTTATGTATCCGGCCGGTAAAATACAGAATACGTTCAGTAGTAGTCGTTTTACCAGCGTCAATATGGGCTATGATTCCAATGTTTCTCACCCGTTCCAGGGTGTTTTCAAAGCCCATAAGGTTACTTTGTCATTTCCATCTGAAATGCGCGAAAGCCTTGTTGGCCTCCGCCATGCGATGGATATCGTCCTTTTTCTTAATGGAATTACCTTCCATGTTGCTGGCGGCGACAAGTTCGCTGGCCAGTTTTTCAATCATATTTTTTTCGTGCCGTCCCTTGGCGTTTTCAATAATCCAACGGATGGCCAGACTAGTGCGGCGATACTGCGGGACCTCCACCGGAATCTGATAATTTGCGCCGCCGATTCGTTTGGACATGACTTCCACATTCGGCTTGACGTTGGTCACCGCCTTTTTGAAAATCGCCAACGGATCCTGGGACGTTTTTTTTTCAATAATATTTAGCGAACCATACAATATCCGCTGTGCCAAAGATTTTTTTCCGTTCCGCATAACAAAATTAACAAATTGCGTCACCAAGATGTTGTTATATTTAAAATCCGGCGCTACCTCGCGCTTACCGACTGTTCTTCGACGAGACATGATCCCCCCGTTACTTCTTTGGCCGTTTGACGCCGTATTTGGACCGGCTGTTTTTTCGGTCCGCAACGCCCTGCGTATCCAGACACCCCCGGATAATATGATACCTCACACCCGGGACGTCCTTGACCCGGCCGCCACGTATCAACACGATAGAATGCTCCTGCAGGTTATGCCCTTCCCCCGGAATGTAACAGGTAACTTCCATCTTGTTGCTCAAACGTACCCGCGCGATTTTCCGGAGGGCCGAATTAGGCTTTTTAGGTGTGGTGGTATAAACTCGAGTACAAACCCCACGCTTCTGCGGATTTCCCCGAAGCGCCGGCGTTTTATGCTTGGAGAATACCTGCAGTCGCCCTTTTCGCACTAATTGGTTAATTGTCGGCATTTTCCCCTCTAAAATAAAAGCGTTAAAAGATATTTAATATCAAAAGTTAAGTCAACTCAATTTCAATCATCCTCTTCAGAAAATCATTCCTTGCGCCTTGTTTTCCTGCACCTTCTCCATGAGGGCCGGGTCCAATAGTTCTTCAGCGACCGCCGGAATCTCCGACTCCAGATCTTTCACCTTGACGTCATAATATCGGGACTCCCCTGTCCCGCTGGGAATCAGGTTGCCCAGAATCACGTTCTCCTTGAGTCCGGCGAGCAGGTCCGTGCGTCCGGCAATCGCCGATTCGGAAAGCACCTTGGTGGTTTCCTGGAAAGAAGCGGCGGAAATATAGGAGTCCGTGCCAAGGGATGCCCGCGTGATTCCAAACAGCAGCGATTCATAAGTGGCCGGACGGCCGCCCTCTTCCAATATCTGGGCATTCTCCTGGCGAAGCTGCACCTTGCTGACGCTCTCGCCTTCAAGGAAAGAGGTGTCCCCTTCGTCCCGGATACGGACCTTGCGCAACATCTGGCGGACGATGCATTCGATGTGCTTGTCGTTGATCTTAACACCCTGAAGACGATAGACCTCCTGAATTTCATTTACCAGATACTCCTGCACGGCATTCTCACCGTTGATCCGTAGAATATCATGTGGGTCGATGGGCCCTTCGGTGAGGCGTTCACCCGCCTTGACCCGATCATTGTCATGGACGCGGAGATGCCGTCCGTGTGGAATCAGGTATTCCTGTTTTTCCCCATTTTCATCCATTACGATCAATTGCCGGTTCCCCCGTTCGACTTCACCGAAAGAGACCGTCCCGTCAATCTCGCTGACGATGGCCGGATCATGCGGTTTGCGAGCCTCAAACAGTTCGGCCACACGCGGCAAACCACCGGTGATGTCCCGCGTCTTTGTAATTTCGCGCGGGATCTTAGCCAGAATGTCTCCCCCCTCCACTTCCTGTCCATCTTCCACGCTCAGGATGGCGCCGGCTGGCATGGTGTAATTCCCGACCTTGACGTTGTTCGCGTCCATAATCAGGATATGTGGGGACAATATTCTGGCGCGATGTTCGATAATCACCAGGTTTTCCGTACCAGTGGATTCGTCTTCCACCAACATCAGCGTCTCCCGCTCCTTGATGTCCTGGTATTTGACCCGGCCGGCCTTCTCTGTGCAAATAACCAGGTTGTAGGGATCCCATTCCATCAACAGGACGCCATTGGCGACTTCCTGGCCGTCCTTGACCATCAGAT
>CAZGMX010000305.1:0-2636 GCA_964526865.1 uncultured Actinomycetota bacterium | reverse complement strand
CTACGGCTGGCGTTTCAAGCAAGACCAATTGGCTCTTCGAGATTGCCACGTCGGCCTGGCGGCCTCCTCGCAATGACTCGGACGTCAGCGGCATGCGTCCGCGCAAAAAAAGAACCCACCGATTTTTATTGGAAATTCTTATTTAATTCCTTATCATAATCTGCCATGAAAGTAAACCGACCGGTGCAAATCAAAGCTTTTGCCATCGTGGGTCATCCGTTGGTGTCTCTTTTTCTTCTCGTCACCCTGACAATCGTGATCGTGGCCTTTCTAAAATTTAGAGAATTGGCGCAAAAAAACAAGTGTCTGATGAACATGAACCAGATTGAAGCCGCCGTCGATCGCGCCGCGCAGGAATTAAACCTGTCAACCGGTGCAACCGTATCCGAAGCCACCATCGATGAATACATCAAGGGGAACATCCCCTCATGTCCAGCGGGCGGTGAATACACGTACCCGCCGGTCGGATCCAAAGCCTATTGCACCTCTCACGGCACCATCCGCTCCGTCGACGAAGAATAGTAATTTGTTATGAAAGCCATCGTTTTTTACCGGCATGGCGGACCGGAACAGCTTCAGCTCGCTGAGTTCCCCGTTCCCCAGATTCACGACGATGAAGTCCTCGTGAGGACACGCGCCTGTGCCTTGAATCATTTGGACATCTGGATTCGGCAGGGATTGCCCGGTGTGACGATTCCCCTGCCCCACATTCTTGGCTGTGAGACCGCCGGAATCGTCGAGACCGTCGGCAAGAACGTCACCGGCATATCTCGGGGACAGAACGTGTTGATCGCCCCGGGACTCTCCTGCGGGCACTGTTCCTACTGCAACGACGGCTGGGACAGCGCGTGTCCGGAATTTAGAATCATGGGACTTCAGGTCCACGGCGGATACGCCGAATTCGTCAAGTGTCCCGCTCAAAACATCCTTCCGGTCAGCGACCGGTGGCGCCTGGAAGAATGGGCGGCCGTGCCGCTGGTCTTTTTGACCGCCTGGCATATGCTCGTGACGCGGGCCGGCCTGAAATCCGGGGAGTCGGTATTGATCCACGCCGCGGGCTCGGGCATTGGTTCCGCGGCCATCCAGATCGCAAAGATGCTGGGCTCAGAGGTTTTTACCACGGTATCGAGCGATGATAAAACCGCATTTGCCCGGTCGCTGGGGGCCGATCACGTCATCAATTATTCCAGGGAGGACTTCGCCTCTGTCATTCGCGCACAGACCAAGGGCAAGGGTGTGGACGTGGTCTTTGAACACATCGGACCGCAGACATGGGAAAAGAGTCTCGCGAGTCTTGCGAAATTGGGAAGGCTGGTAGTCTGCGGCGGAACCAGCGGCCCCACGGTCACGCTCACCCTGAGACCTTTTTTCATGCAGCAACTGTCCATTGCCGGCTGTTACATGGGCGCTCGCAGAGAGCTCCACGAGGTATTGAAGCACATGGAGGCTGGCCGGTTGAAACCTGTGATCGACAGCCTCTACCCCCTTTCCCAGGCGCTCCAGGCACAACAGCACATGCTAGATCGCAAAAATCTTGGTAAAATAGTCCTGACAGTCTGACATCGGAGGCAAGACACCTATGGCTAAACACCTGTACAACACGATCCAAGAAGAGATTCGGGCTCTAAAAAAAGAGAGAAACGCCGTGATCGTTGCCCCCAACTATCAGGTGGGCGAGCTTCAGGATGTGGCAGACTTTCTGGGCGACTACCTCAATTTGGCGCGCTACGCGCAAAAGACCAGTGCGGATGTGATTGTTTTTTGCGGCGTCCATTTCATGGCCGAAACCGCCAGCATCCTCTGCCCTAAAAAAATGGTATTGATCCCGGAAATTGCGGCGACCTGTTCTCTGGCCGACATGGTAACCCCCCAGGACATCCGCCATTGGAGATCCAGCCATCCCTGCGGGGTCGTGGTCTGTTACGTCAATACACCGGCCTCGGTGAAAGCCGAATCGGATTATTGCTGTACGTCCGCCAACGCAGAAAAGGTCGTATTGACGGTTCCGGAAGACAAAGAGATATTGTTCGTTCCCGACTACTTTTTAGGCACCTACGTCAAGAAGATGACGGGCCGAAAAATCCACCTCTGGAACGGATACTGCGGAGCCCACTCGATCATCCGTTCCGAAAACATCGACGCACTTCGGCACGCCCACCCCAAGGCGGAATTCATCATGCACCCCGAATGCGGATGCACCACCAAATCCATGGATTTGGCCGACAAGGTCCTTTCCACGGTGGGCATGCTCGCGTATGTCAGTAAATCCCCGGCCAAGGAATTCATTGTGGCCACGGAGACGGGGATTTTATACAAGATGAACAAGGACAATCCGGACAAGAAGTTCTACCCCGGCAGCGAGCAGGCCGTCTGCAGTTACATGAAGCAGAATTCTCTGGAAAAACTCGTGACGTCTTTGGAAGAACTACGCTATCAGATCAAGGCCCCGGACGATATCGCCCGGCGCGCCCAGTTGTCCATCGACCGCATGGTCGCGATTGGGTGAAATAAATAGGGACAGCTACCAAGTTTTAGAAAAAACTGGAGTTTTTTCTAAAACTTGGTAGCTGTCCCTATTTATTCAGCACTGCGAATAGCCGCAGCCGTAACACTTAACACACCCCTCTTCAAACGCC
>CAZGMX010000304.1:0-2659 GCA_964526865.1 uncultured Actinomycetota bacterium | reverse complement strand
CACGATAAACAAAAACCCTCAAATCAAAGACATGGAAACCATGCTGAAAGATACCCTGAGACAGGCGCTCTTTTCCGGTTATCAGGAATGGCTCCCATGGATTAAGAGCAGCGCCTCTTTTGGCTATCATTCCTTCCGGCGGAATGAATTTACAGGGAATGTCCGTGACGCGGTTTTTCTAAGCGGCGTGGTGGCGGAATGGCTGAACCAGGCGGCGCTCCCCATGCTTTTCTCGGACTCGTTGAGAAGCTACTTGCATCTGCATCAGGATTATACCCAAAACGGCGTCTCCCGGTTGGGACTGACGCTCCTCGGCCGCCATCAATTGAACCCTCAATCCGACTCCCTCTATGTCATTTCCTCCGTGTATCAGTCCCAATTTAAAGACATGGACCCCCGGAACACCACGGCCAATCGTTTAAAGAAGGATACGCGTCTGGACGGATTCGCGGGCCTTCAATTTCACTTTGCCAGGTTTCATCAGCAACTTTTGACCGATTGCTATTACCGTTATGGCATTGATTTTATCAAATCTCCTCAAACAACCATGGATCGTGACGTCCAGAATACCAATCACTCCCTCCAGATTCGCCCGCTTTTCCGGAAAAACCGTTTTTCCTATCTTCTGGAATTTCAATACCACACCAATTTCCAGAACTTTGCATTCCGGGAGAAACCGGATACTTCCAACGATGCTTTTGTCCGCACCAATATCCTGGATGAAACTCTGGTTGAGATACGCCTGTTCCACCGGATTTCCCTGGATTTCCCCGGTGAATGGCGTCTGGTGCTTTCACACACCAACGCCAAAGAGGCCTACAATTATCCCTTTTCCACACGGACACACATAAATTGCAAAGTCAGGGACAACCTTTTTTCAAACGACACGATTCTTCTCCGGATTCCGGCCGCCGATTCCATGCATTTATTCCTTTGCAATCAGCAAAGCCGCCGGAACTTCCTGGACAGCACCCATTCCCAGTTGAACGATTCCATCAACAGATACAGCACCGGACAGCGTTTTTTCTGGGGACGCGAGCGCCTGTTCCGGATCCGGGAGGAGCTTAATTTGAACGCCTATTACAAGGATTATCTTTTTCTGAAATATACAGACACGGTTTCGAGCTACGCCGAGCGTTCAGCCGCTTTCAGTTGCTCCACCGCATTCCTGTTCCTTAAAACGTTCGACCTTTTTTGCAACATCCAATACGTCCTTCTGGATCAGGGATATTCATACATGGACCAAAAGGTCCTGAGATACGGGGTCACGCAGGTGCAAAGCAAACCGACGGTAGAATGGAAAGTGGAGCGGGAGTTGCCTTTTGGCGTCCATGCATGTCCCAAGATCGGCTGGCATGCCACGCGTTACTGGAAGCACTCCCTGCTGGACACTGGAATTCCTTTAAGCGCCATGGACAAAATCTGGAAGGGCGTGATGGGCGTTTCCGATCATTACCACAACATCGCCAATTTGCGCTATCTCCAACTGGGGCTGGAGCTGTATCGCACGGGGACCAGGGTTCAGGTTCTGGCCGATATCTCCCGGCGCATGGAACAGCAGACCTCGCGTCTGGGCAACAGAAATATCCGGCAAAAGGTTAATTATTGGCAAGGCATTCTCCAGATGAGTATTTTATTTTAACAAACCGGTTCCTATGAAACGATTCCCCATAATCCTGGTCTTGGTCTTGGTCTTATTGGGTTGCTGGCCGTCTGAGCCGCGGGAATCCCAACCGCCTTCGGCCACATTGAATGTTTTTAAAACCCCCGTTGATTTAAAGGAAGGATTTATCCGCGCCTTTCGGGAACACTCCTCCATCCTCTACGAACAAACGCTCCACGACCAGTTTGAATTCCATACCACGGAATTCCCGCAGTCCAGCCCCTGGAACAAGACAGACGACATCCAATACACGGAACGGATTTTCATCAAGCACCTCTTCCCCGACCTTTCTTCGGCGCAGGACACAGCCTTGATCTTCACCTTCCACAGCGGTTTTACGGCACCCCCCGATATTGACAGCGCACGCTATGAAAATGTCGTCTATAGCCTCTGTTCCAACATCCCCACGCGCGATACCATCCAGGGCAGGGCCGACATCATCGTCAAATTCGTGGACAATTCCTGGATGATCAAGGAATGGAATGATGCGCCGCTGATCGGGGGGACTACATTGGCTTGTCTTAAAATCCGGGGCGAACTCCGTTAATCCGGGAGGCGGCGGATGCGTTGTGGATTTGGCTCTCTTTTTCTGATATGGCTCTCCGGCTGCAACATCCTCTCCCCGCACCGGATCACGCCGCAATCCCATATAGCCGACACGCCCACTCATCTGCTGAATCTTTTGACTGAATCCTATATTAACAAGGACATTATTCTCTACCAGTCTCTGCTCGCTGATTCTTTTCTTTTTTATGCAAGTCCCGACATGGACGATCTGGAAGGATTCCGGCAGAAATTTGACGCCGGGGGCAATCCTGTATATTATTGGACCCGTGAGGAGGAAATAGCAAGGCACAGTAAGATGTTTGACGCTCTTAACGGCGCGGAAAACATTTCGCTCTCCCTGAACATTATTGATAATATGTGGGAAAATTGGGTGGCAGGGGACAGCCTGGCAGGTATGAAAACCAGAGAAAATGCCATTAATGACATCGC
>CAZGMX010000303.1:0-2662 GCA_964526865.1 uncultured Actinomycetota bacterium | reverse complement strand
ATCACTATAAACACTACACGTAGTGGTAAGTGGAGTCAATCGGATAAGCACAATACTTATAACAGGTCGTCTGGCCGGAAACAGCAGCGCTCTCCTCCCCGCTTCTTCCCTGGTGCGCAGGACAGTGAAACACCTTGTAATTGTCCACGCGGGACTGAAGGCGGTTGATCAGTTCCCCGCTGGTATTCCCGGCCGAATTGATGTTGGGAAGACGCCCCGTATCCTGTTCATAAACATGAATGGCTATCAGCAGTTGGCGCATGTTGGACTGGCAGTTGGCAATCCGGCCGCTTTCCCGCACGCTCTTGATGGCGGGAAAGAGCAGTCCGATTAAAATGCCGATGATCCCGATCACCACCAGGAGCTCTACCAGAGTGAACGCACGGGCAGCTGCCCATTCTACCCGTGGCAAGAAAGATCCAACCCCGGATTTTTTTTCTCTTATACGGGCCATTGTTTGAGTGGTCACAGCCAGCATCTATTCGCCGTCGGGAACCACAATAAAGGTGCCTGTCTGCACGGCCGTTTCCTTCCCATCCGCCACCTGAAATTCCACGGTATATCTGCCGTTTTGGAGGCGGGAAAAATCCCAGCGATATTTGCCCGTTTCAGGATCCACACTTAATCCCTCCTGCCGCGGACTTGCGGAATAGTGCAGTGTGTCACCATCTAAGTCAAATCCTATGAGCGCACCTTCAATCACCTCTCCGATCTTCACGCGTCTCTCCCCCGCCTTCAATAGTATGGGGGACCTGTTCTCCTTGGCCGAATGTAACTGTTTATAAATGGCAGTCTCCAGTGCCAAGACATCTTCGCTCTTCGCCGCGGAATTTCCGCCGGGGATTTCATCGGCAGACTTGGGAGAAAATTGGGGAATCCAAATGGTATTTTTTGTGCTGGCAACCAAATATCCCCTGCCTCTTTCAATCGGAAAATCCGGCGTGGAAAGGGCAGGATAATACAGCGACACCCTGTCGTCCCGCAGTCCGGCAACGTAACACGAGCCAGTTCCCTGCTTTTGAAGCGCCGCAAGGAGCGAAGCGGCCGTGTACGGCCCGCCGATCGGCACAGAGATGATGTTGACCCCTTTGAGCAAATTGAGTGTATGGACGTTTCTTGCCTCAACCAGACGCACCTGGACTGAACAGGACACGGAATTGGTCAACAAATACCCGCATCCTGGTTTCAGGTCAAAATCGCTGGCCCCGTGCGGGACATATTCCTCAAACGCGCCTTCCAAATTTACCTTTTTGAGTGAAACCAGCGCACCTCCGTTTTTTCTCATCTCCTCGTCCAGAAGGGATGCACTCCATTCGCTGGCAGGAATTCCGGGAAGAGCAAAAAAGCACGTCCCTGCAGGCATCTCCATCACAATTTCCTTGGTGAGTGCACCCTTCGCCTGCTGGTCCGGAGCACCCACGGTGCTGGACTTGAGCAATCGATAACCGCTTGCCGGAGAAACCACCAGCAGAATCGCCAATACGAACACTACAACACATGAGGTAAATCGGCAGGAACTCGGCATCAACCCCACCCCCCATCCCAAACTTCCCCCTCAAGGGGGGAAGGAGCTATGTTCAAGATATGGAGAAACATCGCTTATTTACCGGGACCGGTTTTCACACCCGGTTTCTTTTCTGGTTTCTTTTCTGGTTTCTTATCTGGTATTTTGTCCTGTTTCTTGTCGGACACCGGCACTACGACATTTCCCTTGTCATCTACGTCAAAATACAGTTCCTCGGTGTAATCTTTTTCCTGCTTGTATTGCTTTCCGTATGAGATGGTGGCAACGGCCCGGTATTTTCCTTTTTTGAGCTCCGGTCCGCGCCCACTCCCCTGGTACGTGTAGGTCTCATCCGGTAAAATTCCCCAGCCCGTGGTCAAAATAACAGCCAGCATAAAATTTCCTTTGCTGTTATAGACCTTGACGTCCCCCACGGGACGGATGTGCGCATTGCCCGTATTCTTCACCGCCACCTGGGCGCTGGCAACGCACGCCTTTTTGTCTTTTGATGTAAATATTTTTATGTCGGTGATCTCCCCGTCCAGCCGGAACGTGCCGCGCACCGCCACGTACAAAATCACTCCGACGCGGGCCTGGATTTGAGTGCCGGTACCAGGCATCGTTTCACAAAAGAATATCTGTGCCGCATTTTCACCCGCCGCTTCCGGCCCTACTTTGATGTGATACGTGAATTCACCGCTTTTCCCCGGCTCGATGTCCATTTCCCTGGGCGCCACCATGAGCCAGTCCGACACAGAACCGCCCCGTTTTCCTTTCAGCCCCTTGCGCCAGTCTTCCGGCTGTACCACGATATGGATTTTGTTGTCGCCCGTGTTGGTCACCTTGCAGGTGCCCGTTGCCGCATCGTTGCGGTCGGCGATGATTTCAATCACCCCCGGAACTACCGAAATTCCAGCAAACGCTTGACGGACTGTTCCCAAACTCATTGTCACAATGATCAACACTACAAAACCGAGACGCGATGTGCGCATAGTTTTACCCCCCCTCGTCTTTTTCGACGGCGGCTATTGTACTTTGTTGCAGGGAAAATGGCAAACAAGGCCGAGGTCACGGTGTCCGGGTCATTGCGAGGAGTTCCGGCGACGCTACAGTGGCGGACACGGCGATCTCGTGGAAACGTCGAGATTGCTTCGGTCG
>CAZGMX010000302.1:0-2726 GCA_964526865.1 uncultured Actinomycetota bacterium | reverse complement strand
TCACTACTGTCCGGTTATAAGTGAAACAAGTCCAGTTGGTTGCAAAAATCCGTTTTTTGGTTCCGGTGTTCGGAATCTGTAAGTAGCTGTATCAACGGAACTTTCTCGAATAAAGTGACGCTGAGAATCTGTAATATTGTGTAGAGACTTTGGTCTATTCTGGTGCGTTTTTTGATGATCGCGATCAGAACGTAGACCGAAATGGCAATCCAAATTTGTGTTTTGACGGCATTGAGGGATGTTCCATAAAAAGCTCTGATTCTCAGATGTTGTTTGACCCACTTGAAAAACAGTTCTACTTGCCAGCGGCAGCGGTATAGTTGTGCGATGGTAAGTGGTGGTAAGAGGAAGTTGTTGGTTAAAAAAATCAGAGTATGGTTTGTTTGTGTGTCGTAGTATTTGATTCGGCGAAGTTTTTCGGGATAGCCTTTGACGGAATAGAAACCGGTTAGCCCGACAGTTTGGTCGTATTGAATACCCGTTGTCTTGTCCACGGGGTGAGAATAAAGTCGTTGAAATTGGAGATTTGTTTTGGCGCGAATAACGAAGAAGGCCGAAGCTTGGGTCAAGACATGCAAGCGGACGAAATCCAGATAGGCACGATCCATGATGTAGAAGGAACCAGGTTCTGGAATGATTTGATCGAGGATATTCACGTCGTGGATTTTTCCCGTTGTAACCTCGATGAAAGAAGGGATGGGGCCGTGCAGGTCCAGCAACGTATGCATTTTGACGGCACCCTTGGTTCTTCGGAATTTTGCCCAGGGGAAAAGAGACAGACACAAATCGATTGTCGTTGAATCCAACGCGTAAACCGTGTTGTCGAGTTGGACTCCAATCTCGTCGTTGGCATAGAGAGGGCGCGCGATATGGATCAGCACTTGCGCAAAATCGGCGTAGATGTGCCAGTCCCGTGTTTCGTTGGCGTCGGCAAGAGTGCTGCGAGAAACATTGCCGTGAATACCCATGTGATAGAGTTTGGTCTGTTGCGCATCCAGGCATGCTTCGATATCGCGCAGACTTTCGCGATAGGCAAGTTGCGCAAAAGCCATGCAGAGGAATTGGTTCCAGCATGAAAATGTTCGCACCCGGCGATTGCCTTCGTAACGTTGCACGCATTGATGGAAGACGTGTCTTGGCAGAATATCCATTAGCTGCGAGAAAATCGTTTTGCCCGTATTCATTGGCCACCCCTCTCTGCGCTTTGGCAGTAGGATGGCCAGATAATGCTAATGATTTCAAATCGAAAATGGATGTTTTTGTTTGCATGTTGCTTTCTATTATTGGTTTACACGTAAACTAAAATTGCTTAACCGGACAGTAGTGATCAAAAGAATTATCTAAAAACGGAATAGCTTCGCCATTAGAAACAACAACCTTATCCGAAGATATTCCATTAGCTTCACACAAGAGCCTTGAGGCTTTAACAGTTTCTGAAAAACCTTCGCATCCTGGCTCCACTCCTATTACATCCAACCCGAAGCATTTAATCCAAGTAACCAGATTAGTTCCATACCCGGAACCCACTTCCAGTATTTTTTTCCTTCCAGATTAACGTATTTTGATAACACCTGCTTGTTGTGAATCGCCTTGGCAGGATTCAACATGTCTTTCGTTAAATCGTCTGGATTCATCAGAGATATTTTTGAAAAATAGTGCCCCAAGCTTTCATTGACAAGATCATATACCTTTGGCGGAATATTTATGAAATCCTCGGCTTCATTTTTCATCAACTTTTCCCCGCTTTTATGTCGCACACCCGCCAACAATCCCTATCTACCATCACCTCTTGGGATATGATAAACTACATTTTTCGTTCCTCCAAAAGGGTTACTATTGTAGCGAAGACGGACGGGTTGCCTATCCTTTTCTGATTATTTTTCTACCATGCTTCGAGTGGAATGGCGACCGCAACGCAGCACGCAAAAAGGACATTTAACGTCTAGGATAAGCAGTTCCAAATCTGACCCAAACGCCAGTGCAGCCTGTATTTGGTTTGATGTACTTTAGGGGTATCTCCTTGACTGCGGTAGCCATGACACCACATCGCAAATCGAGCAACGAGCCGGCCAATCCCTTAAGAAAGGACTTGGACTACATCCTCGCGCACACGGATGGCCTGTGGAGAGAAATCAAGGGACAGCGTCTGTTTATCACGGGGGGCACCGGCTTTTTTGGCTGCTGGCTTCTGGAGAGTTTCTGCTGGGCCAACGACAGACTGGGATTGAACGCCACGGCCGTGGTCTTGACCCGCCGCCCGGCCGCCTTTCGAAAAAAGGCCCCCCATCTGGCTGCTCATCCGGCCATCCGGCTCCAGAAAGGGGACGTGAGCTCCTTTGCATTTCCCCGGGGGGAATTTTCACACATCATCCATGCAGCCGCCGAGTCCAGCTCCCGGCAAAACGACAAAAATCCCCTGGTGATGTTCGACACCATTGTGGCAGGAACACGGCGTATCTTGGAATTCGCGCGGCACTGCGGCGCAAAAAAGATGTTGTTTTGCAGTTCCGGGGCAGTCTATGGCAAACAACCGCCTGACATGACCCACATCCCCGAAAACTATCCGGGGGCGCCGGATCCCCAGGACCCGCGCTCGGCCTACGGCATGGGCAAACGCGCCGCGGAGCTCTTGTGTACGTTGTATGCCCGACGGTCCGGCCTGGAAATCAAAATCGCCCGCGGGTTCGCCTTTGTGGGCCCCTACATGCCCTTGGACGCCCATTTTG
>CAZGMX010000301.1:0-2744 GCA_964526865.1 uncultured Actinomycetota bacterium | reverse complement strand
CGCCGACGACCCACAAGCAGTTGTATGGCGTGGAGTCAATCGGATAAGCACATTCTGGATAAAGAGTATTCAATTTTGGTCGAAAAGTTTGAAAAGCTGCGCCGCCGGCGAAACACATTTTTTTACGAGTCTGATCCTTTTGGATCAACAACAGAGGCAGAAAATGCGCTGAAAAGTGCTCTTCGACTGGTGGATACCATTGGAAAGAAGATACAGGCAGAAAACCCGCAACTGCGACTTGATTATGACCAGAAACAGTTGACTGGAGAATAGGGCAACTGCAACACAACTGCGCAACCATTGCTCATTTATTGACGACGCATCAGGTGACGATGGTATTGTGCAGTGAACTGCACAAAAAATGCATAATTTGTGCAGTTGTCTTTTGTGGAAATGGCTTTTGCAGGGCTTTGCCAGCAGGCAACTGTCCCAAAAGGCGTTTGTTATAAAATTGGAGACTAAACCCTTGACTTTTTTGTAAATTGTGGTATAGTACTGGGTGGTAAAATGATATGCGCTGAAAGTTCAAGTGGTACATTTTTTGCTCTGATAAAGAGTTAGAAAGAATTTGTTCTTTGGGATTACGTCTTTTGAAAAAGGCAAACTCGTCGTAAGGCGGGGACGCAAAGCCATGGATCCTATGGCAGAGCGTCATTGCGAGGAGTCCCGGCAGCAGTAAGCCGGGACGACAAAGCAATCTCGAAAGAATGTAAAGTAAAACATCGAGGTTGCCATGTTCCGGCAGGGAAATTTCCGGAACTTGCAATGACGGTTGCTCTAGGACCGCCAGGTTGCCAGAAGAAAAAGGTTTCTGACAGCCGGGCCATAATGGTCCGGCATTTCAGTTTATGAGCCTTTCTTGGCATTGCTGCCCTGTCCTCTCGCGGGTTGGGAAGCATGCGAAGAAAGGCTTGTTTTTTTAGCGAAAAAGACGGTATGAAAAAGACAAAAACGAATAACAAGAATGACAGTCGATCGGTCAGGCGCGTGCCTTTTGTCCCGCGTCTGGCGGGCGCCATTCTAGCGCTTTTGATGCTCCCATACGGCACAGTGACGGCGGGTCAGACGGCGGCGCAAACGGCCTCCTGCGAACCTATTTCGGCCGGAAACGCGGCAAACGTTTGTGAGGAACGCACGTCGTCTTCGTGCGTCCTGCTCCAGCGGTTTGGAATCACGACGGATGCCGCCAGCGCCGAGGCGATCGAAGAGGGCCTCTTGCGGGGAGAAGATCCCCTGGAGATTGTCAGGGAAATCCTGCCCGATGCTGTTGCCGCCGGCGCCGGCGAATCGCGCGAAATAAAAATGTTGGAACTCATCAATCAGATTCCGCTGGGGGCCCGTTCCGAGCTTTTCAAAGATCTGGCCGGCGGCACGCCGTGGGAAGAAATTGCGCCGGAAATTCTTTCGCAGATTCCCTTGCCGCTCGCGGCCGAAATAAATCATGAAAATGCGGGGAGTGCCGTGTGCGGCCTGCCCGTGCCGATTTTGATCGAAGAGGATATGTCCCCGGAAAATAATTTTCCCTGCGGTCCACCGCCGACTCCTTACAGCGAGTCACCGGTGGACCAGCAAGCCCTGCCGGCAAGCACGGTGCTTTCGGCAGGCATGATGACGTCATTGCGGCCGGGAGGAGATGCGCTCGCCGCGGCGGGAATTCCGACGGATTGTCCCGCGGCAGTCGCGCCTCCCCGCAATGACGTAGGGGGAAGTCCTGAGTCATTGATTCTTTTGTCCGCGCCTTTGCGCGGGCCTCCGCTGGGCGCAAACATCCATGAAATCCTGCCCAAAACAGCCAGACAAACCTGTCTGGCTCGCGCCATTTCTAGTCATGTCAGTATGAAAACGTCATCGCGAGGAGTCCCGAAAGCTTTCGGGACGACGAAGCAATCGCGCTGGTCATCGTCATCGCGAGTCCCGGCGTGTTTCAAGCCGGGACTCGGCGATCTCGCTGGAATATCTGTTTTTCCAAGTTTAAAAATAGCTCCTTCCCCCCTTGCGGGGGAAGGCTGGGATGGGGGGGCTGATCATGACATTCCCCCCTCCTCAATCCTCCCCCACAAGGGGGGAGGAAGAGTTTTTTCTACGAATGCGTCACTGCAGGAAGGGCCGGGTGATCTCGCTGGCCTGCGCTCTTCACGCACTGACATTGCGGCCGCCAGGCGGAAATCCCGCCGGCGAATCGCAAGCATTCTGGTGTTCAACTGCGGCCCGATCCAGTCGATGGGATGCGGGGCCGCGATATCAAGCGACAAGAAGGACAAGAAGGAGACCGTGTCATGAAAGCACATAAACGCAAATCGATCGCACTTTACTTGCGGCGGACAGTGGCCATTGCGCTGTCCATCGCCATGCTTCCTGTGGGAGTCCCCTGCAGTTGGGCGGAACCGCCCCAAAAGGTCGGAACAGACGAAAAGCAAAAGGGATTCAAGCGGGTTGATGAGGCCCTGGAGCGCGGAGCGCGCAAAAAGGTGGAGCTCTACAAGCGCAAGATGATCGAAAAGGCAAAACAGGAAGTCGCCCGTGACACGGCAAAACAGAGGGAAAAGGCCCTTGCGGACCAGATCGCCAAGCGGCGCGAAGAACAGGCCAAGCAGGAGAAATTAAAATTCCAAAAGTCCGAATACTATGCCGCGTCCGCGGTCCAGGAGAGCATGAAGAGATTTCAGAGGGATCCCAATTATGCCCAGAAGGTCGAGCAGGAAAAAACAGCGAGCGGGGCAAACGTCAAACAGCTCAACACGGCC
>CAZGMX010000300.1:0-2751 GCA_964526865.1 uncultured Actinomycetota bacterium | reverse complement strand
GGCGCAAGGGGGGAGGAAGTCTTTGCGCGATATGTTGTGGTCATTAGAGCCAATCTGATACCCACGTTAAATTATAAAAGAATGCTATCACGCCGCGTCCCCCTTGACAAAGCCCATTTTCTAGTGTAAAATATTGCCAGCAGATGGGTTGCAATTCTCGAGGAGCTTTATGGAAAATCGATCGAGGTTCCTTAAGATTATTTGTGTCATTTTGTGCTTGTCTCTTGCGGGGGAGCCCGTGCCGCCGTGTGCGCATGCCCTTGCGCCGCGATCCCTCCTTCGGTCCGGTGATGGCAGCGGCACAGATGGAGTGTCCCAGCCGGAGAATCTTTCTTTGGAAATGCTGATTGCCCAAAAGACGCTGGCCTTGACCAGGCAGGGGCATCATCCGCTCTTGGCGCGCCAATTGGTGGAAAAACACGTTGCCGTCGCTCAACGGGCATTTTTGGTTCTGACCAGGGCACTGGACGATACGCCATATCTTTTTAATGTGCCGGAGTTCATGATCCATTTAGAGTCGGCGGCCGGTTTTTTTGGAGTTTCCACCCTGTCTCTGGCCAGGACATTGCGGATTCCAATGACCGAAGACCATCTGCTTTTTGTTGCCCTCGCGTTTTGGTACTACGCCCAATTGATGCAAAAGCAGGCCCAGGATCCGAAAAGGAAAAGAGAAATGATTGATAAGACAGGTTTTCTTGCGGTTTCACTGCCTTCGGAGCCGCCCACGCTCGAAACCATGAACGGTTTCATGAAGAACTACAGTGTGTGGAAACAAAAACAATTGCCTAGCCTGGAGGATCGAACAAAAGAATGGACGGATCACGCGGCCAAGACCCGTGATGAGGCGATGGGGGAGTTGACGCGGACCATGGGGGAGTTTTTGTATTCCAAGACATACGCGGCCCAGCTCTACGGCCACCTGACGGCTGTCTGCGCCTCGTGGAATATTTCCGTGGAGACGGTTCTAGAGGAATGGAAATCGCGCCGGACGGAAACGCAGAAGAAACTTGTCCGTTTGATCGAAACCGAAGGCCCCGTGACGTTTGCAAAATTCATGGAACTGGCATTGTACCATCCTGAATACGGTTTTTACACGCGGCAACGGGTCCTTCCCGTGGTGGGAAAAAAAGATTCCGAATTTGTGACGATGGTGTCGGAGATTCAAGACTTTCCGCGCTGGGTCGCGTTGGAACTGGGCAAATGGTGGACGACAATGAAAAAATGCAGGGGATTTGACATCATCGAGTTAGGGGCCCGGGACGGGGCGTTGGCGTCGGGCATTCTGTTGGAGATCAATCACATGGCGCGCAGCAGGGGGGCGGAGGGCGAAGAATTCTCCCGGGCGGCCCGCTATACCACGGTGGAAATAAGCAGGGAGGCACTGGACAGGCAGAAGGCGGTGTTGGGTAGATTGGCCGGCCGCGTGCGACAATTGCAGGGAAACGCTGTTGAGGTGGACAAATTGTTTAAACCAAACTCTGTGAGGGGGGTGTTTTTGAGCAACGAATTGCCGGACGCATTTCCCGTCCACAAAGTGAAATTTGAAAACGGTGCCCTGCGGGAGGTTTTTGTGGCCGTCCGCGACGGGGTCTTAATGGAGGAGACCAAAGAACCGTCCACTCCCGCCCTGGCCCAGCATCTGGAGCGGCTCGGGGTCCGGCTGATGGAGGGCGAAGAGAGGACCATCAATCTGGCCGAGGAGCGCTGGATTACTGCCATGGCCAAATGTCTCAACGAGGGCGTCATCATCACATTTGATTATGGTGTGGGCACACGGGACAGCCGGTTGGACCGGGATTTGCACCCCACTTTCCGCTGTTATGGAAAGACAAAACGGGAGCACCAGTCCAGTTATCTCTCGGCAGAAGACGCAAGACTCAAGGCGGCCGCCAATGATGCGGAGGTCGCTGTGCCCGTGAGGGGGCAGGAGGTGCCGCAGGGCCGGAGCGCCGATCTGGAAAGGATCGATTCCTCCCTGAGAATCATTGAGGAATCTCTCGACAATCCTCTCATGCTTGCGGGCGAATCAGACATCACCACCCAGGCCGATTTCGAAGCGGAATTCTACACGGCATCGCGTTTGGGAATGATTCGGGCAGCCGAGGGCCCCCCCCTTGCCTATTTTGGTGCGAGCATTGGCCTGAAACCGGAGGTCACACAAAAACTGTCCCCCAGCATGGCCGCCATGATGAATCATTCAAGAGTCCAGGTGCTCTCCAAACTTCCGCCGTTTTTCCAAAAATCCAAGACGGTTCCAAAGACGGGTGCTGCCGACCTTCTGTTGAGGAAGGACCGGATCGAAACCACGGAGGATCTGAAAACTCTTCTCGATTTTCTGGAGGAGAGCGATTTTTTGGGACTGAAAAATGTTGCGCACGCCTACAAAGAGGCGAGTGCAGCCAGGGGAAGGCCGTTGGCCGGAATTGTCCCCTCATGCCTGTTTTATTTGACCGATCAAGATGATACCCAAACGGATTTTGTGGTGTATCCCCAGGCGCGTTCTTTTTTGGTGCGGGACCAGATCCCCGAAGTGATCGCAGTTCAACGGGGTCTGTCCATTCCCAACATGCTGACGATCCTTCTCTCGTGCGCCCCCACCGACACCTTGCCGCCGTATCTGCGCAGTCAGTTTGAAAAGCTGCGCAGAGAGCCGGAGCCGTCCGCCAGCACATTTGCCCAACTCTATGATCAGGTGTTTCAAAGGCGCATGATGGAGGAGGCCATTGGCAGGTGGGTCAACGCGAAATTTTA
>CAZGMX010000299.1:0-2762 GCA_964526865.1 uncultured Actinomycetota bacterium | reverse complement strand
CACTATAAACACTACACGTAGTGGTAAGTGGAGTCAATCGGATAAGCACAACTTTTGTAATACAACGCCCCTTCTCATAACCACCAGGACAACATTTGTTCCGCAACGAACAAACAGTACAATCGGCAGGATTGGCCCGATAATGATGCTCGGTCAGACCCGTGCGTTTTGTTTGGCCCCGATGCGAGAGAATTTTACCACCCGGGCAGATATAGGTGTTTTCATGGGGGTTGTAATCAAATGAGTCGGAATAAAACTCTGGAGCGATTCCCCGCCTTTCCATCTGTGCCTTAACAGTCTTTGCTGTATCCGGCATGGAACCAATAAACTCAATGCTTCTTTCACTCATCGCCAGAATGTTTTCTCGATTGGTGTAACCACCATCGGCCACCATTTGCTTGGGCAAAGTCCCTGTGTTCACTTGGATCTGTTCCACGGCTGGTAGAAGTTGATTGCAATCGTTGACCTCTTGAGTGGCGTCTACGCCTACAACTATACCGTTTGCTCGGTCCGTTGAAATCTGCACGTTGTAACTAGGACGGTAACCTCCGTCAGCTTGTTTCATGATGCGCGCTTCCGGATCGGTCTGACTTACTCTGGCCTCTCTTTTGGCTTCTTCGCTGGGTTTTTGTGTGCGTATCTTTTTTAGTTCTTCAAGCGCTTTTTCCAACCGCTCTTTTCTATCTTTGAGACATCGTTGTTCACGTGCTTTGCTCGCACGGTCAGCCACTGGAGGATCAGATGGGTCTCCCATCGATTGGATATGTGCTTTGGCCATTTTTAGATGGGCTTGGATCCTTTCTTCTCGTCGGAACGAATCGGCCCCGGCATTGGCCCTAATCTTGGTCCCATCCTGCATAACCCTTTCCAGCGTGATCAGGTTCTCCGCACTCAAAAGTCCCAGCGCCTGCGTAAAAAGGTTATCCAGGGCATCTTTGTTATCCACTCTGAAATCTGAAAGAGAATGATGGTTGATGATCTTCATCCCTGTCAACCACTGGTAGGCCGGGTCGTATTCGCAAAGCCGGGCGATCTCCCGTGCGGAACCGATGCCCCGGCTATAAGCATAGATCCAGAGACTGATCATCGTGTGTGGATCGGTTGTGTTGCGCCCAGCCACTCCTTCAACAGCCCTCATGTTAAGGTAAAAGGCTTTTAGTTCCATCTTTCCGACAAACTCCCAAATAGCCCTGGCTGGATGGTCATCACAGATCAATGTCTCTACGTCAATTGCACGTAATATCATCTGATCACGTCGCACTTTGTTTAATCGTGGTTTTCGACTAGAGGCGTTTTGCTGTCCCCTGGGCACAGGACTTTCTCCAAAAACAAGCAGCTCCATAGTGACTTCCTTCACGAACGCACCTTACCCTTGCGAGCATGAACTCGCTTGAGCATCAAGATGTCTTTTCTCTCTACCACCCATTCAAATGGTTCCCCTTTTTCTATCTCCAATGCCTCTGCCAATGCCGCAGGGCAAATCAGATAGTATTGTCTTGTATTCCCCTTGCGTTGTATAACTTGCATGGTCGATTGGTATCCCATAGAAACCTCCTCATGTGATATGGGATATTGTATCATAGCTATATAGCTAGTTATACAATTATTTCACAGCTTCATAGCTCCTCCCTGCCAATTTTCAGGGACACCCCTGGCAAAGTTTTTTCTCCTACGGCGACATCCACGTTGTTGAGAAAGGATCACGGAGCACGCACCGGCACTCCTATTATCTTCAAGGTTCGCTGCTGGGCCGGTAGTGTCATCAACCGGTGCAGGATTTCCCAGCCCGCGCGAGGTACTGATGAGTCTTATCCAAACTGCTCGACTTCAAAATCTCAACCCGCTGAACTTCCTGCATCTTTTACTGACAAAGCCGGCTGGCGCCGCACTCCTCCCCGTAAACGGGGCAACCCCCTAAACTATTACAGTTTATTTGTATCTCGCCACGTATCCCCCAAATTCGATGTGGTCTCACAAATGTCTTTATGAATTTTTCAGCTGGTTGACAGCCCAAGAATAGACCTCTTCAACGATTTTTGCCGCATGTTTTCGGTCAAGAACCGCGTCTTCAACAAAATCATAACGAAGCATCACGGCATAAGGACTAAGGTCCTCCAACTCGTCCTTATTCGGTGGCGCGGGCAATTGGTTTTGCGCAAATATATCCACCAACATGGCCAAATCATGAATCTTGCGTATTTCAATCCTGCGAGCAGCCAATACAGCCTTCAAACACTTTTCAACCACCTGTTGCGCATGGAATCCGACGGGTTCATCCGAAACAGAAGGATCCGCTGCCAGGAGTTGAAACGCGCGCATGTCGCGTTGTGCGACAATGAGCAATCTTCGGGCAAGATCAATGGGACGCATCATGAAGAACCTTCCCCTCTTTCACGGCCCAATAGAGCGCAGTCGATGGCAGGTGCCCCCAATCATCGATATCCTGCTTTGAAGCCACTAAGACATCGATGGGAACCCCCAAACCATGCAGTGTCCGCCGCAATCGCACCATTTCTTTGAGCTTATTCTTCACGGTTGATTCTATGACGAGAAAATCCAAATCAGAGTTGACATTGGCTGTCCCAGCCGCATGGGAACCAAATAGGATGACCTTAAGCGGATGCGCCGCATCCACCAATCGCTTTACTGCTTCTTGAATCAATGGCTCAGAACTCATACCATTTCACTCCGACATACCGCCCTACACGAGTCAGACAAGAAAAATAAAAAAAAATTGAGGCACACCCTCGGCGGCAATGTGT
>CAZGMX010000298.1:0-2779 GCA_964526865.1 uncultured Actinomycetota bacterium | reverse complement strand
GGTATCCCCCAGCGATTCTCCCCGGTTGAGTTGAATGCTGTCCGGCTCCAAAAAGATGGAATGCCCGCCCATCTGCGACATCGCCACTTCAAACGACACCCGGGTACGCGTGGAAGATTTCTTAAAGAACAATCCCAGCGTCTTTCCCTCCATATCCTTGCTCACACGCCGAACCTTCATCCTTTTGGACAGGGCCAGGATTTCCTGGATTTCGGCGGCTGTCAAATCCTTGATCGACAGCAAATCCTTGTTTTTCAGCATACGTCCATCAACGCCTCTTCAAAGAGGTCCAACGCCCTGGATATTTCCTGTTTTGTCACCGTCATCGCGGGCATAAACCGCAAAACATTGCCTGCCGTACAGTTGATGAGCAATCCCTTTTTCATCGCGGCGTTCACCAAATCAGCGCCCTCCCGTTCCAACTCCACCCCCAGCATCACGCCCAATCCGCGCACCTCTTTGATCACGGGATACTTTTTCTGAAGATCGGTCAGGCCGTCCTTCAGGAGTCTGCCCATAGAGCCAGTCCTGCCCAGCAGCTTGTCCTTGACGATCGTTTCAAACACACTGATTGCTGCGGCGCATGCCAGCGGATTGCCCCCAAACGTGGACGCGTGATTGCCGGGCTGAAGGACCTGATCGTACCGGGTGTCTGCCACCATGGCACCGATGGCCACACCGCCCCCCAGCGCCTTGGCCAGCGTCATGACGTCCGGACGAATTCCATAATGCTGATAGGCAAAATATTTGCCCGTCCGCCCCATGCCGGTTTGGACTTCGTCCAGGATGAGAAGCATTGTGCGCTCGTTACACAAGGCGCGGACGGCCTGAAAATAAGGCGCTCCCGCCACGCGAATGCCCCCCTCTCCCTGAATGGGCTCCAGCATGATCGCAGCCGTGCATTCATTGACCGCACCACGCAATGCGTCAATGTCTCCAAAGGGAACGTATCGAAATCCCGGAAGAAGGGGCGCAAAACCCTCCTGATATTTTTCCTGGCCCGTGGCCGTGAGGGTGGCCATCGTCCGTCCGTGAAAGGAATGATACGCCGTGATGATTTCGTGGCGGCCAGAGGCGGCTCCCCACTTGCGGGCCAGCTTGATGGCCGATTCATTGGCCTCCGCCCCGCTGTTGCAAAAGAAACATTTTCCCCCGAACGACTTTGTGGAAATCCACCGGGCCAGTTCCCCCTGGCGGTCATGATAATAATTGTTGGGCATGTGCAGAAGACGGCCGGCCTGTTTGGCAATGGCCGTACGAACAGCCGGGTGACAGTGTCCCAGGCCGTTGACCCCCCACCCCGGAAAAAAATCCAGATACTTTTTGCCCTCGGCATCCCACACCCACGATCCCCTGCCCCGCACAATGGCCAGCGAGGTCTTCTTGTACGTGGTCAAAACATACCGGCCGTAGAGGGCCTTGATTTGAGATGTCTTGGACATGGCGTTATCTGACGATTTCCGTTCCGACTCCCTTGTCGGTATAAATTTCCAGCAAAAGGGAGTGAAGGATCCGCGCGTCGATGATGTGGGTCTTGGAGACACCTGCGTCCAGGGCTCGCAGGCACGCCCGAACCTTCGGAATCATCCCCCCCTGGATGACGCCCGATTGGATCAACTCCTCCACCCTTCCCGCCTGAATCGTCGAAATAAGCGTCTTGGCATCTTTGGGATCCTTCATGATGCCCTGCACATCCGTCAGCATGACCAGTTTCTCCGCCTTGAGCGCCGCGGCAATTTCCCCGGCCGCAGTATCCGCATTGATGTTGTACCAGGAACCGTCGTCCCCAATGCCCACGGGCGCAATCACCGGAATCCCATGATTGTAGGCCGTCTCCTTGATGATCTCCGAACGAATCGATGCCACCGAGCCGACAAATCCCAAGTCCACCGGTTCGCCGTTCACCCTTCCATAGTGTTTTTGGGCCAGGATCAACTCCTGTTCCCTGCCTGAGAGTCCCTTGGCCTTTCCCCCAAATCTCCAGATCGTGTGAACGATTTGGGAATTGATTTTCCCCAACACCTCGTCAACCACCTGCATCGTCGTCTTGTCCGTCACCCGCATTCCGTGGATAAAATTGGGTTGGGCACCCAGTTCTTTCATGCGGGTGCTGATGGCGTTGCCGCCGCCGTGCACCACCACCGGCCGCATCCCAACGGCCTCCATGAAGACCAGGTCGCGCAGGACGCTCTCTTCATAGGAATTATTGACCATGGCGCTGCCGCCGAATTTGACGACGACAAATTTCTCGTCAAACGCCTGAATATACGGCAGGGCCTCAACCAGAACACTCGCTTTTTCGATGACCTCATTCATTGTCTTTGGACCTTATAGATTACGCGTCATCGCGAGCCCGAAGGGCACGGCGATCCCGTTGTTTTGTCAACGAGATTGCCGCGTCGGTCCGGCATGAAATACGCCGGACCTCCTCGCAATGACAACAATCCCCAGACTCGCAATGATGTCTTTTCTCTCATGCCGCGTTCACACATTGATATCGACGTATTGATTGGATAGATCGCACGTCCACATCTTGTACCCCTGTTTGCCCATCTTGAGATTGATCAGAATGTGGATATTTCTCTTCTTCACGGCGCGGATCAACTGCTTCATGTGCGCCTTGCCGATCGTCCCGTTGTGGGTCGCGTTCTTTCCATTGATAAAAATATCGACGCGCTCGTCGTCCAGGCGGGCGCCGCTGACCCCCAGCGCAGCCATGCTCCGGCCCCATCTGGCATTCTCGCCGTACATCCCCGTCTTGCACAGATTGGCGTTGGCC
>CAZGMX010000297.1:0-2797 GCA_964526865.1 uncultured Actinomycetota bacterium | reverse complement strand
GCCCACCATGACATTTTCCAGCACGCTCATGTTTTTGAACAGGCGGATATTCTGGAATGTCCGGGCAATCCCCAGTTCCGCGACTCGGCAGGAAGACTGCCCCCGCAGGCTGACGTTCTTTTCCCCAAACAATATTTCCCCTTCCAAGGGAGTTTCCAATCCGGTGATACAGTTGAACAGCGTGGTCTTTCCAGCGCCATTGGGACCGATCAGACTCAGGATCTTTCCCTGGTGCAGATCAAAACTGACGCCGTCCAGCGCCGTCAGTCCGCCAAAGTTCTTCCGCAGCCCAAAAATTCTAAGTATTTTCATTGTGTACCGTTACTCCCAGTGCCAGGCCGGCCGCACGACACCGGATGCAGACCATTTTTATCCTCCGGACTCATCATGCAGTTCCTTGGTGTGCAGGGGATCCCCCAAAATTCCCTGCGGCCGCCAGATCGTGATCAATATCATCGCCACTCCAAACAGCAGCATCCGGTATGTCGCAAATCCCCGGAATATCTCCGGCAGAACGGTCAGAAGGATCGCCCCGACAACAGCTCCGGCTATACTCCCCACGCCGCCCAACACCACCATGGCCACGATCATGACCGACACAATAAAATCGAAGGAATCCGGGGAAATACTACCCTGCTTGGCCGCAAAAAGGCAGCCCGCAACACCCGCAACAGCCGCTCCCAACCCACAGGCCACCAGTTTTGCCTTGTGAACCGATATCCCGACAGACACCGCCGCGATTTCGTCCTCCCGCACCGCGATCCACGTCCTGCCGATGCGGGATTTTTCCAATTTAAACATCCCGTACACAACAATCGCGACCAGCCCCACTCCCAGATAAAAGTAAGGCGTGGAGACCACGCCGAATTCATACACCCTCCACACCCACTTCCCCTGCGACAGAACGGGAACTGTCAAGCTGGGGTGGGCAATTCCCATCAAGCCGTTGGGACCGCCAGTAACCGTGTCCGAATTATTCAGCGTGATCCGGACAATCTCTCCAAAACCCAGGCTGACGATGGCCAGATAGTCTCCCCGCAGGCGCACCGCGGGAAATGCGAGCAGAACCCCAACGACAGCGCACACCACCATGGCCGCGGGCAGTCCCACCCAAAAAGGCGTCTGCCAGTGGACACTCATCAACGCATAGGTGTATGCCCCCACGGCAAAAAAGGCCGCGTATCCCAAATTGAGAAGACCCACATAGCCGATGATGACGTTCAGCCCCAGCGCCAGGAGAATGAAGATCAGGCACGTCACGGCAATCTCCACATGGAACGCGTTGCGATCCCACACGGGAAAAAGAAGCAGCAACACCGCGGCGGCCGCTGTGCCCGCGTACCGCCATTTCTTGATCAACGCCGTTGCTTGAGAAATCCGTCCCATGGCAACTCTCCTCTACCCCGTCACCCCTTCTTGGCCACCCGTTCCCCCAGCAGGCCCGAGGGCCTGAACATGAGAATGACGATGAGTACCACAAAGGCAAACACATTTTTCCACTCGGCCGAAAGATATCCCGCCCCCAATCCCTCCAGAACTCCGATGAGGACTCCGCCCAGCATGGCGCCGGGAATGTTTCCGATCCCTCCCAAAACGGCCGCCGTAAAGGCCTTCAGACCGGCCATGTATCCGTCGTGAAAATTGATGGTGTTGTAATACATGCCAAAAAGAATTCCGCCGGCCCCCGCCATGGCAGATCCGATGAAGAACGCCAGGGCAATGGCCTTGTTCACGGGGATACCCACCACCCGCGCGGCCGTCAGATCGTCCGAGCAGGCCCGCATGGCCTTGCCCCAGCGGGTGCGCGTCACAAACCAATGCAGACCCGCCATCAACGCCAAAGAAAAAACCAATATAAAAATCTGCAGCAACGTGACGGTTGTGTTCAGGCAGGTAAATCGGACCGGCGGCATCAGCGGCGGGAATCCCTTGTCCGCCGCGCCATAGACGAGCATCACGATATTTTGGAGAACAAAAGAGACACCGATGGCCGTGATGAGCGGCACCAGTTTGGGGGCGTTGCGCACCGGCCGGTACGCCACCCGCTCGACCACCAGCCCCAGAACGCCGCAGCCGGACGCAGCAAACAAAATGATCAGCGGCAAAAACCACAACAAATTGCCGGCCGACAATTCCGGGGAAAGCCCCAGCATGTTAAACAGCGTCCACCCCAGGTAGGCCCCAACCATAAAGACTTCGCCGTGCGCAAAGTTGATGAGCTGGATCACCCCGTAGACCATCGTGTACCCCAGGGCGATCAAGGCATAGATCATCCCCATCGACAAACCATTCACCAGCTGTTGAAGGAATATTTGATAAGGTTCCATAGCCTTGCAATCGCCCCCTGTTTGCAGAAGGGGGCAGAGTTATTCCGCCCTCGACTGAAACTTCCACTTGCCGTTTTCCATCCGGTAAATGCCGATGAAGGCGTTTTGATTGTCCCCCTTTTCGTCAAAATTGGTGATCCCCGTGGCGCCTGGAAAATCCTTGATTTGGCGGACGGCCGACAGAACCGCCGGACGGTCCTTCTTTCCGGCCTTCCGGACGGCCTCCATGATGATCCGCGCGGCGTCATAGGCATATGCCGACCACACCCCCAATTCGCCAAACTTCGATTCATAGGCATGCACAAAATCGGCCGCCGCCGGCTCGTCGTGCAAATCTCCCCCGATCATCGTGGCATACGTCCCCTCCGCCACGGCCGGCGTCGCGATCTGCGCGAACGTCGGATCCACAATCGCATCGCCGCCCATAAAAACCGCCGGTATCTGCAGGGCCCTCGCCTGCTTGATCGCAA
>CAZGMX010000296.1:0-2855 GCA_964526865.1 uncultured Actinomycetota bacterium | reverse complement strand
GCCGCCATGATGGTGAGTCTGCCGTTCTCGATTCTTGCCGTTGCGTAATCCTCCTTGTCTGAAACAGTTTCCTCAAATTGCAGCGCTATTTTTGTCTTGTCCCCCAATTCAATCTCCATGGTGTCTGTCACAGTTTGCACACTCGGCCGCGCCATCGCGCTTGCAACTTGCGCGGCAAATGTCTCTTTTGCTGCTTTTGCTTTATCAAAGACATCCCCATGTTCATTTTGAAATTTTTGCGCCTTATCGGCAAATTTTATTTCCCCGCCCATCGGCTTCTTGGCGGCTTGGGTAAATTCAACTTCAGAAAACGGAACTTCTTCGGGTGCAGCCAACGGCACGGCCTCTCCTGCAGGATCCCCTTCCAAAAACCGAGGAATAAAATCCATTGTAAACCCAAAATCGATGGCATGAGTTAGAAAACGTTTGTATTCTGTCCTGTTTTTTTGTTCCACCGCCTTTTCCAATAGAACAAGAATATTTTCTTTCGGTGGCTTTTCCTTGTCTTGGGCAAGAGGCTCTTCCACCGCCCTGCGGGATATGTATTCGGCACCCAAAATATGACTTTTTAATTTATGGAAGGCCCCTTCTATACTTTCGGAAAATTGCAGGCGATGACCTTGCACACCCAAGCGCCCATCATCGCCTCGCTTAAATAAACGTTTTAGATTCGGATAACTCCCGGCGTCTGATTGATAAAAAATCAGAAGCAATTCAAAAAAATCCCCGGCGTTCATCCCGCTGCCCCTTTGCATATTTGCGAACTCATCCGCAAAATCTTCCAGGGACATCCCCACATCCCCATTTTGTTGAGCGGCAACAAAGTACGCGCCGAATGGATCTCCGTTCACCAGGGCCACTGCAAAATCGGTATATTTCTGATCCACTTTCAATTGAGGGAACAGCGCCTTCATCACCTTGACGGTATATTTGTGCTGTAGATTTTTGTCGCCTTCTTTTGCCGCGGCCCAGCCCTTCCCGATGTCATGACATGCGAGAACCAATCGAAGCATCGAGAGATGGACGCCTCCGGGCAGAGGAACTTCCGAAAAGTACTGCTCGAATTGTTCCATCATCATTTGGGTATGGATCTCGACGGAATAGCCTTCGCTCACTCCTGCGTCGTATTGGTATAGCTCGTCGATGAATGCATTGCCTTTCAACTCTTTTATCAGATCTGCGGGTTTGAACATGGGATTCGCCAGCACGCTTTGGATTTTACCAACGGTCCCGGGCTCAAGGCGCATTCCGGCCAAACGTCTGTCAAATTCCTTCTCCATCAACATCTGATTCGTCCTGCTTTGCACTTCTTCGGCGCTGAATCCGAGAATTTTCGCACAGTTTTCAAGCTGTTTGACCTCCGCCGCGTACTGGGACGATGCGGAGGGTGACGCACTTGCCCTCCGCATATCTGCGCTTCGAATGAGCCTGAATATATTCTCTTTTGTGGGCACCTCACCGGCCTGCCAAATATTTTTATACAAATCAGAAAAATCGCGGATCACGCCGCTTTTTGACGTGCCATAGGTCTCTTGCCGGTACTCGTCTTGTTCCGCCGTTATCATTTTATTAATTTCCTCCGGCGTTCTTTCCTTATTCTCCGAAGCTTCCATGACGCGCTTTTCAATTTCCGCCATCTTTTGCCGGTGTTTAAGCAAGATAATTTCATAAACATCCGCCGGCACCAAAATGCACTTTGCTCGGGACACAAGCAATCCCGCGGCCAAAACCCTGTATCGCTTGCCATTTCCGAAATCATTTCCACCGCCATCCAGGATATGTGAAAGGACTGGATCGTCTCTGTATGCCTTGAGCGGCTCTTTCCTGCTCAGGAAGCTGTTAAGATTCTGAGCCATCTCTCGCGCCTGATCTTGAATGTTCAATGCCTTTACTGCATTTTCAAGTTCGCCAAGAACGATTTGGAGGCGCTGCAGAAATTCTTCATCGCTTGCAGCTGACAACAGAGAATCGTGCCATCGCGACAACCTGCCGCCCGTCTCTTTCCCCTTACTCTCGCTCTCCAATCGCCTTAGACTTCCATAAATATCCACCAGTTCCGAATCGTCGAATACATAGACAGCCCCCATTCCCGCTTTTCTCCCTTTTTCTATATCCGCATCCATATGTTCCTTCAGCGTAAATCCCTTGGCATAAGAAAGCCCGTCGTAGAACGAATTATGCAGATACACGCCAACGCGGTAGGAATTGTTGGCGCCATGTTTGAACATTCCGGACTCCCAAATCTTCACAGGATTGGGTGGACGATTCAGGTTCACGATGTAATCGTCATCCTGCACGCTGTTCAATGGAGTGCAATGCATCTGAATTTCACCGCTATAAAATCGTTGAGGATCTTTCAAATAATCTTCCTTTTCAACATCGGATAATAAACTGAACAAACTGTTCTTCAACATGGCGAGGGATGAAAAGTGCATGTCCTCTCTTGTTTCCGTCAAGCCGTTTGCGTCAAGAATGGATTGATACGGCGCCAATTGGGCCATGGCTTGAGGAAGGCGTTCGGGATATTCCTGGCACAGTTGATTGATTCTCTTTAACAACCGCTCAATATGCGCGCAGGCTTGACGGCCGAAACCCAGGAACGCTCCGTCCTCAGTGCGAAGGGCCTTCTCACGCAGCCGGCTCAGGTTTGCGGACAAAAGGGCTCGCGCATCCTGGTCTGTCTCAAAACCGAATTGCAGGCGCATACAGATTGCGTTCAGCGCTTGTATCAGGTCCTGCTCCGCCGGGGACGCGGCCTGATTTATGCATTGCTCGAGTTTTCCGGAATTGAGAAGCACCGCCACCTGCTGCGGCCGGTCTTCACAGAGAGTAATTATTTTTTCCAGCCCGTCTTC
>CAZGMX010000295.1:1211-2855 GCA_964526865.1 uncultured Actinomycetota bacterium | reverse complement strand
ACATAATGGCTTCCCATGTGGAGCCTTCATTGCATTCCGCATCGCTGATCAGGACAAAGGCGCGGCGGAGGGATTGCTGCAATCGAGCGGCAAGAGCGGCCCCGGCACCATACGACAGGCCATTTCCCAGGGAACCCGTTGAAAAATCCACACCCTTTAGTGCGCGATCTGGATGTGTTCCCACAAGACTGCCGTCGGCCATGTAGGCACCAAGTTCTTCTTCCTTCAACCACCCCTTCAAAAAAAACGCAGCATAAACTGCAAGAGCAGCATGTCCCTTGGACAAGACAAAGCGATCTCTTGTGGGGTCATCGACAGAGGGAATGCGTAAAACACCTCCGTAAAGCGCGGCAATGATGTCGGCGATGGAAAGAGCCGAACCGATATGGCCGACATGGGCTCGCTTGGCCTGCTCCAAAATGATCCGCCTAATCTCAACGCCAGAAAAAAGTTTTTTTTCAAGCTCCGACATTCTAAGACCCTGTGTTTTACTTTGTTTTGACAGTGCATCCAAAACGATGTTCCAAATTATAGGGTATTCCATCTTCCCTGCAAAAGATATATTCACTTGCAGGGCAATGAGCCATCTATCCGGTCCTCAAAAAGCAAAAAATGCGTGATGGCGCCTGCCGCACAAATTCATTGCTCGCGCAGCAGTTTTGGGTCCATAATGGAAATCTATGGACCTTCCGGCAAAGCGGCTTCGGGAACTCGAAGCGCTCTACAAAATTTCCCAGTCCATGCAGACTCTGGACCTGGACAAGATCCTGCACCAAATCCTGGTCGGAGTGACCAAGACCGTCGGATTTGACCGGGCCCGCCTCTACATCGTGAACGAGGAGAACAAGACGCTCGTTCTCAAAATGGCGGTTGGACTGAAAAAGAATGTGAGCGATTTGGTCCTTCCACTGGCGCGCAACAACAGCATTGCCGCCCGCGCCGTGGTTGACAAGAAACCCTTCGTCATCCAGGATGCCCAGAAAGATCCGCGCGTGAACCCGACGCTGGCGCGCATGTTCCACACCCGGTCTTTCGCCGCCGTTCCTCTGATTGCCAGGACCCACAATGTCAAAGGGGTCGTGGCCGCAGACAATCTTTACAGCGGCAAGACCATCTCCCAAGAAATGCTCAAACGGTTGGTCACCTTCACCAACCAGGCGGCCGTTGCCATGGAAAACGCTGAAATCCATACCCATCTTAAGGAATTCAACCGCCGGCTCAAGAACCGCGTGACCGAGGCCAAGGCCCAGCTCCTCGCCGCCCAGGAACAATTGATCCAGACGGAGAAACTGGCCGCGCTGGGGGAGCTTTCCACCGGTATTGCCCACGAGATCCGCAATCCCCTGACCAGCATCTCCCTGCTCGCCCACTCGCTCTCCACCCGGTTGGGCCGTTCCGACCCTTCCTGCCAGGCCGATTTTCAGCTTATGGAGGAGGAAATCAACCGGCTCAACAACATTGTGACGCAATTCTTGGAGTACGCGCGGCCCGCAAAGCCGCAAATGCGCAGTGTGGATATCCGGGACATTTTGGGGGGAGTAAAAAATCTGCTCATCCAGAAGTTTAATGCCAAGCGGTTTCAATGGCGGGAGGAACACGCAGACGGCCTCCCCCCGGTGCGCGCCGACAAATCCCAAATACAAC
>CAZGMX010000295.1:0-1201 GCA_964526865.1 uncultured Actinomycetota bacterium | reverse complement strand
TAAACGCGCTCTCTGCTTTGGATCAAAAAGGCACCTCCTTGACCATCCGGGCTCATCGCAAAGGCCGGTACCTGCTTGTGGAATTCATCGACGATGGCCCGGGCATCCGGGAGGAGAATCTGGGCAAATTGTTTGTGCCGTTCTTTACAACCAAGGAAAAGGGCCTGGGTCTGGGATTGTCGATCTCTCAACGCATTTTGCAGTTTCATCAGGGCGGTATCCACGTGATCAGCCGCAGGGGGCAGGGCGCCAGGTTCATTGTCAGCCTCCCGGTTTCTTGATGCCGTATGATGCCGTATAATCACCCTGGCGAAATGCGTTTTTTTTGACTATACTTGAGGGCAGTACTCTATGACACCTCCGAAGATATTGATTGTGGACGACGACAGCAGTATCCGCCGCTCGTTGAGCAGGCTGTTGGAAGACTCCGGCTACGCGACGGCCGTGGCCGCAGACGGGGTTCAATGCCTGGAACATATCCAAAAAGAGGCCGCGGATCTCATCTTTTTGGATGTCAGGATGCCCAAATCCAGCGGACTGGACGTGCTCAAGGACATCAAGAAGATCGACACCAAGGTCCCCGTAATCATCATGACCGCCCATGGCACGACATCCACGGCCATCGAGGCCATCAAGCTGGGGGCGCACGACTATATCCTTAAACCGTTCGATATCCCCGTCCTGCTGGAACTCGTGAACAAGGCGATCGAGGCCGGCGCGGCGATGAAACACATGGTCACGGTCGGTCCTCTCGACCACATGGAGGATTCCCCGGACACCATCATCGGAAAATCCAAGCCCATGCAGGAAATCTACAAGATGATCGGACGCATCGCCTCCAGCGACATCACGGTCCTGTTGGAGGGAGAAAGCGGTACCGGCAAGGAACTGGCGGCCCGCGCGATCTACCATCACAGCCTGCAGAATCAAAAACCGTTTCTGGCTGTCAATTGCGCCGCGATCCCGGAGACCCTTCTGGAGAGCGAGTTGTTTGGCCACGAGAAAGGTTCTTTCACGGACGCCAAGACGATGCGCATCGGAAAATTTGAGCAGTGCAACGGGGGGACCATCTTTCTGGATGAGATCGGGGACATGTCGATGTCCACGCAGTCAAAAATTCTGCGAAGCCGACGGGAAAGGGAATTTCAGCGCATCGGCGGGGGCCACAGCATCAGAGTCAACGTGCGCGTCCGGTCCGCCA
>CAZGMX010000294.1:2221-2858 GCA_964526865.1 uncultured Actinomycetota bacterium | reverse complement strand
ATCCGTCTGCGCAGGGTATAGGGGTCGCATCCCAGTTTTTGGGCGGCGTCGGACACTCTGCCGCCGCATTCCGCAAGGGCGGCCCTTATTTCATCCAGGGTATATCTCCGTTTAGTCATAATCTGCGATCTCCGATTGAGAAATTTTGTCAACTCTGGTAGATTCCGGCCATGAGTCGAAAATTGACACCATCTGAAATGGCTTTCGGGGGCTGCAAGTTTTTCAAGTACCTGGTCAGGGGCGGTCTGTTCAACATCAACCTGGAAGTTACCAAGCGGTGTAACGCTCGCTGCGATTTCTGCGATTACTGGACCGAGCAGCCGCCTCCTGAATTGCCCGACTATGTGGCCGTGGTCAAAAAGCTCAAGCCATTGTCCGTGAGTCTCACCGGCGGCGAACCTCTGCTCAGAAAAGACCTGCCCGGCGTGATCGCATCATTGCGCAAAAACTTCGGCTTTTTGTTCATTTCCCTGATCACCAACGGATCGCTGCTCACGGTCGAGCGCGGGCGTGAACTGTGGGAGGCGGGCCTGGATGGACTTTCCATCTCGGTTGACTACCTCGATGAGCGCCATGACCAGGGCCGCCGCATACCGGGCCTCATCGACCGCATCTTAACGGTTGCTCCCGGACTCGT
>CAZGMX010000294.1:1531-2211 GCA_964526865.1 uncultured Actinomycetota bacterium | reverse complement strand
GAAACTATCGGGAAATCCCGGCCATGGTATCCAGAATTGCAGACATGGGCGTCAAGGTGTCGGTAAGCACCTATAACTGCTGGCGCGTGGATAATGAAACCTACATGATCGAAAACCATGAACTGGCCACCCTGAAAGAGATGATCGGAGAACTGAAACAGATCAAAAAACGGTCCGGCGCGCTCACAACCGGCGACTACTATCTGGACAAAATCCCCGAATTTTTTGAAAAACGGATGATTCCCGGCTGCACCGCCGGTTTGAACTGGATTCAGGTCACCCCGGACGGAATGATCAAACGGTGCTCCGACCACGCCCACCGCGGCCGCTACACTGCCTGGCGGCGCGGCTTCTTCAATCCCACCTCCTGCGGGCGCTGCTGGTATTCCTGCCGGGGCGCGGCTCAAGAACCCTGGACCTTCAAGCGTTTCATAGAAATGGCTAAGGACGCGCTGAATATATCCAACCCTGGAGTATCAAGCCAGTAATAACAAAAATTGACAAAAATTGTTATTTCCGGTAGTCTTTAAGTTAAATGTTTGTATGGAGGCGCTTGATTATGAATGTGTCTCTCACCCCTGAGCTTGAACATCTCGTCAACGAGAAGGTCGCAAGCGGAATGTATCAATCCGCCAGCGAGGTCATCCGTGAGGGTTTGCGTTTGCTGAAAGAACGCGATG
>CAZGMX010000294.1:0-1447 GCA_964526865.1 uncultured Actinomycetota bacterium | reverse complement strand
AAGATATTACCGTGGGTCTGACACAGCTTGATCGCGGCGAAGCGATTGCAGGTGAAGCTGTGTGGCAAGAGCTGAGACAAAAGAGCCAAAACCGGCGCATGAAGAAAGCATAATTAGACCCCAATGGATTTTGTCTTTTCTCCAGAAGCACGGGAAGACCTCAATGATATTTGGGACTACATAGCCGAAGATAATGTTGATGCCGCAGACAAAGTGCGCGATAAGATCTTCGATGCCTGTGAAATGCTGGTCAGGATGCCTGAAATAGGCCATGTTCGCCAAGATTTGGTTCCCTTACCCGTCCGTTTCTGGCCTGTTCTGAGTTACTTGATCGTTTACCGCTCTGAGTCAAAACCGCTGCAAATTGTCCGTGTGCTCAGCGGATATCGAGACATTCAAGCATTACTCATCTAACGTTAACCAATTTCTCGTCAATCGTTTAAAGCCTCCCCAACTCAAAATGATAAATATCGTTCAGACTCTTCCAGTCGCCGCCCCACACGTTGCCGAGTTGATTCCGCCAGTAAGCGCCCAGCTTCTCGTAGCGTTCATCCCGCTTCCATTCAAGCGCTCCATCCGGGTTCACCATTACGATATCTATGGCCAGCCAGTCCTGGTGAGCAGACCGCTTTGTATAGCCGTCACATTTGCTCTTCCCATCAAGATAGAGCACATGCTGCTGTTCCGGCGTTCGGTGGTACGCAGTAACCAGGTAATTGATTCTGCAGCCCATGGCATACGCCTGGAACAGGGCCATGTCCCTCTGAAAGGCCAGCCGCTTTTCCGTCAATGATTTCATGAGTGTGCCTCCGGCGGCCAGGGGAACACAGTTCCCCTGGACCCCTGTGACTTTTTTCCCCCTGCCGTCCATAGTTTCATGGTTTTGCTTCTGTCTCACCCCAGCGGTCCATTTCGAGAGTGGACATGAGCACTTCATGTCTGGCCGCGAGCAGGGAGCGTTTTTGCTCCCTCCATTTCATGCGCTTCAGTTCAGCGTAGAGAACGTGCGCCTGCTTGAGCGCCTTCTTTTGATCGCAGCCCTCTTTTTCATAGGCCGTGCACAGATATTCCAGTGAATAGCTTGGCATAGAGTGGCTCCTTCACTCTATATAAGGAAAGAAGTGGCTCATTTTGTGCCATCCTGACGCATTCTTTTTTCAAAATTTCTTCGTCTTTTCAGCCAATGCCACACCGTTCGCGCGCCTATGCGCAGGGTTTGCGCGATTTCTTCCGCCGTATACCCCTGCTGGTGCAGTTCCCAGATGACCAGGTCTTTTCCCCTCGGGGAATGGTATTTGGCGTCGTAGGCATCGGCGAACAGGGTTTCGATGGTCTGTTTTTCGCGCATGGCGGAATTGAGGGGTTTTGCTAAGCCTGAAGGCTTGAAGGATTTGGAGATTTTGCTGCGCCTGTCCCGCCGTTCCTGCATCATGTCCGGCTGCTCAAC
>CAZGMX010000293.1:0-2918 GCA_964526865.1 uncultured Actinomycetota bacterium | reverse complement strand
CTTTCTGACCGCCAGAGACGAACATTTGTTGCATCGCACCAAAGAGTGGTTGGCCCTGCATCATTTCCCATCTGCGCCCGTATTTTTCCGAGACATGGGGAAAGATCCTCTTTCCGAGAGAAAATTCAAAACCGAGAAGATTGCCCGGATCAAGGCAACATGGGACAACATCACCTGTGGAATCGGAGACAAATTGTCCGATGCACAGGCCTATCTGGCCAATGGCTTGAAAGCAATCATCCTTTCGCCCAAAGATGCTTTTCCGCAGCAAGCGCAAATTGTCCAGCATTGGCAACAGATCAAGGCGATGTTGATAGATATGCCCCGTGGTCGAATACCAAACAAATAAACAGTCAGGACTTCATGAGCTACCGCGGCATTAAGTATTTGGGACAGTACAAGCCCAATAAACCGTATGAGCTGGAGGATGGTTTTCTGATCCACCCGGCCAGTTCAGGCATGTTCCCCTATGGCCCAGGTGGTAATGTGCGTCTCAATATATCCCGACTTTGACACTTCGAAAAATTAAGTAGTTGTATTGCAATAGGTTGCAGACAAAGCAATCTCTTGTGCCACTACATTTCTGAAGTTTTTGATACTTTGAGGATTTTGGGTGGTGGTCTCAGGCCAATGGCGGAGAAAAGCTTGCTTGCATTGCCACTGATATCAGTGCGGACCCACATCGTGGTCGAGCGAACCTGTACGGGAATCGTGCGTATTTCCTGAAGTTCCCGCATTGCTTCGCCGACGGTCAGAGGCCGCGGTTTTATGATTTGGTTTTTGATGGCCGGACTTTCAAGCATCAGCTTCTTATCTCGCAATGCTTTGGTCATCAAGGCTTCACACAAATAGGCCAGAAAACACAAAGTCAGATGTCCCATGATTCGTTGGTCTGTCCAGTGAAACACCGGACGAGCACGGAGATTTCCCTTCAGCTCCCCGAAGGCATCTTCGATGATCCATAGCGCCTTGTAATTGACGACAATCTCTTCAGCCGTCATATCAGTGACGTTGGTCAGCACACCGAAGTAGCCATCACGCATGGAGTCCTCAGCAACAGATTTCTCATTGATGGCAAAATCCTTGCCGTCGTTTAAGCCGGTCACATAACGCTGATAGGTTGTGTTCGTCACAAAAGTTTTTGCTGTGATCTTTTTGCCGGCAAGCTTCTTCCTGATTTTATTCAAGATGTCTTCTCTGGTCTTGCGATCCCGCTCGGCCCTGGCACGCGACCAAGTAATGATGCAACGATCGCCCTCATGGGTTGTCTGGTAAACAGAGTAATCGTCATTGATACGCCTGAAGCGCTTGAAGTCATAGAACTCCTCTTGGCGATCCTTAAAGACCGCCAGTTTCATCCCGATGATAAACTCGCCATTGGATTCTGTATCGGGGCCCTTCAGTGCGTGGAGATTCTTGCGGGAGAATAATCCGCGGTCGCCAACGAAAATAAATCTTCGCACCTTGAACTTCTGGCGCAGCTTTTTGACAATGTCACAAACGGTCGCCCCTTCGAAGGTGTTTCCAGGATACACTTCAAATCCCAGCGGGACTCCTTCCGTATCCACCAGAAGCCCCAGTACAACCTGTGTGCAATCGCTACGCATCTCCTTGGAGTAGCCAAATTGGCGCAGTTTCCCCAAGTCTGTGCGTGTGCTCTCAAACCGAAGTGTCGTTAAATCATAGAGGACAACATCAACTTCCATGCTCAACAAATCACGCTCATGCCAAAACAGGCCCTGTTCGATTTCCTCTTTGTGCATGGCCAGCACATTCAATGCCCGGTACAACTGGTGTAATTCAATATCCCCGCTGACCATGTCGGGATGCAATCGCTTTTGCCAATGGTCAAACACCTTGAGCTTTGAGCCAGGCTTGATGAATCGTGCCGCCGCCATGGTGAACACAAGCCTGTAAAGATCAAATCCAAGCTTTGGGTGTCTCTCGGCAATTGCGGCAAGAACTTTTTGAATGCCAGTTTTCTGGAACAATCTTTCTAGAACCAGCAAAGGACCATAGATGTAGGTTTTGTCTATCGAGATACTTTTCGCGAGTTCTACAGTGCTGAGAATATCTTTGTGGCGTGCGATGGCTGTCGCCAGTTCTTCCAAGCGGTCTTCTTCGACTTTTCCCAGCGATAAAAGTACGCGTTGACGGATCTTCTTGCCGTCTCGGTAGGATTCAACCAGATGATGGTATTTTTGGCCCGTTGCGTTGCGTGTGATTCGAATGTACACGACATGACTTATAGCAAAACCAAGACTGGAACAGCATGAAAAAGCACTGTCTAATGAAGATTGTTCACTACATTTCCCACTCTTTTAGAGAAGACCCCGCGCCGGCACTGCATTGGCGGGCGATTCACAACAGGCAAGTGTCAAAGTCGGGAGCCTCCTGTCCCATTTCTTTGACCAGGGTCTCAATCCCCGTAGAGGGATAGAACTGCTCCAGTGCCCGCTGCATCTCGCTTTCACTGCACAGATAGGTCTCGATCTTGCACCCAGTCTTGCTGCGCAGCTGGTCCACCTTCAGGATGTCCGTGGGATCGGTCAGTGCCACACTCAGGGTGGTTCCGATTTTGAATAGGGGAATCGCCTGCAATTTCCGGGCAACATCCGGATTCAGGCCCTTGGTGATTTTGGGGTCAAAAATGAATGTAGAGAGATCCACAAAGGGGATCCCGATAAGCTCGGAAACGATATTGGTCAAGACGGATTCGTCCACCATTTTGCGCAAAACCAGGATCTGCTGGAGGCTTCTCTTTTCCATCTGAGCCGCGCGCTGGGCCGCGCGCAATTGCTGCGCATCCAGAAGTCCCCGGGCAATCAACACCGCCCCCAGTTTATCCTGCGCTAAGGTCGGCATGGAAAAAATTCTAACACGCGATCCACCCCGTCACAATCCCACAAACTCCTTCC
>CAZGMX010000292.1:2536-2930 GCA_964526865.1 uncultured Actinomycetota bacterium | reverse complement strand
GCATCTCAATACCCGGACTTGCCCCGAGTGCCAGGGCACGCGGCTGCGGCGCGACACTGGCCTGCGGCCCGGGTGCCGCGGCCGTATGCGCGACCGGGGTGCTGAAAGGCGTCACACACGAAAAGCTGCGGATCCATCTTTTGGGTGGAGATTTGGATTTGGACTGGAGCGATCGCACCCGCATACTGCTCAAAGGCCCTGCCGTGGAGGTCTTTCAGGGAATAATCGTCTTTTGAACCTCTATAAAAAATTCTAAAAGTCCCGCATCTCCCTGATCTGACCCGTCAAGACCGCCCAAAAGCTATTGAAAAATAGTCCCCGGCCAGCCGCCGGGTATAATCGCCCGGTTTGCCGTCCCCGATGCGGCGGCCGTTGATACTCACCAGCGGCATCA
>CAZGMX010000292.1:2041-2526 GCA_964526865.1 uncultured Actinomycetota bacterium | reverse complement strand
ACCCCTACGCAGGAATTGGTCAGAAAAGCCTGGTCTGCGGCAAGCAGTCGTTCAAGCGGCGCCCGCATCTCCCGGACCGTCATACCCAGACGCGGCGCTTGACGCATAATCCAGGCTCTGGTGACGCCCGGCAAAAGCCCGCAGCCGATCTGGGGTGTGAAAAGAACATTTCTTTTGATCCAGAAAATATTGGTAGCAGCGCCTTCGGACATATAGCCTTTCACATTTAAAAAAACAGCCTCCTGCACCTTATGTTTCCGCGCCCGATAGCGGGATAATAAATTTTCCGCGTAGTTGAAAGTTTTATGTTGTACCAGCAACGAACAAGGGTCCCGTCTGCCTTGCGCAATCCAGGCGCGCCAGCCTTGCGCGTATTCTGAGGAAGACGGCGGCGCATATTTTCCGGAAATAATGTTCCAGGATGGGACTTGGGCTGATTTCCAGACATTCAGCCGGATATAGGTGTATTGAAAAGGGCTTTTCCT
>CAZGMX010000292.1:0-2031 GCA_964526865.1 uncultured Actinomycetota bacterium | reverse complement strand
GGTTTGTGAGAAAGATGCAGCCCCGGTGTGCACGCAGGGTCTCAAAAAGCCCCAGACCGTATAAAAAACCCTGGTCCGCGGTTTTGGGCTTCATTCCAGGGCGTATTCCAGGGTTGAGGATTTGCTGATGGCCTGGATCAGGGCATGGGCCTTGTCCAAGCTCTCCTGATATTCGGCGGCCGGGTCCGAATCAGCCACAATGCCGCCGCCCGCATGGAAATAGACGTCGCCGTTGCGGAGCAGCATGGTTCGGATCACGATGTTCAAATCGGCCTGGCCGTTGAAACTGAAATAGCCCAGGGCGCCCGTATAAGCTTCCCGGCGCGTGGTTTCCAGTTCATCAATGATTTCCATGGCGCGTATTTTGGGCGCGCCGGTGACCGAGCCGCCCGGAAAACAGGCCTTGACGCAGTCCACGGCGTGGATGCCAGGGCGCAGACGGCCAGTGACTTCACTGACCAGATGAAAGACCGTGGGATGGGATTCCAGCAGCGGCTGGGACAGTGCCCTGACCGTACCAGGCTCGCAAACCCTTCCCAGGTCGTTGCGCTCCAGGTCCACGATCATCATCAATTCGGCCAGGTCCTTACCGCTTTCCATGAGTTCCACGGCGTTCATCTGGTCTTTGAACATGTCCCCGCCACGGGGACGCGTCCCCTTGATTGGCCGCGTTACGGCCTCCTGATCCCGGATGCGGAGAAAGCGTTCCGGAGAGGCGCAAGCCATTTGCCAGCCACCTCCGTTGAGGAAGGCCGCGAAGGGTGCTGGCGTGGCGCGGCGGGGCCTCTTGTATAGATCAAAAGGCGGGATATAAAAGGTGCTTTTGAACCGCTGGGACAGGTTGACCTGGAAAATGTGCCCTTCCCTGATATATTCCAGTGCCCTGCCCACTGCATGCACATATTCGTTTTTTGAAAAATTGCTGTGAATCACCGGGTCCCGGAGGATACGCGTGGGGGAGGGGACCTTTTTTACAGATCGATCCAAAATAGCCAAAAACTCGTCCAGGCGTTTGCCGGCGCGGCTGCTGCGCCCGGCGCCTGCAGGCGCCGGCATGCCCGTGGAAAGCACAAATGCCTTTTTTTGTCCGTGATCATAGACGAACAGGGTATCGAAAAAATAGAAACAGGCTCCGGGCATAGCCACGTCGCACGGGTTTTTGCAGGGGAGTTTTTCCACGGCGCAGCGCAACTCGTAGGAGAAAAAACCGATGGCGCCGCCGATCAGCGGGCCCCAGGCAGAATCGCTTTCGGGCAGTTCATATTCTTGTAAAAGGCGCCGGAGCGTTTCAAATGGCGGCGCCGTCAATATGCGGTCGCTTGACTCATCGGTCAATCGGATCCGACCGTCTCCCATGGTCTGGAACACCAGAAAGGGACGTGCGGCCACAAACGAATGGCGCGCAAGCCCTGGCAGTCCGTAGGCGCTGTCCAACAGTGCGGCGTGCGGTTCATGCTGTACGGCCTGGAAGAGCTTGAGTGGTGAAATCTCGTATGAAAATTCCCGGTAAAGCATTTTGAGCCTGAACAAGATAAAAAAATCCCAGGTTCAAAATCAACCGGGATTGATCAGCGGGGTGCAGGACAGCAGATGCAGGTATTTTTTAGTGAGTCGCTCTCAAATTCATTAATTTTATGTTCAGAGCCTGTTGCACAAATCCCTTTTTAAAGAAAAAAGGGGCGATTTTAGCTTTAAAACGCAAGCAAAATTGCTAAAATCGGGTTTGTGCAACAGGCTCTTCTGGAAGAAATGCAATGAACTACAAGAATACAATACACCACTACCCATTTGCCAAGCACTTTCTTTCATAAATCACCTATTTATGCGACAGGCTCAATAATATTATATTCATTCTTTTGTTGCTTGTCAATGGGAAATATTAATCTTTTCTTGACAACATTTTTTGGATTATACTATAATTGTAACAAGTTGTTTGTGGAGGATAATAAATAATGTTAGGCTGAGCAATCTGGAGAAAGCTATTGCTCATACACATGGAGTAGTAATGAAGATTTGGATCGGCAAAAGCTT
>CAZGMX010000291.1:0-2937 GCA_964526865.1 uncultured Actinomycetota bacterium | reverse complement strand
CCAGATAAAAGTTCAACAGCTCCAACACCTCCGTGCTTGCCAGATTCAATTCCTCCAGTGTCAGCCAGCACCCTTTCTTGTCCTGCATCGCCTTCACCAGGGTGCCAATCTGATAATCCAAGGTCGCCCCAACCTCTCCTTCCTTCGTCTCCTTGGGTTTGAATCCTCCGATCAATTCGTGGGACGATATCTCCCTGTTCATGGAAAGCGATATATGTTTGTTGCCGGTCACAGCAGCAAGGTACTTGATGGGAGAGGATTTGCCCGTCGCGGTGGGACCCACCAACAGCAACGGGTCTTTGAGATGGATGGCCTGGGCAATTTTCTGGCAGTCTTTCACGGTGGTCTTGGTCAAGACCATGCCCGCTTTCTCCAGAGATGGCACGTCCCTGTCCCCGGGCTTGGTCTTCGTGTTGATGGGGATGACCACATCCCCCACCGTGACTGTCTTATTTTCCCGGTCAATTGTGATCTGATCCGCGGCGGCGCCTTGTTGGCGGACGCCTTCCAACCCGGATTCCGCCTGGGCGAGGTTGCGGCGGATCAGGGCGCTGATTGCGTCTTGACGGGCGATATCGTCAGCGACATATATCTTCATAAGCGCTTCTGAGTCCGCCTCACGCTCATGACGCAGCTTATTATTCCACCACTGCGACATCAGGCCCCTTCTTACGTCATCGTCTTTGACACCCAAACTCGCCAACGCACGAGCAGTGTCACCAGGAAAAGAAGGATTGTTGTTTAACTCATTCAACAGATGATTTCGAACTTCTTCTTTCCTGTTTAAAAAATTTATCATTCGCGACGCAACATCACGGACAACTCGTTCATGGGACCTTAAATGGGAGACTATCTTTTTTTCATGTTGCCTTTCATCTATAAGGGGCCGGGATGAGATATCCACCGCGGCGATTACCTCTTGCTCATCCAAGCCTAGACGATCCAATAATTCCGCTGCCTCTTCATTGTTTTCAGGGAAACGCTCATTCCAGAAAAACTTTTTGATCAATGCCCGCTTGGCGCTTCCGTTCATCATCCCCAAGCGATCCAATGCAACCGCGGTTCGAACGGTAATTTTCCCTTCACGATCGTGATCCATGATCTGCTTCAAGGCCGCTTCCACTTCCCGATCGCGAATCCCCAGCAAACCCAGCGCCTCCACTGCCGCCGCGGATCTCTCTTTGTCCCTATCCTCTAATTGCTTTAACAGCGCTGACTTGACCTCACTGTCCTGCATTCCCAACTTTCCCAGGGCTTTTGCCGCCACATAATTCATACCAATACCTTCATCCCGTAATTTCTGAAGCAGAATCTTCTTAATTTCTGCGTTTTTCACCCCCAATTCACCCAGTGCCGCAACAGCCGCCGCACGAATCCGATAGTTGTGTGCAATCTGCTCTTCAACACCGGCAACACCCAGTTTCATCTGCACTTTCAATCGCCATTGAGAGAAAAGTCCCCCCTTGTATTGAGCCATGATAATCAATACCTTGATTGCGTCGGGGGTCTGGATCTTCAATTGCCCCAACATCTTCATGGACCACAGGCATGCCTGGCTGGGAAGGATGTTACCGTCTTGAGCGGATGGATAGCGAATGTCATACACACCCCGCATCAACTTGTTTTCGACGTCCGCATCGATCCCTCCCAATTTACCCAGCAATTCGGCTGCCGCAGCACAAATATTTTCGTCACGATCATCCAAGCATACTTTTAATGCCCTTTTTACCGTCACCTCTTGAAAACCTATCTGCCCTAATGCAACAATCGCCGCACGTCTGACTTGAAATGGGCGACTGACATCCAACTGCGCAATCAGCTCGTCTCTTACATCATCGCTCTGCATGCCCAAATCGCCCAATGCCATCACGGCAGCTAACCACGCAGGACCCCGCCCCCGCACCACACTTAATAACGCCGCCTTTACCCCTTCGTTTTGAACACCCAAGTCCCCCAATGAACTTGCAGCGGAGACACGCACACCCTCGTTCGCAGAACTCAATTTGTTTATCAATATGTACGCGAATACTTTTTTGATATCTTCCGGATACTCTTTAAGAAATTTCATGCCGGCAGGAACTTCAAGTATCCAATCCAACATTTCTACTAACGGTTTCAAATCCTCCGGCGGATTGGCAAACAGCACATCCACTTCCGTGCCGCTGACCGCCTCTTCCGCCGTCAGCGGCCCCATGTCCGCAAATTCCCCCATGGCAAGCGGTTGTTGGCAAAATCTATTTATGGAATCCAGTTTGGATTGCACAATCCCCATCAGGGCCGCGCGCTCCGCCTCTTTCTCAAACCGGTCGGCATACGCATAGATACAGCCGCGGACCAGCGCCCTGCCGGTCCCCATATTTTTTGTGTTTGCCTTGATGAATTTGACGAACGCGTTGAGGTCCCGCGGCGTGAACTTATACGAGGGAAACTTCTGTGAGATTTCAGTGTGAAGAGCAACCACCAGCCCGGCAAGCTCGCCCAAAAGGGCCCTGCTCTCGGCGACAACCTTTTTTAACTCGGCCTCTTCCTCGGGATGGGCTTTTTGGATGGTGGATGGGGGCGCCAGACAATTTCCCCGCGACGGGCAAACACACTCCACCGCCCAAAACAATAGCGCCGCACAAAACAGGAATCTCAGCAACATGTGGATACCCATGCGCATGCCTGACACTACCTCCACTTGAGGATCCCTGCCCTTCCGGGCTGGGATCGCACTCACTCATTCCTATTTACAACGCGCAACTGATTGCACGTCCGGTGGTTATATTGTACCCCATGGCGGCGAAAAAGTCAAGAGTGGAAGTGCAAAACATGACACTATTGACTGGCATTACGTGTGTTATGAAGCACAGATGCAATAATAGCCCAGCGGTATTTGTCGATGCGGCATAAGGTGGTTCTCTGAGGGTGTGTCTCGCAGGCGCGAGAAGCTTGGTT
>CAZGMX010000290.1:0-2943 GCA_964526865.1 uncultured Actinomycetota bacterium | reverse complement strand
CAAACACCGTGTTGATGTATTCCGGCAGGGCGTTCATATTGAACTCATCTATAAAGAGCCAACTGCCGTTTCCCTCCTTCATCGCCTTCACCAGTATCCCGTCCTTCCAGCAATACACCCCCTTTTGCTCTGTCGGCACATATCCCCCGACCAATTCCTCCATTGCCGTATCCGAATGCAGATTGATGTAGCGCATCTGGTTCTTCGTCTGCCGCGCCAGATACCTCATGATCGAGGTCTTTCCTGCCGCCGTTGGACCCACCAGGAGGACATTCTCCCCGTGCTTGAGCGCATTTACCGTCTTGTGCATTACTGTCAGCGTCGTCGGTACATTCGCCAGATCTTCATCCTCCCCCGGGATATCTTCCTCGGACGCTGTTCCCTTGATTGCCTCCAAGCCCACCTGCTCTATCGTCTGCACTTTTTCGGTGAGCTGTTCATAACTCAGTCCATTCCTGAGCAAACTCAAAATCGTGTCTGTGCTCGTGTACAACGCCCTGCGGTCTCCTTCCTCCCGCATGCCATCCAAATACACTTCGTTGACGTGTTTTCCGATGAGCGGCAATAGCTCTTCATACGACACGTTGGTCAAATCTCTGTCCCCCAGATCGTCCCGCAGGCGCTGTCCTATCCGCATCAGATTCCGTATATTGAACTCGTAGGGCTCCTTCTGGTTCTTTCCTATCACCCGCGATCTGGCCAGCGTCTGGGCCGCGTCGTTTGCCTGCGCCAGCCGGATTCCCACCTCCACGGGTATTTGGTATTTCACGCTCAATATCTCCGCCTGTTCTGCTAAGGGCAATTCCCCAAAGTATTTCACCCGGAATCTCCCCATCAAGGGGTCCGACAATCTCTCCCGCGCCGCGTAGTTCTCCGGATTCATCGTCGCAAACAGCCTGAATCCCGGCTCCGGGATAATTGTGTGGGTCTTGCCCTGGATGTTCACAACCAGATATCCGTGTACCAAATAAAAGTTCAACAACTCCAGCACCTCCGTGCCGGCCAGATTCAATTCCTCCAGTGTCAACCAGCACCCCTTCTTGTCCTTCATTGCCTTCACCAGGGTGCCGATCTGGTATTCCAATGCCGTCCCGGCCTCTCCCTTGCGAATCTCCTTGGGTTTGAATCCCCCGATCAATTCATAGGCAGATATCTCCTTATTCATGGATAGCGACACATGTCTATTGCCGGTCAGGGCGGCGAGGTACTTGATGGGGGAGGACTTGCCCGTTCCGGTGGGGCCCACCAATAGCAAGGGGTCTTTGAGCTGAATGGCCCGGGCAATTTTTTGGCAGTCCCTCACGGTGGTCTTGGTCAAAACCATATCGACCTTTTCCAGGGACGGCACTTCCTTGTCGCCGGGCTTGGTCTTTGTGTTGATGGGGATCGCCACATCGCCCACCATGACTTTTTGATGCTCCCGATCCACCTTGATTCGATCCGCGGCAGAACCCTCTTGCCGGACGCCTTCCAGCCCGGCTTCCGTCTGGGCGATGTTGCGGCGGATCAGGGCAACGATTTCGTCTTTGCGGGCACTGAGGTCCCCGGAATAGAGCTTTACGAGTCGTTTTAAGGGTGTATTTCTCTCCTTTAAAAACAATGCCCCGTCATTCACCCGGCTCATCAACACCTTTTGCACGTCATCGTCTTTTATCCCCAGCTGACCTAAAGCCTCCACTGCAGCACTCCGGGCATGAATATCCGGATCCATGGATCTTTTAATCATCTCCTCCTTCAACAACGCCTCCCTATAACCCAAGTGCCACAAAGCTCTGGCGGCACAGCAAGAAACCACGCCACTACGATTTGTTAAATTTTTCCCCAGCGACTGGACAACATCTTCATCCTGGATTTCCAGTTGGCCTAACGCTACTGCCGCCGCCCCACGAACATACTTCTTTTCCCTGGCATCATTCATCTTCCTGAGCAGTGCGCGTTTTACTTCGTCATCCTTCATTCCCAGTTGACCGAGAGCCCTCGCTGCATTTTCACGAATATTTACGTCCGCATCACGCTCGTGACGACTTCTTTCATCTAATTTTGAGATCAGCGCTTTTTTTACCGCGTCATTTTTTACGCCCAACTCACCCAACCCCTCTACTGCCGCTATGCGATTGTGATGATTTTCGTCGCCCGTCCTTTGGATGAGCGCTTGCATCCCAATTCATCCAATGCTTCCATCGCCGCACTACGAACGAACCAATTCTGATCGCTCGACCGGCGCATCAGCGCCCTCTTGATCTTCTCATCCTTCACTCCCAATTTGCCCAACACTTGCGCTGCTGTTTGGCGAGTTCTGGATTTGTGGTCATCCTTGCTAAGATCCGCCTGTCGCCAGGGGGTTAGCCACCCAAAACGCGTTGTCTTTACGCCTGTATCCAACTTTTTTAACAACAATTCCGTCACATCTGCATCCTGATACCCCAGGTCACCCAGTATTCCCATCGCGCGCGACGCATCGAGTCCGGAAGATTGCCTTGCGGTCCACATCAAATCTTTTTTCAGCGCATCGCTTCGCCAACCCAACTGACTCAACGCCACCGTGGCGTTTTCATGAAAAAATGGTTCTCCATCAATCCCTATTGCAATCAATGCCTTTATCACATCGTCATCCCGCATCCCCAATAGACCCAGGGCCCTCGCAGCGGTTATGCCAACACGGGAGTTATGCGGATGATCTGTCAATCGCGTCAACAGCACCTTTTTTACCCTTTCACTTTGCAGGCCCAATTGCCCCAGGGCCAGCGTGCCCTTTTCACACGTATAGTCATTGGAACTGTTCGACGCATCGATCAATGTCTCGGCCAGAATCTCTTTAATGTCCTGCGGAAAATCTTTATAAAACTCCACACCCCGGGACGACTCAAACGGAATTTGCAGCAACGCAATGAGCGGTTTCAGATCTTCTGGTGGATCAGAGAAGAGCGCTTGTATGCCCGGCCC
>CAZGMX010000289.1:2412-2949 GCA_964526865.1 uncultured Actinomycetota bacterium | reverse complement strand
AGTTGTGAACATCTAACTTGTCATTCATTCTTTGAAAGCACCCTCTCCTTTGAGGGAGAGGGTGCTGTTTCCCTCCCCTTCACGGCTGACTATTGGACACACGTAAGACCGAGGGGGCAAATAACTATTTGATTTTATTAACTATAGAACAACATCAATATTTGAGGAATGAATCCATTTTCATAATGCTGCGCTATTTTTTGTTCTGAAATCTGACAACAAGACACACTTGACACCGTGGGTTTTTTGATTTATTATAGGGGGCATGCTGATATGTAGTCAATATTTTAATTCGGAGGTGATAAGTCGAATTCAGGCAACTGTGGAAGCGGACCCCTCCATTTCCAAGCGTGCGTTGTCGCGGCTGGTTTGTAAATGGCTTGATTGGCGTGGAGCCAATGGCAAGCTTCAGGATATGAGTTGCCGGAAAGCGTTGTTGAAACTGCAAAACCAGGGCTTGATCACATTGCCAGATTCTCAGAAGGGCTATTCCTTCCAAAAGAGATCTGGTCCGGGTTTTGAAGAACTTCCGGATAT
>CAZGMX010000289.1:0-2402 GCA_964526865.1 uncultured Actinomycetota bacterium | reverse complement strand
CGAGGTAGATTGCCCTCTGTCTGAGTTGGGTGAGGTTGAAGTGGTTCCTGTATCAAGCCGTTACAGCAAAACATCGCGCATCTGGAATGTTTTGATGAGACAATTCCATTATCTTGGATCTGGGCCGTTATGCGGTGCGCAGATTCGTTATCTGATTTGTAGTTCGACCTACGGATGGCTTGGAGGCCTTGCCTTTAGTGGGGCAACGTGGTGCCTGAAGGCTCGCGATCAATGGATTGGCTGGAGCGAAGCGGCTCGTAGGGCGAATCTGCACCAGGTTGTATTAAATAGTCGTTTTCTTATTCTGCCGCAAGTTAAGGTGCCGAATCTGGCCAGCCATGTTTTGGCTCTGTGCAGTAGACGGCTATCGGAAGATTGGAAGGATCGGTATGGATATAAGCCAGTGCTTTTAGAGACGTTTGTGGACCCGGAACGATTTTATGGAACGTGTTATCGTGCTTCAAATTGGATCTGGTTAGGCAAGACAGCAGGACGGAGAGATCCATATCCGAACGGCAAGGTGCCGGAGGGCAAGAAGGACATTTATGTGTATCCACTCTGCCTTGACTGGCAAGCGATTCTCTGCACCGAGCCGGTAACTGTTTTAGGTTCGAAACCGAGGTTAGTAAATCCATCCGATTGGGCCGAGGAAGAATTCGGAACCGTGGATCTATACGACAATCGACTGAAGAATCGGTTGCTTATGCTGGCGAATGACTTTTTCGATCAGCCTGGGGTTTTGGTTTCCCAGGCCTGTAATGGTTCTCAGGCGAAGAGCAAGGCGGCATATCGTTTTTTTGACAATAAGCAGATTGATATGAAGACCTTGCTAAAGCCTCATGTTGAAGCAAGTCTGGAACGGATCGAGGCGCATCGTGTTGTGTTGGCGGTGCAGGATACCACCACGCTCAACTATACGGCCCATCCTGCCACTGATGGTCTTGGTCCGATCAACACGAAAGGGGACAGTGGCATGGGACTTATTTTGCACGATACTATGGCCTTTACAACTGAGGGAACACCTTTGGGGTTACTGGATGTGCAATGTTGGGCCCGGGATCCAGAACAGGCTGGCAAGAGAGAACTACGTCATGACCTGCCGATTGAAGAAAAGGAGAGCATCAAGTGGCTAAACAGCTACAGAGCCGTAGCAGAGGTACAAGATCTCTGTCCCGAGACCACGTTGGTTAGTGTAGGGGATCGTGAGGCAGATATCTATGAATTGTTCTATGAAGCACAGCAAAATCCGTCAGGTCCGAAACTTCTAATTCGAGCAGAACGAACGCGAAATCGAAAAGTTGACCAGGTCCATCTCTGGGATAGGCTGCCAAACGAACCTTTGACCGGTTTTCAGGAGGTCTACGTTCCTCGCAAAGGCTCTCGTCCGGCCAGGACAGCTAAGCTCGCGGTGCACTTTGCCAGAGTGAAGCTGAATCCACCGAAGAGAAAGCAACTGCCGCCGGTGACAGTGTGGGCAGTGTATGCGCGGGAAATCGATTACTCATCTGAGGTCAAATCGCCGATTGAATGGATGCTACTAACTACAGTGGAGGTATGCACCTTTGAAGAGGCGGCAGAGTGCTTGGCATGGTATGCGTGCCGTTGGGGGATCGAGGTGTATCATCGGACGTTGAAAAGCGGTTGCCGAATTGAAGATCGCCGATTGAACAATGCCGATCGTATTGAAGCCTGTCTGGCGATTGATTTGGTGGTGGCCTGGAGGATTTACTGGCTGACCAAACAGGGCCGGGAAACGCCCGATATTCCTTGCGATATATTTCTCAGTGAAGACGAATGGAAAGCGTTGTACGCTTACGTCAGGAAAGAACTACCACCGGACAAACCTCCCTCCCTTCGCGAAGCTGTGCGCATGATAGCTTCACTGGGCGGATTCCTGGGCCGCAAGAGTGATGGTGAACCTGGCGCCACAACTATGTGGAGGGGGCTCCAGCGCCTACAAGATATCGCTATGGGCTTCACTATGTTTAAATCATTACAGAATGCGAGGGCAAGTCCATAAGCAACGGTCTTACGTATGGGTAAAAGTCAGCACAAGGGGAGAGGGGGGTGTCTTTTACTTTAGAAGTAGTGGTTTTTAAGGTAGGGTCTATCTGGATGTTTTGATCCCCACAAACCTCTAAAATCTTCTCAAGGATGCCGTTCTTATTCGGAAGACTCCAATGTTTTTCGGCAGGATGCCATCTGCGGCCATTGATGGATTTAACTTTTTCAACGAGGAGGGGATCATAAGGGAAGGAAACGATTATGCGACCAGATGGATCATTTGAGATTTGAATTCTGGCCATCAAGTAACCCCCATCCTTTTTGTAGTAAAGAGGTACGAAATTCAAAATGTATATTATTGGAGGGAAATTACCACAATTGTAGAATATTTCAATTGT
>CAZGMX010000288.1:0-2961 GCA_964526865.1 uncultured Actinomycetota bacterium | reverse complement strand
AACTGCCCGACCAAGAGATTCAATAGCAATATTCCAAGTTTTTTCGACTGCTGGCCACATTAGATAACCTGTAAAAGTTGCAAATACAAGTCTTCACAGCGGTTGCTCTGCCAAGATCGTTGAATACGGTTCGAAAGATGCAAATATGGGATAATTCAAAGTCATCACTTTAACATCATAGCGAAGAACCTTTGAATTGTCTTTTACCAGTATAATGCAGATATTATCTTTTTTTTCTGCCATATTTGGTGTAGTTTATGATCGTATGTTGGCTTTCATATTGGCATAGCGAATATGCGTAGACCCAACGAAACACCGCAGAAGCCGGAGACTAAAAAACACAATGGCAAAGCAAACCGATCTTCGCAATAACACTGAGCAATACGTCGATGTCCTACATAAAAAGATGTTCTCGGAGTTTTTTGCAGGCATCGGTCTGATGCGGATAAGTCTTGAGAAGGAAGGATGGGCGATTGCCTTCGCCAACGACATCGCCGCCGACAAATATGAGATGTATTCAGAGCATTTCCCGGACGCGAAGTCTCATTTTGTTCTCGACGACATACACAAATTGAGCGCCGACAGCGTTCCAACAGTTGCCTTGGCCACGGCATCTTTTCCTTGCAACGATCTCTCCCTGGCCGGCATGCGCAAGGGCCTAGCTGGCAAAGAATCTTCCGCCTATTGGGGGTTCGTGCGCATCCTTGACGAAATGGGAGACCGACGCCCCCCGCTCGTGCTCCTGGAAAATGTGGCTGGATTCCTGACGTCCCACGACGGCCGCGATTTTCAGTCGGCCTTACTGGCACTCAATCGCTTAGGCTATGCCGTTGATCCTATGATCATTGATGCCGCCCGATTTGTTCCGCAGAGCCGGGTTCGGCTTTTCGTGATCGGCTGCAGGCAGAACGGACAGGGAATGTGGAAAGTCAAAGAGACGCCCAGTTTCTTCGAAAGTGATGTCCGTCCGAGACCGCTTGCGGAATTCATTTTATGCCATCCGGAAATAGTGTGGAACATTAGAGACGTGCCGTCTTTACCCGCCAATGCGCCGGCGCTCCCGGACATTTTGGAAGATCTGCCTGTCAATTCGCCGTTTTGGTGGAATGACGCGCGGCGGGATTATCTTATCAGCCAGATGAGTGAAAGACACTCGGCGCAGCTCAAAAAAATGATAGCTGGCGCTCAGCAATCGTTTGGCACGGTATTTCGTCGTATCAGAAAAGGCCGTTCCATGGCGGAGTTGCGCACGGACTCGGTGGCGGGATGCCTGCGCACCCCCCGTGGTGGCAGCGCCCGCCAAATATTGATCCAGGCCGGTCGGGGCCGGGTTAAGGTCCGCTTCCTGACGCCGCGCGAGTGCGCCAGACTGATGGGCGCTGACGATTTTGTCATCCGGGCGGATTTTAACAAGGCGCTATTCGGGTTTGGCGATGCAGTGTGCGTTCCCGTAGTTGCCTGGATCGCCAGGAACTATTTAAATCCGTTGGCGGAAGAAATGATTCGGCATGCCGAGGGTGCGCCAAAGCAGGTCGCGTTTGGCACTTAGCTTTTTTCTCGTTGTGTCCCTTGTGCTTCTGTGATCGGTAGAGATGCCTGAATGTGGAGGTTGAGCATGAACAAATTGGAATCGCGACTTGAGGCGTTTGCATTCCAGCACAGGATCCGCGGCAAAGGTCCGCTTTCTCTCGTTCTCGTCTTGTCCCGCAAGGCACGCGAGCAAAAACCTCCTTTTTCTGCGGATGAATTCCTCACTCCGCAGGGCGGCCAGGTTGCAGGACTTGGGAGAGGCGCAGTGCAAAGCATTCTTGCCGAACACGGCATTGACCGGGTCCTTGCCGAGGAAGGCGGCAGGACGAGCCGCGGAAGCATTCAAAAAATGCGTGCATACGTGGATTTCCTGAATGAACTTGCCAGAGAAAAACTCCTCGATTTTCCAGCTATTGAAAAATGGTGGATCGGCCGCGTCAGGGAGTTTTTCAGATCGAAGCCCTTCAGCCTCAAAGCAGATTCTTCCAAATCCATCAGAAGCATCGTGTCGGGCTTGATTGATGCCGCTTTCGCCCGACAGCGAGAATGTCCGGGCACTATGGTTGCCGGTGCCGTTATGCAACACCTGGTGGGCGCGAAAATAGAGACGGCCCTACCGGAGGCAAAAATCAAACATGAAGGATTCGCCGTTGCCGATGCGCCAGCGGGAAGAAAAGGGGATTTCCTCATTGGCGATACGGCCATCCATGTTACGACGGCACCCACAGAAGCGCTGATCAGAAAATGCTGCGACAACCTGTCGCAAAACCTCAGGCCATTGATTATTACCACCCAGAGTGGCGTCGGAGGCGCTGTTGCGCTGGCAAAGAACGCCGACGTTGCCGAACGAATCGACATCCTGGAAATCGAGCAGTTTGTCGCCACCAACGTATACGAATGGAGCGCATTTCAGCAAGCAAAACGGTCGCTTACTGTCCGCCAGTTAGTGGATGCCTACAATCGCGTTATTGACCAGTGCGAAACCGATCCCAGCTTGAAGATTGCGATGGTTTAGCACAGTGGATATGTTTTCCCCTGAAAAACGAAGCGACATTATGCGTCGCGTGCGCTCCGCAGATACAATCCCGGAAAAGAAGGTCCGTTCCCTCCTCCATAAGCTTGGCTTTCGGTTTCGCCTGCATAGAAGTGATCTGCCGGGAAAACCGGACATCGTCCTTCCGAAACACCGCACCGTGGTTTTTGTGCATGGGTGTTTTTGGCACCGACATCAGAACTGCCCCCATGCGACAAGGCCCGCCAGCCGTCAGGAATACTGGCTGCCAAAATTCAAACGCACTGTTGAACGGGACAGGAAAAATCAAAAAGAACTTCGTCAACAAGGGTGGAATGTGATTGTCGTCTGGGAATGTAAGACGAAGGACCTTTCCAAACTTGCCGCAAATTTATTGGCGTTTGTTGACCGCGATAAAT
>CAZGMX010000287.1:0-2970 GCA_964526865.1 uncultured Actinomycetota bacterium | reverse complement strand
GATTGTGTTGATCAACGGCGGCAGTGCCAGCGGCGCGGAGATTGTGGCGGGGGCCCTGCAGGACTGGAAACGGGCGGTGCTGCTGGGGACGACGTCCTTTGGCAAGGGGTCGGTTCAGAGTGTACTCCCCTTAAGAGACGGATCCGCCTTAAAATTGACGACGGCTCAATATTATACCCCCAATGGAAGGACCATTCATGACAAGGGGATTGAACCCGATGTGGTGGTGCCCATCCCTGAGCAGGACGAGGTGAAACTCATGCTCTCACAGGTGAACAAACTGGATGAATCCGGCACCAAACTGGTCAAACCGGAGGCCATTTTGGATATTCAGCTGGACAGGGCGGTGGATCTGTTGAAGAGCATGAAGGTCTGGATGGGGGAGGGAGCCTCGATTCCCCAAAAGCCGGCTGCAGCGGCACCGGCTCCCGTCAGTCAAAAGCCGGAAGACAAATCCAATCCCGTCCCTCCCGATACGAATAAGTAATTTCCGGTTGAATATGGTGTTACCCCGCACGCGGCGACATCAAAGTCATTGCGAAGCGAAGAGAGGCAGTCTCGATAGTCACTGCGAGATTGCCCGCCACTGAAACGTCGGCGGACTCCTCGCAATGACGTTGATAAAATTCTGTCCCCGTGGGGGATAAACAACTCCGCACCGTCGACAAAATCCGGGGTATCATACATATGAACATTCTCGGCATTGAGACATCCTGTGATGAAACCTCCGCGGCCGTTGCGCAAGACGGTGTGCGGATTTTGAGCAATGTTACGGCCACGCAGATTTTGGTACACAAGAAATACGGCGGGGTGGTGCCGGAATTGGCCAGCCGCAGTCACATTGCCCGTATCGAGCAGGTGACGCGCGGGGCGCTGGACGAGGCAAAACTTGCGCTTGCCGGTGTGGAAGGGATCGCCGTGACCCACGGTCCCGGCCTGGTGGGGGCCCTGCTGGTGGGAGTGATGTTTGCCAAGGGATTGGCCCAGGCCCTGGAGGTGCCCGTCTGCGGCGTCAACCACATCGAAGCCCATTTGTACGCGAACTTTTTGGATTTTCACGGCCGGTTGAAATATCCCTATGTGGGGCTGGTCGTCTCGGGCGGGCACACGCACCTGTTTGATGTGGCGGGGCTGGGGAATTATCGGTTGATCGGCCGGACCATCGACGATGCCGCCGGCGAGGCCTTCGATAAGGTGGCGCATCTGCTGGGACTGGGTTTCCCGGGCGGCCCGCAGATCCAGAAATGGGCCCAAAAGGGCGATCCGCATGCGGTTCGGTTTCCGCGCGGCATGATCCAGTCCGGAGATTTTCAGTTTAGTTTCAGCGGGTTGAAGACTGCGGTGGCCAGGTTCGTGTGCAGAAATTTGAGGGTCTCGGCCGGATGCTCGATGGGCGCACGGCGGTTCCCGGCAGGATTCAAGGCGGATGTGGCCGCCAGTTTTCAGGAGGCGGTGGTGGATGTCCTGGTGCAAAAGACGCTGGCGGCCGCACGGGTCAAAGGATATCTCCAAGTGGCTGTCGGTGGTGGAGTCAGTGCGAACCGGCGTTTGCGCGAACAATTTCAGCGCGAGGGCGGCCGGCAGGGGATCGAGGTGTTTTTTCCGTCGCTCCAGTTGTGTACGGATAATGCAGCCATGGTCGCGGCATTGGGGTATCATACAATCGTGCGGAAACAGAATTTCATATTCGATGCCCAGCCTAATTTGGCGCTGGCGTTGTCTTGACCGGTGGGAAAGGACGGACGCGGAACCGTGCATCCTCATAAAATCAAAGAGCTCCTCCAGAAGGTGCAGGATCGCAAGGTGTCAGTGGCACAAGCCCTGGAGTGCCTGAAATCCCTGCCCTTTGAGGATCTGGGTTTTGCCAAGGTGGATCACCACCGCGGCCTGCGCAAGGGTTTTCCTGAGGTGATCTTCTGTCAGGGCAAGGCCTCCTCCCACATCGTGGACATTGCCAAGCGGCTGGTGAAGGCGGGTAACAATGTTCTGGCGACCCGCGCGGACGCAGGGGTCTATACGGTATTTAAGAAGCATTTCCCCCGGGCTCTCTACAGCGAAACGGCGCGGATGATCACGGTGGAAAGGCCCTGGACCAAAGGGCATCCCCAGGAAATCTGGGGCAAGGTCTGCGTCGTGACGGCGGGCTCGGCGGACATTCCAGTGGGAGAGGAGGCGGCGCTGACAGCTGCAGCCATGGGGTGTGACGTGCGGCGGCTCTACGATGTGGGCGTGGCTGGCATCCACCGCCTGTTGGGCAACGTGAAGGATCTGTGGGATGCCCATGTGCTGGTGGTCGTCGCGGGGATGGAGGGGGCGCTTCCCAGCGTGGTTGCGGGATTGGTGGACCGGCCGGTGATCGCCGTTCCCACCAGCATCGGCTACGGCGCCAATCTGCACGGATTGTCCGCGCTGTTGGGAATGCTCAACAGCTGCGCCTCCGGCATGACGGTGGTCAACATCGACAATGGATTTGGCGCGGGATACAGCGCGGCGCTGATCTGCAAACTTCTGCACGAGGAGAAAAAGGGTTCGTTATGACCATCGCCCTGTTTGACTGTTTCAGCGGCGCGTCGGGAGATATGATTTTGGGGGCCCTGATCGACGCCGGGTTTCCCCTGGCCCGTTTGAAACGGGAATTGGCGTCACTGAAATTACGGGGATACTCCCTGCGCGCGCGCACGGCCCATCGCGGGGCGATCTGCGGCACCAAATTCGATGTGGACATTGCCCCCGCGAGCCACGGTAGAAATTATTCGCGGATCATCACGATGATCCGGTCCAGCTCTCTGACGGCTGCCGTAAAAAAAGACGCCTGCGAGATTTTTGAAAAAACCGCCCGCGAAGAGGCAAAAATCCATGGCGTGCCCCTGCGCGAAGTCCATTTTCATGAAATCGGGGCGGTGGATTCCATCGTGGACATCGTCGGCGCCTGTGTCGCCATCCACGGCATGGGATTGACGCAGATTTATT
>CAZGMX010000286.1:0-3003 GCA_964526865.1 uncultured Actinomycetota bacterium | reverse complement strand
TTTGGAGGGTATCAATCCACAGTCGGTGGAGTTGTTAAATCCCCAGAGAATGATTGTCGGCTATCCGGCGGTTGATCCGGCGCGGGGCAGCGGAATCTATGTTGTGGATGAAAGGACAAAGAAAGAAAAAGTATTTATCCCAGGCGGGACCGCTGAGCTGTTGCGGGGTATCGAGGCCATGCGGGCTGAAGGGGGATACCTCCTGATGCAGATTAAAGATCCGATGGGTATGACGTCGGTACGCGTGTTGGATGCGGCGACCGGCCAGACAAGGCTGTGTGTGCAAAATATGACGCTGGATTCAATGAAGGGGTATGAAGAAACTCTCGATGCGTCGGGACGTCTTCTCCAGATATTGACAACCAGTGACGTGCAGGGAACCGTAGTCCAGGTGTCCGCCGAAGGCAGACTGGTTTATACAGACCGGATTGCGGGTAGAACGACAACCAGAACATATTCCAATGGCGTTGTGGCTGTTCAAACGGGTAACGATTTAAATGTCAACGGGCTGGGCGGGAAATCCCTGGTGGCGGATGTGACGGGGGCGGTGGCAGATGTTACGATGACGGAAACAGCGCGCACCATTGTGGTTGCGGTACCTCAGCCCGGCGGCAGTATCGAAGTGACGCAGGACAAGGTGACCGGCCAAATCCTTTCTGAAACCAATCGGACGGCGGAAGGGACAACGCGCACGGAATATGACGCGGACGGACAAGTGGCGCGAACCACTGTTGTTTCCGCGGATGGATTGACGGAAACACTCACCGATCAGGGGAGGAAAGAAGAAACAGTGACCCGGAAAGATTCGGTTGGGAATATCATCGCGGTGACGACAAGAACCCTGGACGGTAAAAACACGGTAAGCGAAGACAAAACCACACACACATTGATCACCACAACGATAGCAGACGATGGGACAAAGGTGACGGTGACGAAAACGGCAGATGCGACGGTCACGGAGACTTTCAGGGCGGACAATACGCTTGAGCGGCGTGAGATTGTTGATTCCCAAGGCAATGTGCGCCTGACAATATTTGTCAGAAAAGGCGTAACGGAGGAACGAATAACCCCCGTCAGCGGTTTGCCGGAACGTATTTATACGAATACCAATAATGGTATGCGCTGGACAACAAACTGGAATGACCAGGGACAGGAATTGATAAGTTATGAATCGCTGGTGAATGGTGCGCGGATAGACGGGATGCCGCGCGCGGTACTGCCGCAGGACCTCGATAAGATCTCAGCAGTGAGGGATTTTGGAAATGGCATGAAGGCCGTTGAAATAGCGGGTCGTACCGGGATGACCGTGCGATTGATCAACGATGCCGGCAGGACGATGAACCTGGCAGGTGTCCGCATTGAGGATGTTCAAATGGATGCGCAGGGTGTTCTGATGCTGACCAATGTGTTCAACGGCGATGGATCAACGGCAAACAAACTCTATCGGGTTGGGTTTGATTTGAGCATCGCGCCGGAAGAAGTTCTTCCGCAGGCCGGGACAATTGTCTCCAGAGCGAATAATAACATCGAGATCATCCCGGGTTCGGGCCAAAAAACAGTGGTCAACAGACAAACTAGGGAGATGTTTGTTGTGACGGAGGCAATGGAAACGACCTTACCCCCCGGGTTAGAACTGACGAATGTCTCTCGCGGCACCATGCTTGGGACAGGGCAGAGTGCGATGGAAATAGTGGCGAGCGACAACAGTAGGCAGATTTGGATTGGGGATACCAGCGCCAATCGCTGGCTTGGGCCGGTTACACAGATGCCATTTGACGCGATATCTGCCGTGCGTCTTTCAGGTGACGGACAGCATCTGTTGATACAACAAGCCGCGGATGCTGTCACAGGAGCGCCCGCCGCGGTTGGTATATGGAAAGACGGGCACATCGCGGGATATGTTCAAGGGCAGACACTGATAGACATTGGCCAGGACGTACAGATTCGAGAAGTGCCGGCGGGCTTCGTGCTGACGGCTACACGCGACGGCAAAGTGACGCAGTCCATGGTGGATCATGCCGGAAAGATCGCGGGTGTTGTGACACAGGATGGCGTCGATATTGTGACCTTTGCCGTAGTGGGGGAGACCACAGTGATCTCGACAAAGAATGAAAAGGGCGTGCGGCAGGCTCTTGTTATTCGCCAAGATGGCACCGTGGCCGCCACGCTGGACATGCTGTTTGAAGAGATCAGGGATGTTCGCATGATGGACCGCTATGTGGTCGTCAAACGCGTTTGGGGGCAGGATGTTACTGAGACGATCCTTGTCGATACACAGACGCAGCAGACCCATGTTTTACCGCATGAAATTGATGCCGTGCGAACTATCAGCCCCTATGAGTACAAAGAAGGAGCACCGCTGGTAACCCGCCAAGGGTATAAAGTAGAGGTCCTGGAAGACTTCGCAAAAGGCGCGGAAACATTCCTGTATCGCGCGGATGGGACATTGATGCCTTTGGAGGCAAAGGTTGCTGAACCTGCTCTCACAGAAGAACTGGCGGCAGAAATCCGGCAGGTGGATGATCATATGGCCGTGGTCACGAATTCCATGACGGATCTGGATGAAGAGATCCGGCAGTCTTCCGTGTCTCTCGCCCAATTGGAACAGTTCAAACAACAGGCGGCCGCTGCGGTAACCGCCGCTGACTTGGTCGGATTGAATGAAAGGGCTGTTCAATTGGGAAGCAAGGCAGATGCCGCCCACGACCAACTTCAGGAGCTTGCGATCGATCAACAGATCGATGCGGCAAGAGCGATGATCGAAAAATTGAGAGATGTTGAGAATCAAGTGACGGACAAAGAGGGAATCCATGCCCAACGGCTTGATTTGGAAGTGCGTCTCGCCGCGCTGGAAAAACAGAAACACTCCATGGAAGATGAAATCGCATATCTCCGTGCGAGTCAGCGGGAGATCACAAATGCCGTGGCAGCCAGAACGGCGGTGATTTTCAATGCCGTCCGCGAATCGGCGGGTGCGGTCCAATTTGCGGCAGAAGCCGAAGC
>CAZGMX010000285.1:0-3047 GCA_964526865.1 uncultured Actinomycetota bacterium | reverse complement strand
TCCAGGGGAATCAACTCCGACGGATATTGCAGGCGCAGGGATAGCGGAATCCATTGTGCCAGGGCCTCCCGCTGGGACCGGTTGAAGACATCGCCCAAGACAATGGGAGATTTCCGTGTGGATCGAACTTCCCACCCCTCCTTAATCTTGTCAGGCGGATAAACCACCGCATAGTCCTCTCCCAATCGAAACCAACAAACGCCCCTGGGTTCAAGCAGAAAACAGAAAATGGCCGCAGCGCCGTCTCTGCGTTTCAGTTCTTCCTGAATAAACGCAAAGGCCCCCGCCAAATTTTGTTTCTGCCCGGGCACGTGCGAGAGATATGCTTTCAAGGCCTGCCAAACAGCCGATTGAAGGAGATTGCCTGACAGAGCAGATACTTGTGAGTGCGGCGCCAAGGCATATAGATAGGGCACGGGTGTAGATAGGATCATACCCCACACCAAGACGACACAAAACAATCGTCGAAGGATTGACGGCTTCCTTTTCATATACAACACCCGTTCTCCGGCTTAATTATATGGAATTTTTACGCGTTTGTCAAGGGGGCTGGCAAAAAAGGGGTGCCCCATCCTGGGACAGGCACAGGTTTGGTTGGGTCCGCTTTCGCTTGACCCAACTTACAGGATTTTCTAGAATGATTGTATGCCTCAGGACTTTTCATTCGATATCGTTTCAAAAGCAGACCTGCAGGAGGCTGACAACGCCGTCAATCAGGCCAAAAAGGAGATCCTCACGCGCTACGACTTTAAAGACAGCAAGAGCGACATCCTGTTTGACCGCAAAGAACTCACGCTCAAACTCATCGCAGACAACAGTCTTCAGATGGAAACCTTGACCTCCATCCTCAAACAGCGCCTGGCCAAGCGCGGCATTTCGCTCAAGGCCGTCAAGTTTGATGCGGCAGAAGAAACGCTGGGGGCGGGAATCAAACAGAGCGGCAAGCTCCAGATGGGAATTCCCTCAGAGACAGCCAAGGAAATCGCAAAAGTGATCCGAGGGCTGGGTCTGAAAGTCCAGGCCCAAATCATGAACGATCAGATCCGCGTTACATCCCGAAGCAAAGACGACCTTCAGACGGTCATGAACAAGGTGCGCGCCACCGAGTGGGACGTGCCCCTTCAGTTCGCAAATTTGAAATAACCCGAGCGGCTTTATGCCCGCACCCCTTCACTGCCAGACTACGTGGTTGAGTAATTCGCCCTGGCAGTTGGGACCGAATAAACTTGCACGATACGGATAAGTTTCGAGGCTAGTTTTTTTGTTTCTATTTCAAGATCATAGTGGGTCTGAAGATTGATCCAGAATTCGGCAGACGTGCCAAAGTAACGCCCCAGCCGCAACGCGGTATCCGCGGAGATAGCCCGTTTCTCATGAACGATCTCATTGATCCGCCGTGCCGAAACACCGATGTCTTTAGCCAACCGATACTGTGTAATCCCCATAGGCTTCAGGAATTCCTCCAGCAGTACCTCCCCAGGATGTATCGGAGCCATCATTTTCCTTGTCATACGAGCCTCCTCCTAATGACAATCGACTATTGCGGGGCCAGAACAAACAGGCCTCACACAACCTTTCCTGCCTTCACCAGCCCCAGGAATTCATGCACGATGTCCTTGTCCCACCAGTCTTTGGCGCATTCCTCCAGCATGGTGTCGCAGGCCTCGCGCATGGACATGGCCGGGCGGTAGGGCCGGTCGGTCGTCATGGCGTCGTAGATATCCACGACCTGAAGGATACGGGCCGTAATGGGAATTTGAGGACCCTTGAGGTGATCCGGATAGCCGCTCCCATTCCATTTTTCATGGTGATAACGGATGATAGGGAGTGCCAGCTTCAGCGACGGAAGAGGACTGCAGATTTTTTCGCCAATCACAGGGTGCTGGCGCATGATCTCCCATTCTTCCTCCGACAGAGGTCCCTTCTTCAATAAAATCACATCCGGAATGCCGATCTTTCCGATGTCGTGCAGGAAACTCCCCCGGTACAAGGCCCGGACGTGTTCCGAGGGTATGCCCATATGCCCCGCCAATAGCGCCGTGTACCGCGCCAATCTCTCGCAATGACCTTCGGTCAGCGGATCCTTGGCTTCGATGCTCAGGGCAAGGCTCTGGATCACTACTTCCGCGGTTTCGAGCTGGTCGTTGAGAAATTTCGTTTTCAACAGCGCCCGGATACGCGCATTCAGCATGGTGTCGTTGAAGGGCTTGGTCAGAAAATCGTCGGCCCCGACTTCGATCCCTTTGATCTTTTCCCCCAATTCGGAAAGCGCGGTGATCATCACGATGGGAATGCGCCGGGTGGACTCTTCCTCTCTCAATTTTCTACAGACGCCATATCCGTCCATCCCTGGGACCATGATGTCCAGCAAAATGAGATCCGGCTTCTCGGTCAGAACCATTTCGATGGCCGCAATGCCGTCCCGGGCAACCACGGCATCGTAGCCCATGGCGTTGATGGTCTGCGCCAGGAGATCCGCAGACAGGGGATTGTCTTCGACGATCAAAATCTTTTCCGGAGGCCGCGGCGTTTGGATGCGTGAAAATTCCCGCTCCAGTTTCTTCATGTCCATGGCGATCACTCCCCCCAAATCATCTGGTTCACCAGCACTTTTTTGTGTTCTTCCATCGTATCAAATTGCACATCGATCTCGGTTGCAAAACCGCGTTCGGTGAATATTTTTTTTACGCGCAAAACACGCCCCGGCAGCTGCAGGCGCCCCTGGGGCGCATTCAAAACAATCTCCACACACGCGCCTCTTTCAAACTTTTCAAACGCGATGGCCTTGACCCCCTTGTCCCACAGGTAGGTCATCTTTGCCTTCACGGGGTCCCATTTCTTGATCATCCCCTTCTTGACGATCTGGACGATCGCCTCCCGCCGGTAATCCACGCTGAGACTCTCACGCCGGTCCAAACCGCCACGGCGGTCCAATCCCTCCCGCCGTTCCGAGAGGGTCAGTTTTCGAATCAGGCCCTTTTTGAGGGAACGCCTCCGCTCCCCCGCCGCCCGCCTTCGCGATCCCGACCATCTCCGCGAAGGCCAGC
>CAZGMX010000284.1:0-3071 GCA_964526865.1 uncultured Actinomycetota bacterium | reverse complement strand
ACATTCGAACGGCACGGTCGCAAGCGGGAAACAGGTGGTCCCGGAACAGGACTGATATTGGAGATGGCCTTTGAGCCGCCAGGCGGCGCCGGCGGCAGCCGCGTACGGCCACACGGCCGTGACCACTGGAGAATCCCCTTCCATCACCGTGGATGTGGTGCCGTCGAAATTGACCAGGGTCGTTTCAGCGGGCAACCGGATGTCCGGTGCGCCGAGGCCCGCGCTTTCATCGGCGCGGATTTCATAAAACTGGCGGGCGGCGGTATAGACATGCACACCCGGCTTGATGGTGAAATGGAATTCAACCGCCACACCCGCCGGACCAGGCGGCGGAACGACCACATCCACCGTGACCGGCGAAGCGAATGGCAAATCCTGGCCGACAATGGCACCCGCGGCCAGCAGGAACATGATCAGAAAGTATGACACCATCGCAAAAAGTCGCATGTATTGGTCCGCTTCCACGTTGGACCATGCGCTGTCGTGGCCGGGGTTGCCGGCCATATTGGAAATTGGAACGGACGCGACCTGTCTGCGTGCGGGCACGCACAGGCAGGCAAAACGCGTCTCTCCAGAAGATGGGGATCCAACTTTTTGTGGGTTCATAAAAGTATTGAACTGTGGTTCACCGCAGATTACCCTCCATGTACTTTCCGGGATCGGCCTTGAACGCCGGTATGCAACCCGGGCAGCAGAAGTAGACCCGCTTGCCGTTATAATCGACGAACAGGTCCTTGCGGATGGGGTTGCCTTCCATGACCGGGCAGACCGTGTTGGCGGCAGGCGGTTCAACCGCTGCAACGGCCGGGGTGTCGGATGTCATCGTGCAGGCGGCACCGGGCGTACAAGCGGCCTTTGGCGCGCCGGGACAAGTGACGCCCGAAGCCGCCGCAGTGGTCGGTCCGGCTTGGCTCGCAGCGGACGGCTTGATCACCGGCACCAGGTCCATGCCGCATGTGGGGCACTTGCCCGGTTGGGCCGCGCGCACTTCGGGGTGCATGGGGCAGGTGTATTCCTGGGCGGCGGGGGCCGGTGGCTGGACTGCGGGCGCCGGCTCAGTGGGCGGCTGTACCGGGGCCGCGGTCTTATGGCCGCAACCTGCGACAATCAGCAGGCAACCCGCAAGGATGGCGATGGAAAGCCGTGTGGCGTGCTTCATGGTCTGTCCTCCTTGGACAAGGGTTAATGACAAGGGGATTGGGCGACGGAGGGAGTTGGGCCCGAATTGACGCCGCGACCGGCAAATACCGACAGGAAACCTGCCGGGATGGCGGCGTAGAGGGGTGTCTTTCATTTCATTGTTTGGTCTCCTTGTGTGAAGGTTTATCTGCATTTGTTATACGCTATGCAACCCGCAATATTTACAACACTCCTTTTGTTTTGGTGGACACTTTATACCACCATAAGTATTTCTCCTGAAACTTCGACGATCTTTTTGCAGATAAATTGTCTTACGGTAGGCGCAAGCTTCAGCTTGCGTCTTGGGTCTGAAGAGCAAAGGCACGCAGGCTAAAGCCCGCGGCCACCAAAGAAGGCTGCCGGAATCCATTGGCCGTTTGGTTGCGGCCGCAGGCCGCGATAAGAACAAAACGCCGCCCAATCACCTTGTTTTGGTTTCACTGCCGCTTTGCAGTCGGAGCATTCATAGAAAATTTGGCAAGAATCCAACGGCATCTTTTCTTCCTTCTCAAAGCCACATTCAAGACATTTGATTGTAAATTTCAAAATCATTTTATCATCACTTTCTATTTTAGAAAACTTTCGAAGACACATTTGCCAACCCAAAGTGCCTCATTTAAGGCAAGAATTTCTCCCTCTTCCTCTAGATTTTTCTCTCTCCATTCTTCAAGGTGCTTTTCAGAACAGAAGAAAAGTAAAGTCTTACAAATAGAAGTACACATCCGAACAGAATATTTCAGACCCACCCATACTGCTATTCCTTGGGGATTTTGCCCTACAATATTCTTTCCCTCAATTATTATTGTTATCTTTCCTTCACAGTGCGGACAAGAAGAGTTGATAATTACATCTTGCTCAAACATAAAAGGTATTCCCAATGCATCTATAGCGCACATAGCAAATACCTTTTCCTCTCCTTTCAAAATTACCTCATGGGAGGTAGGAACTCCTGAAAAAGGATAAGCTGAAATGATCTTTTGAGTACCTTCTTGCCGATAAATTATATCCAGTTCTTCCAACCTATCAAACACTGAAATAATATCTTGTAAAGAAGAAATACCAAGGGCATCTTTTATTTCCTCGATCTTCGGAGCCCTTCCCAACTTAGGGAATTGTAAATGTATTTCCGCATATCTTCCTCTTTAGGAGTCAAAGCGTTTCTTTTACGCTCCAGATTCATAGTTGCCTCAATTTTATTTAAAACATTTTTAGTCTTCTCTTGAGAACTCACACTCGGTTTTTCAAATTTTCTTTGATTCCATTTCAATCGCATCCTATTCTTTGCGAGTTGTATTGCGCTCGACAACATTGACAATTACGCTTAAGGCGGAGATGGCATTGACCTGCATGGCCCGTTCCTGTTCGAGCATGAGGGCGAGCTCGCTGATCACGCCTTGGGCCTCGATGATCTCGGCAAACCCTGTCTTGCCCGCGGCAAATGCAGTCCGGCCCACTTCGAATGCTTGCCGCGCCTTGGGCAGAAGGTCGTCGCGGACGAGGACGATCCGCCGGCCGGCGGATTGGATGTCGCGCAGATGGTTGCGCGCCTCGGCCAGCAACATATTCTCAATATCATGCGCTTCGGCCCGCGCGGCCCGCTCCATGGCCCGGGCGGACTCCTCCTCCGCCCGGTACTTGCCTCGGAAAAGTGGAATGTTGAGACCAAGCATCACCATGATCATGTCGCGGCCGTTGTCATCCACGGGCATGTCCGACCTGCCGACAATCGTCCATTCGGCGCCGACCATGATGTCGGGCCGGTCCATGATCGCGGCGCTGTGCGCCGCCCGTCCGGCCTGCTCGACCTTGGCCCTGACCTCAGCCAGGGCGGGGCTTTCAGCGCGGATACTGGCCCGCAGAGTGGAATCATCCAGTGCGGTTATGGTTGCGAC
>CAZGMX010000283.1:1719-3107 GCA_964526865.1 uncultured Actinomycetota bacterium | reverse complement strand
TTTGGTTTTTTTTTTTTTTTTTAGGAGATAACGGCAGGTCTCCTCGCTGAACATTTGAACGCTGACAGATACGCGTGTGTCCATCTGCCGGATCAACTGCGGGCCAAGCCCCGCCTTGTCATTTTCCATGCCCTGCGTATTCCATCGGGTCGTGTCAAGCCCCAGCTTTTTTGCGTGCGCCGTGAAGTGCGCGATCGTGGCGTGGATGGTGCGGTCATGATAATGCAGTGGATCGCTGTTGTGATAAGGGCAGAGGGTCGCCTTGTGTTTTGCGACATATTTCAGGAATTTTATGGCCAGTGGAAACGGCATGTGCTTGAGCGGGCCCCGCGGGCCTCCAAAGGCACAGCCGGCACAGAAGTTCTTGCACCCTTGTGTAAGCAGAAGAGTGAACCGGCTTTTCGTTGGCCCCTTAAACAAGAGTTCGATCTGCCGGGGAGACAAATCAGGGAAGAGATCTATAAACAGGTCCTCGTTGGGATTTTCGACCGTGGGCATCAGGCCGATGAGGGTTTGTAGGGTATGGAAGTCATCCTGATTCCAGGCAAAACCGGGTGCGCGCGCTTTTTTATGTAATGCCCTGAATTGTTCCAGCGTGTTTAGTCCGCCTGTGTTTAAGTATGGCTGATATGCTGTGAGGATTTCCTCTCCCGAGACCAGCAGGCGCGTGTACTCGGTGTGGTTTTCTTGTTGCGGCGCGCCGGCGGCCCTGGTTCTGGCCACTGTTTCCACCAGCTGTCTGCCGCTGTCGATGTCATCAGAATCGATGAGGCTTGTCTCAGCATCTGCGCCATGTTCGAAAATGCTCTTGGGGGCCAGGGCCTGGGCGGCAGGACTGGCCGGCAATAACGACGGACAGACCAGCGACACCGCCGCGGCAAGCGCGATCAGCCGGATGGCGTACTTGCTGCGGGTTTGTTTTGTCGTTATCGTATGGCGCATAAGAACCTGTCTCTATTCATAGCATTACTTCCTCATAAAGCGTGCGTCCCTGCTACAAGCTAAATTCCCCGGCGAAAATTTTATCTATATCTTCATCCAAATCTTTTTCGTCGTTAGGTCTTCCTGGCTCCTCCCTCATTCGCTGGAACCAATCCGGCGTGGGGTTTGTCGGGTCAAATGTGTTTTCGGGCACAAGAATCCATCGGGTGCCCTGCCGCAAAATGACGTGGGTTTCTAATTTGCTCGCCGCGTTCCGTGGTGGATTCGTCACAATTTCGAGCGCCTCTTGAGGCGTATAGCGATGGCCGCCGGTCATATCTTGAATTTCCGAATCCGGTTCCTCCAGAACCATACGGCGCAGTTCTTCCACGGTCTCTTGTCCGGTAAAGAGGATGCTTAACTCCTCTTCGTCCGCCTCTTCTGCCTCCATCTCCTGCCTGGCCTCG
>CAZGMX010000283.1:0-1709 GCA_964526865.1 uncultured Actinomycetota bacterium | reverse complement strand
ACGCCATCCGGTCTCTGAAGAACCGCTGATGGATATCCTGCAGTTCGCTCATGTCGCCCACGCCATCCATAATGCGGTGAAATATCCTGCCCTGCTGCTTCAAATTCTCCAATTGAACTTGATCGTAGGTCCCCATAGAGAAATAAAGCTGGCGCACTTCCTCGGGCAATTGCCTCAAGAATTCTTCCGGATAGCGCGCCTGCAGCCAGTGGTACGTCACGTCATACTTCTTGCGCTTGTTGTCAATGCGGTGTATCCGTTCGGCCGCCTGGTCTTGGTCCGCAAATGTGGAAGCCATGTCGTCAAAAATATCTGCGTCCGCGGCGGTGAAAGTGACGCCCCGGGAACCGGTCTGATAATTGGCCACCAAAAGGCGGACGTTGGGATTGTTCTGAAAACGGATGCGGGAGTAATCCAGCGCCCGCATGGGGCGGCCGTGTTCCCTGTCTGAGGGGATCGGATCGCCGGAGGCATTTAAGACAGGATTCTCGTATTCATCCACCTGAAAATAGCGTATGTCCCCGTGTCAATCCGTAAGCTATCCCTGCGAGTATTGTGGCAACTGCCCGTGACAGACCACGGCGCCGTATTGGGCATATCTCCTAAGATAATTTTCTACTTGAGCCACGTACTGTGTGAAGATCACCACTTTACGGCGCGGGTCCCTGTCCAATTCCTGCCGGACAATGCGGTCCATGGCCAGATGTTTAGGCGATTCCAGATGGGGCAAACCGATATACGCGGGATCGTTCATGATCTGCCGCAGGGCGTGCAATTTTGGAAAGAACCCTTCCCGGAAACGGTAATATTGCCTGTCTTCATAAGAGTCCATTCCGCGGTGCCGGGCGCACCAGGCGTTGTAGTCCGTAAATAGCAGGCGGATGGATTCCATCTGCTCCGGCAAGAGACGGAATTGGCCCGTCTCTTCACTCTGCGGCTCTATCTCCCTCTTTGCAGGCAGGCGGTCCGATTGTTCAGCCAGCGGCACCTGCGGATCATAGGTGTCAAATACATCCTGTTTGCGGATGCGTATCGTGTGCTCCTGAAAGAGCAAAAAGAGTGCGGTGAGCGCTTCTGTGTTCCCTGCGGGGAATGCGTGGACAAAGGCCCTCGCAGAGGCAAAGCGCGGATCGTTGCGCCGCAGCATCCCCAACAGCGCGGCAATGTGCGAGATCCGTTTGAAGGGTGTGGCGGTTAGAAGAAGGGTGAAGCCAGCAGCTATCTGGGCCGTGCCCATGGATTGCTGGGAACTTTTTGTGCCCAAATAATCCGCTTCATCTACCACCAATGTGCCGTCAGGTTTGGAAAGGAGGTTTTTGCGATGGTCCGTCATACTGCGCGTGAACTCCACATTGGTCAGGACCTGGGGACGTGTTGTTTGCGCCAAGAGAGCGTCTCGCTCTCTATAAGGGCCTTCCACAACCTCTATGCTGGGGGAGGGCATGAACTGCTCTTCCTGTTCCGCCCAGGTGGAGACCACAGGATTTGGCGCGATGATCGTCGCGGGTCGGCCGGAGACTAGAATCAGAGCGATTAGTGTTTTGCCCGTTCCTTGCTCATTGGCCACAACAACCCCCGTGGCGCCTTCCCGGATCAACGCCTGCACTTCATGGATGGTGTATTTTTGAAAGAAGTAAGGCTTCTCGCCGAGTTTTATTGGATAAACCAATGAAATGGACCCATCCTGTTTACAGGTAGGCTTCAAAGAG
>CAZGMX010000282.1:0-3116 GCA_964526865.1 uncultured Actinomycetota bacterium | reverse complement strand
TCATTGAAAGAGCCCAGAGCCTGGAATTGAGGGCTTTCAATCAAATCTTTTGCATTTTGGACCGGGGCGATCATAATCCGTCTTTCCGCTGCCTCGTCAAATATTTGTTGTTTTGTCTTTTTTGATAAAAACACCTTCAGCAAACCGCTGATTTGCGCAAACTTTTCCAGGCTGGCCATGAGTCTTGGCGGATCATTGAGCAGCGCCACGAGCATTTTGAAATTGGTAATCAGTTCCCAGGTATCGTTCCATTTTTCATCCTTAAGATCACCGGCCATCCCCTGACTTTCCATCCATTCGACAATGGCGTCCCATCCGGCGCCGAAACCGGCCACGACATAGGAAAACACATAACCGTCCACGCAGGGATACAACCCGATTCCGGGAACAACCGGTTCCTCGCGGCCGATTCTTTGCCGTATTTCCTTTCTCATGTCATAATGCTGCATGGCGGTTTCCATGCTCATAAGCACCGACTCTTGAAGGGATACGTCCACAAATTGCCCCATTCCCGTATCATCCCGGGCGTACAGGGCAATCATCGTACCGACCGCCGCCTGCACCGAGGCGCTGTGGTAGGCCTGGGAACAGGCCAGTTTATAGGGCGGATCTTCGGGAAATCCTGCCAGAAACATAAGGCCGCCCATCGCTTGTGCGACGATATCCGGCCCTTCGAAATCGCGGAACGGTCCTGTTTGACCAAACGGCGTGATTGAGGTCTGAATCAGTCTCGGATTCAGCTCCTTCAGATCGGCATATCCTATCCCCAGGGAATCCAGGTACCCGGGCGGAAACGTCTCCACCACCACATCAGCGGTTTTGACCAGCCGCTTAAAAATTTCCCGGCCGTCGGCATTCTCAAGGTCAAGCGTAATGCCGCGTTTACTGGTATTGAATTGAAACCAGTAGAGGCTTTTCTCCGGATCTGGTTCGTCATGAACAAAAGGCCCCTTCCGTCTCATGGGATGCCCCCCCGGCGGTTCAATACGAAGAACATCCGCGCCGAGATCGGCAAGAAGTTTGGTGCAGTATACTCCTTCCTCGCCCGTGAGATCCAGAACACGAATATCGCCCAATAAGGTTTCCTGATCGCTCATATGAATTCCCCCCTTTATCAATCGTTATTTCTTCCGATCTCGAAAACCTCTAACAAACATGAACGGATAGTGTCAATGAAAATGAGCCCCGGCGCTTTAACGGCCTCGTCTTGCCCGGCAGGCACCTAATGCCTGGAGAAGAACTTGAGTCTATTTTACCTTTTAATTGTATATGCCAAATGTCTTGAAAACAGATTTGTTAAAAGATATGGTAAAGCCCGTTGAAAGACAATATGGAGAAGAGATTTTTGAACGGAAAGGAACCTGAAGCCATCTCCCAATGATAAATTTGCATCCATTGACTTGATCCGCAAGGGATTTGAGTCAAACGGGTACATCTGCAACCGACACATCGCAACTACTCTTTACCTGGCCCATCACCTCGAAAAGCCGATACTCGTGGAAGGACCGGCCGGCGTAGGGAAGACTGAATTGGCCAAAATCATGTCCGCCTACCTGCAACAGCCGCTCATCCGCCTCCAGTGTTATGAAGGACTCGATGAGTCCAAGGCCCTGTATGAATGGAAATACGGCAAGCAGTTGCTTTATACCCAGATTCTCAAGGACAAACTCAACGATATTTTGAAGGGAGCTGAGGGGTTGAGTGCGTCCTTGTCCCGGCTTCACCAGTTCGACGACATCTTTTATTCCCCGCACTTCCTTGAGCCCAGGCCCCTGCGCATGGCCCTTCAACAGGAAAAAGGCGCGGTTTTGCTGGTGGACGAGGTGGACAAGTCGGACCAGGAGTTCGAGGCGTTTCTGCTGGAAATTCTCTCGGACTTCCAGGTATCGGTACCGGAAATCGGCACCATCGAAGCGATATCCAAGCCTTACGTGTTTCTCACCAGCAACAACACCCGTGAGATGAGCGAGGCCATCAAACGACGATGCCTTCACCTGTTTATTCCTTTTCCCGATTCCGGGATGGAGAAGAAGATTGTAAAGGTCAAGGTCCCCGGCATTTCGGAGGATCTTCAAAAGCAGCTCGTTGGATTTATCCAGGAGGTCAGGCGTCTGGATTTGAAAAAACTTCCATCCGTCAGCGAAACCATAGACTGGGCCAAAGTGCTGGTGTTGCTGCATGCGTCCAAACTTGAGCCTTCACTGGTGAAGGAAACCCTCAACGTGTTTATCAAGTACGAGGAAGACCTGGATGTGGTGCGTGAACATATGCATGACCTTATGGCCAAATCGGCACGGGCGGATTAGGAGATGGCCGTGGAGCAGGTTCTGCTGGATTTCATCACCACATTGAGGCATTCCGGGGTCCGGATATCCGTTGCCGAAAGCATGGATGCCATGAATGCCGCACGGCTTGTGGGTTATGGGGATCAGCGGGTGTTTAAAAACGCCCTGTCCTCAACTGTTGCAAAATCCAAACGGGAGTCCGAGATTTTCGAGTCGTGTTTTTCCCGGTTTTTTTCTGCGGATGATCTTCACCGGCCGGCGGATTTGACCATCCAGGACACTTTGTCCGACCCAATCAGGGAACAGGAGGCATCCCTCACCCAAATGCTTTTGTCCGGCGATACATCCGGACTGGCGGCCGCCTTGCGGGAAGCCGCCGATAATGCCAACGTGAAGGCCATTACCTTTTTCACCCAGAAGTCTCTGTTTACCCGCCGTATTCTCCAGGGAATGGGTGTCGAAGGACTGGATCGCGATATCCAGACACTGACGTCCTCGGGAAATCCTCCGGATCGCCAGAAGGCTGAAAACCTGCGTCTGGCAAGAGACGTTCTGGCGGACCATGTCCGAAATTTCGTGGAGCGGCAGTATTCCCTTTTTGCTCAAAACATGCCTGAAGATCTGCTTGAGCGCTTTTTAAGGGAAACAAAATTGTCCAACGTGGAGGAAAGGGATTTCCGGCGAATGCATGTGTTGATCAAAAAAATGGTCAAACGTCTGAACGACCTGCACTCCAGGAGGAAAAAAACCGCGCGCCGGGGTTGGCTCGACCTCAAGAAAACCCTTCGCGCGAATGTCGCTTATCAGGGGATTATTGTAGATCCCAAATGG
>CAZGMX010000281.1:0-3119 GCA_964526865.1 uncultured Actinomycetota bacterium | reverse complement strand
GGAGGAAGTCTTTGCGCGATATGTTGTGGTCATTAGAGCCAATCCGATACCCACGTTTATTATATAGAAGCAGCGCCCGCCGTCATCAGATAAATGAACGGGCTTGGCTTCTCGGTAGGGCTAAATTTCCGGATAGAACTGATTCCGGGACTCAACAGCCTGCTGAAAAAGTCAATTTGTCCTCGCGGGGAGGCCAGCCAGGATTTGCTCGCTGCAGGCTCCGGCCGGCGTGGCGACCTCGTAGCATTAATGAGTTACAACGAGCTTGCCCGCCACTAAAGCGTCGGCGGACCTGCAGCTTCGCCCGCCACTGAAACAATGGCGGGCTCGCAATTTCGCCTGCGGACTTTTTTAGCAGACTGTCAAATAAAGCTGATACCGACTCCAATATTATTCAGCGGGTTTGACTATGGTAATCATCTTGCTCTCATGAAGGCCTTCAATTTTAGGTTTCACGCAACCTATTTCTTTACGCCAAAAATCATCGTCGTCAAAAACCTCTATCACCAGCGGAAAATCTCCGTCTTGAGATACCAAAACGCCACCCGGAACTATCTTGGGATAGAGATATTTCAAGCAGGTTCTTGTTGAAGATGCCAAGTCAACATCAAGATAAACAGCACTCACTTTCTCTGTAAATCTTGGCATGGTATCTTCAAACCAGCCTTTTTCGAACCTGCATACGTCAATCTCTCCGTATTTTTTTACGTTGGCCGTGACCTCCTCCAGGCTGCCGCAAAATTCCTTCGGTTTAAACCAATCCCTAATTGAATTGCCCCAGATGGTGCGGTCATGTTTCTCACTATTATCCGGCAAACCTTCGAATGAATCAAAAACCACAAGGGGACGGCCAAGACGCCTTGCTATGAGGCTAAATTTCGCAGTGCTGCCGCCCTTAAAGCATCCGGCCTCTACAATCCCCCCCCCCGCCTGGGGCGGTAATCGCAGAAGTGCTGTAACAAAAGTCAAGATGTGGCTTTGATTGTGAGGACATTTGACATTTTTTGATATGATATCAAACGCTGTGTATAACTCTCTTCTCTCCGCTTCTTCAGGAATCAACGCGGCCAATTCCTTCTGGAGTTTTGCAAGCGCCAATGACTCTCTCCATAATTCTTTTAGATGGTCAAACATGGCTATCCCCCCTTGTTCCCTTGATTATTTCTGGCTGTGATCTTTCTTCACGGACTTATTTTGCATCACCGCCATCATCACCCATTCAACTCTACTGCGAATAGCAGATCACCCTTTGAGAAATAATGTCCGCGACAATCCTCAGTCCGCGCCCTTTCGCGTCAAACACCTTGATCACATGATTGTACCGGGCGTATTGAGGAAGGATGTTCCCCAGCGTTTGCGGTATCGAATCAAAAAACTTCTGATCGACATAGACGTCCTCATTGTCCGGAAACAACGCCAGGTAGAAAATTCCGGTTTCGACCAGGTCTTGAAAAAAGTGCGTCCCAAAGGAAATCTCCGGAATGGCATTGCTGCAGGCAAAGGCAATTTCTCCCAGCACGGAGATGTGGTTGATCTCGGCAAAAGACACCGGCACGCCCAGCGACGGAGTGGTCGTCCCCCACCGCCCCGGCCCCAGAAGCATGATCGCTGGATTCTCTTTATCCCCCAGCTTTCGATTCAACTCTCCGACAACCCGCGCGATGTCGTATTTTTCGAATTGCTCCCCCAGTTCGCAATACGCCCGGGGATCCACGTAAATGATGGTATCGATCTTTTGTGAGATATTGCCCCCCAAAAAATCACCCTGAGACTGAAAGACAATGTTTTCCTTTGGAATTGCCTTCGGAATTTGGACCCGGTGGCCCAGACCTTTGGTTTGCATCGGCCGGCACTGTAGTAAATTTATCTGATAGCCGCCGCCCTTCTTGAAATTGACGGTGAACTCAATGTCCACGGGGTACACGTATTCCGCCTCCAGCGTCTGAAGAATATTCTGCATGTGCTGCCGAAATTTTGTCCGTGTGACCAGATTGTCGAACGTGAGAATCCAGACCTCCTCGGCAATCCCCATGGCGGAAAGCTTTTCTGTGGCTTCGTAATTCTTTTCCGCCAACAGATCCAAACGGACCTCGACCTTTTTCTTCAGCAGGGATCTCAACGATTCTGTCTGCAAAACATTTTCCCTTATGCTCAACACATCCACGTCGTGCTGAGAAAACCGCTGCAAGTCCCGCGTACCGGCATGCGGTTTGAGGAGGGGATCGTCCAACGACACGATGCGCGGATAGTCCCCCTCCACGCGGTTGACCGCCCGGGTGCCAAGCCCCAACACCAACCTCAACATCCCCGCCTTGGGATCAAGCCCCTTTTTCCAGACAAAGGCATTGTGAGACATGCCCACCCCGGCCACGTCGGGGAAAAAATATCCCTTGCGGTACGATCCGGAAACCCGTTGGACCAGGAGGGCCATCTGTTCGTCCAACTGGTCCAGGCCCCTCTGCCACCGGTATGTCAGCGCATCCTCATTCATCGTCGAGGCATAAATCCGGCGAACTGCTTCCACAAATTTTGCGTAGCGCTGTTCCGGCGTCCCCTGGTTGACCAGGAAAATGCTTTCGTATTTTCCAGCAAACGCATTGCCGTAACCATCCTCCAGCAGACTACTGGACCGGACGATGATCGGCGACTGTCCAAAATACTCGATCATCCGCTGAAACTGTTCCTTGATTTCCTCCGGAAATACTCCGACAGACAGTTTCTCCCGCAACAGCGGCGCCGCCTTGAAGTAGCCCTGCCTGGTCTTCTGCTCCATGTGGAGCTTCCAGCAGCCGTTTTCAACAATGTAGGTATAGAAGACATCGGACCCGATATAAAAAGAATCGTGCGGCTCAAAGATTTTCTCCGCCTCCACGGATTTTTCTTCCATCAGAATATTCCGGGAAAGCAGCATCCCGACCGATTTGCCGCCGATGAATCCCGTCCCGATCATCCTGGACTTGATGTTCAAGAAATCTTCCAGCGCCAGATGCGCCTTCGCCAGGCGCAGCAGCTTTTCATCCCGCGCGATGAGAATCCGGCACAACTGGTCGACGACCTGTTTGACCTTCTCCCGGGAGACGCCCTTGTGAGCCGCCATATCCTCCACCTTCAGAAAAATC
>CAZGMX010000280.1:0-3206 GCA_964526865.1 uncultured Actinomycetota bacterium | reverse complement strand
ACACGGATTTCGGCGCCAGTGCATGCGAGGGCGCTGGCCATGTGGCCGCGAGCATACACAGACACACAAGCCAGGACATCAGTCCAATCACCTTAGACCGTCTCATGGCCATACGCAACTCCCGTTTCCTGGCTAAATTATATTTGATTTATTGCGGTTTGTCAAGGGGGGGGGGGCGGAACCTGCCATCAGAGACTTGAAAAATTAGTATCTAAAAAATGGGGGATCTCCAGGTGCTGTCACCACAATTCGGATAAAATGCATAACACGGTAATTTTATCCGGATAATATTATTCCACGATGAGAAAAATTATCAAAAGGCTTTTTCGTCTCGACTTACCTCGTCGCCGATACCTTCATTCTGACTCCTGACTACCTGAGAACGTATAAAAACTCTCACAACAGCCCCTCGGCTATCCTTGGCAGTTGTTCACCCATATAAAGGGGAATGGATAGTATCTTGTCATAATAGGATAGTTTGTCTTGCGAAAATCTAATCCCAAATTTCAATCCTTTCTCCTCCATAAATATTCTCAATGATTTAAGCCTGCCTTCTCTGCCCGATTTCACTTCTACGGGAAAAATATTTGCCCCCCTGTTGATGACATAGTCAACCTCCGCCATGCTGCCCTTCTTCTCTCTGGCCCAAAAATAAAGGAGACCCGGCTGGTGCTTGTCGGCGTACGCCGTCAACTCTTGGCCCACAAATTGTTCCGCCACGGCACCAGCGTTGATTTGCATTAAATTTTCTTCCATGCTCAACCGGCCTTGCAATCCGCAGGAATTTTGCATTAAACCCACGTCTAAGAAATTCAATTTATATCTGCTCTCATCCACCTGCGATCCCAATGGCAGTCCCGATGCCTTAGTGAAATAAACCGGCTTAAGGATACCTGCCAGAACCAGCAGATTCACCGCGTTTTTTAAATCTCTGGATCTGACATCCGGATCAATATTGGAATATTTTATCCTCTGTCCTGCCCATTGGGGCACTGCATCAAATACTTTCTGCAAATAACTGTGTTGAGAAAATTTCGCATACTTCCCGAAATCGCTTCTGTATGTTTGCAATAGCGCTGTCTGTATCCTTTGACAAATCACGAGATCCTTCGTGGACACATACTCTTTCAGAACTGCCGGCATCCCCCCGACGATCAAATATATCCGGAGCAGTTCGAGAAGCTTCTTGTGAACAACCTCATCCATGGAGTCTGTCAGATTGATTTCCGAAATGTATTTCCTCAATTCGCCGTGGCCGGCGGCATCGAGATATTCAGAAAATGACATCGGCTCCAAATAGAGAAATTGGATCCTTCCCACGGGCATCTTAAAATCGGAACTCCTTAAAGCAAATTCCAGCAGCGAGCCGGCGGCGCAAACGGACAGCCTTCCCATCTTCTCCTTGAAATATCTCAGAGACATGATCGCCTGCGGACATTCTTGTATCTCATCTAAAAACAGCAACGTGTTGTCTTCTTCTATCCGCACCCCGAGAACCAACTGGAGTTTATTGACGATTTCCAGCGGATCCAGGGATCGAAAACAATCCTTCAGATGAGGTTGAAATTCGAAATCAACAACGACATTGTTCTTAAAATGGGTTTTTCCGAAGGTTTCAATAAGATAGCTTTTACCAACTTGTCTGGCGCCTCTAATGATCAACGGATAGCGCTCTTTTTGCGATTTCCATGAAATCAATTCTTTCTCAATATCCCTGCGCATAATTCACCTCCTTATCTCACATTATCACGAATTGGCTAAAATATGGGGTAATTATAACCAATTATTGGCTAAATGCCAGGCATATTGTGGAATATTTTGAAGGCAGAATCAGTAGATAGCGATGGGATGGCCATTTATCTTTTTCTTCCAATAATTTCGCCCGCACCAAATAGGGCCTAAGAAAATCGTACGCCATACCGCTTGCACTCCAATCCAATCTTCCCTTCTGGCTTTCAGACATGATTAGCAAATTCGCTTCCGGAGGAACGGATGTATCTTTACTTAAAGATCTGTCCGCCCTATAGATTAGTCCAAACAGATCCTCATCTATTCTGATTACCGTACGTTGACCCCGCACCACGGTATCCAAGAAGACATATCCATCCTTTCTTGAGAAATCAGAAATAACGGGCTGTCCCATCTCTGTCACTCCCTCATTGCCGCCTTTGATTCTGCGCTCTTCCTGCTCCACCCGCCACCGCTTCACCTCCTCCCCGCCGGACTTGTAGCGGCGGTCACCGGCGCCCGGCTCGCCCAAAAGTCCCGTGCCCCGGGTTTTTTGCTCCATCACTTCCCGCAAATCTCTGCGGTCTTTGTCGTCTTGAAGCGAAGACTTCGGCGCCAGGGCATGCGCAGGCACCGGCAGTGTGGCCGCGAGCACACACAGGATCATGAGCCAAGAAATAACACATTTACGGACAGACCTTCTCATCATACTCCCAACCATGCCCTCCCCCTGAATAGAGGAAAGCGACACGGAATACGATTGATTCGTAACTCCCGCTTCTTAGCTATGTTATGTGGGATTTTTTTGACAATTGTCAAGGGTGAAGGCGAATTGGGTGGGGCAGAATTACGGGAAATGAACAGAACAACGGTACGCTTGGTAAAAGGAATGCTTGGTGGCAGGCTTCTATAGAGGCGGCATATTTTTGTGATCTACCGCCCCAACACCTGCAATTTTTTAAATTTTACACCGTATCTTTTACAAAATTCTTCCGATGCCTTTTTAAAACTCGCCATTTTTTCCGCGGCGGAAAGACCTCTCATCTGGTTGTAAATTTTCTCTTTCCAATCCCAGACTTCTTGCAATGATTTATCAACCTTCATGTCTGCTCACCTCCATAGGGGTAATCATCTCCAATCTCTTGGTATAGCCTTTCTCCAGATTAACCCCATTGAACAACTCGGATTTTCGCAAGTTGGCCAAATGTTGAAAATTCCAGGTCACCAGCGCATCCATCTCCGTGACCGTTGCAATGGCGACACGCAATGCATCATCTCCCTTTCTTGCCGGTAGAATTCCCTTGTCCATATAACTCTGGGCCAGTTCGTCTGCCAAATCTGCAATCTCCAATTCTGCCACGGGACAACTTTTGATCAATTCTCCCAGCTGCGATCTTTTGGGTTCCGGCGCATCGTTTATCTCTTTTGTGCTTATCCGATTGACTCCACGCCATACAACTGCTTGTGGGTCGTCGGCG
>CAZGMX010000279.1:0-3234 GCA_964526865.1 uncultured Actinomycetota bacterium | reverse complement strand
ACCTCGAGATCCCGGCAGCCATTTTGGGCCATGACCTGGAGCACCCCCTCCCGGATCATGTCCGCGCGCGAGGCGCACCCCCATTCGATGCCCGAGGCGCCGATGGCCTGGGAAACGGCCATAGTCCATTCCGGATCCCAGATAAACTGGTCGTCTTGGAACGAGACCGAACGGTACCCGTATTTTTTGAGAGCCTGGAATTCCTGAAAAATATTTTCCGGACTTCGCTTGCGCACCGGAGGCTTGCGGCCCTGATGGTGCCTGCGGTATTCCAGTTCCACGGCAAAAGAATGGGAACAGGGCACGCAGAAGGTGCAGCGAAAGGGGCAGTTGCGGGACGCCAGTGCCGCGGTAAAGGGCAAGCCCGACAGTTTTGGGCTGTAATAAAACCCATCCCCGGTCAGGTCTCGCGCCGGAAATGGGATGGTGTCCGGGTTCTCAATCAACGGCCGGACGGGGTTGTCCCGTGGCGCCTGGTCCCACCAGGTGATTCCCCTGACTGCGGGGAGCTACGCCGCCTCAAAACGGTTTTGGGCCAGCTCGTCCAGCGTGGCCTCGGGTTCGCCGCGCACCACGATCACGCCGGGTCCGCAAAAGCGCGCAGCAAAGGCCGTGGGCGCAGGCCCGAAAAAGACCACGGGAAAGACGGTCCCGCGCGCCTCGCGAATCAGGCGCACCGCCTCCTCGTCGGTCTCCATGGAAAGGTTCACCGTATAAAAAAGGTAGAGATCGCTGTTGTCCTCCCGAAGATAGTGCACGAAGGCCGCGCCCGAAAGTCCCTCAAGAGCGCAATCGCGAAAACGGACCTCCAGCCCGGCACCGCGCAGTACGGTCGCGGCATAGAGGATGAAGATGTTGGGCACGGGGTAGAGGCCGTACGCGCACCCGGCCACGCGTTCGGCCGCGCGGCGTGATTTCAGGGGCGGCGGGACCAGAAAGGTGGCTTTCATACAGATTTAAACATATAATTATTGATTAACGTTTTAAAGGGCCTTTTCATATCCGGCGGCGGTTAACTATTTTCTTGCGCATGGTCCGCAAACCCTCGTGGTGACTTCGGTGACCCGGGACGATCTGGAGGACGGCGCGGCGCCAGGCCGAGTTCGCCAGGATCGAATCCATGGCCCGGCAGGCCGGTGTTGAATCGGTTCTGTGCGGTCCCCCGGTCCGAAGTTCCTTTCATGCCGCGGACACCGCGTAAAACACGGACAGTCCCTTCCCTGCTTCCCCCTGCAGTAAATGGATTATTGAATTACAATTTTTTGTTCTTGGTTTTGGATTGTTATTATGAATATATTATGGCCACATTTAGATATAATCTTCAAAATGAAAAAATATCTTGTTTTGATTGTTCTGGTGGTAGCGGGATGCAACCTTTTTTCACCTTTTGCCCCGTCCGATATCTCGAACAATGCGGACCAGCTTATTATTGACGGCAAAGATCTTTTTTCTCAGAACCGCTACAGCGAGGCCGCCAAAAAATTCAAGGCCGCCACCGCCATTGACACAAGCAAATCAGAAGCCTGGTTTTGGCACGCCAAGTCCACGCTGAGGCAGTATGGCATCACAGCCATCACCGTTAAAAAAATCATTGATGATGCCAAGGGAGAATTGAATTACGTGCCTCTGGTCTGCGCTCCGCTGGACTCGATATTAGGGTGCGATACGGCCAATTGTCTGTGCGATACCGCAGGGGATCTCGATGACACGACCGGATGCGTGTACCGGCAACTCCGGGACAAAATGGATGAACTGGACAATATTTATTATCCGAATTACATCGCCTACGAGGACTTGAAACATATTGCGTCCAAATCATCGCCCATGGGCATCGGCGATGCGAACGATAAAATTATTGTCGATTCTATGATTTCGTACGACTATTTTCTCTGCGCCACACTTGTTTCCATCTTCCAGTTCCTGGACACCAAGACGCAGACCGTGATCAACGGAAGAGACACGGTGATCGATGGAGATGACGGGCATATCAGTCCCGATATTCCGCAGGAATGGGATGCCTTTACTGTTGTGCGGCGCATCAACCCCAATAAAGTGGAACTGACGCTCAACGACGTACTGGACATTTCCAGCAACCCCTTTGACATCAACCAGAACATTCGGCAGTCAACGGACAACCTGGACGGACCTGCCAAAAATGGCATTAATATGTTCAACCACCAGATCAATTCCGTGAACGCCGGAAACGAAGCCGTGGACAATCTCCAAAATACCCTGAACCAGATGTCTATTAAAATGAAGTATTACTTTTACGCAGACTCTATGGACAATGATTTTGACTGGTATGAAATTCCGGCTTCCGCGAACCACCGGATGGACAAGATGATCTGGCAGGATGTTAATGGAAACAAGACCCTGGATCTGGAGGCCACAGTGTGGGACACCTTCCTGGTTTACCGGGGATTGGTACCCAACGGTGACATGCACTGGACTCCGGATGTGCCGCAGGCCCGCGGATACCGGAGCGGACATCTTCTCTACTCGGAAACGGGGTATTACGATACCCTTGCTTCGTCCGAACGCACCATCCGCTTCAATAAGGATTCCTTAAAGCAGCTTTTTGGCGATACCGTAATTCATGACTGGAGAAACAACGTCATCTATTTGGATACGGTCCGGCTCTCGCGCGTCACCACCCTTCCCTGCGGCGAATGGACTGCCGGGGACTTCGGTGTTGATGAAGAACTCCTGGACGGCAAGGACAATGACGGCGACGGGCTTTCGGACGAGGACACGCGGAACACCATGGGAATTGACGACGACGGGGACTGGTTTGATACAGACAATGACAACGCTCAATTGGGAGACGCGATGATCTGGAACGACAACGTCAATGTCAATTATAGAGGCATCCCGGGGTATATCGAGATAATATACAACACCCCCCCCCCTGACACGTTTTGGTTGGGCTCACCCCGGCACAGGCGCGCTCATCCTGAAGCCTATGCGACGCTATTCGATTCCACAAATAATGACGATCACGACAAGACCGAACATTCTCAAGCGATTATACGATCCCGGAATGGGTCTCCGGTGATTATGGCATAGACGAAGATCCAAAAGACGATATTGACAATGACTGGGACATGATTACCGACGAAGACTGCGAAGATCCGACCAAATAAAGACAGAATACCTGATGAAAAACCCTTTTTGCGCCATCACCCTTTTGATGCTCCTTGAGTGCGCTGGGGCCATGGAGTTTGGCCCCAGATA
>CAZGMX010000278.1:0-3236 GCA_964526865.1 uncultured Actinomycetota bacterium | reverse complement strand
TGAAGGAAAAAGATATTTTTAAAATCAAGCGAGCACTCCAAAAGTTCAGCCTGACAACGGGCATCGGCCTGTGCCGGGCGCAGGAATTACCGCCGCCCGCACCGGATGCGCAGTTGTTGGAGCGTTTAGGATTTCAGGAGGCAACCGACCAGTGGGCCCTGCGGTTCGGCTACGAGGGCGTTCCCAGACGGACGGGAATAGGTCCGGCTTACGCGGCGGACTTGATGGAGGAGTTCTTAAAGGTCTATGGGAAAGCGCCCTACGACCCAAGTGAATTCAAAAATGCAACTCCCATGTTCCTTTATGAAAAACTCACAGAAATTCCGCCGACGGGCATCGCTGGCACGGAGGCAGTTACTCTGACAGATGCCCATGTGAAATTGATAAAGAATATCATCATGAAGGACAGATATTTTTCCCAACACTCCGAACTGATCACGCTGGAAACGGTATTTGCCAATCTGCTCACAAGGTTGAAGGTCTCCGTGATGGATCGCGAGTGGAGTGACGCGGGCGAGTTAAAAATCACTGTGGCGCTGGAAGTCGATCCTAAAATGAAGGCGTGGCTGAAGGAACTGCTCAACGATTTTAGACCCTTGCTGACAAAGTCTGGTTACACATCGTTTGAGATTCAGACGACGCAGGCACCCGATGCTTCCATAGACACAAGCGCCGCGCCGGTACTGCGGCTGAATGTGCCACATCCGGAACGCGAGGGTTATTCCCCAAGGAAGATTGTTCTGACACTACAAAAACAGATCATGAATCTAATTCCCGAAGACACCTGGCAGACGGAAGAACAGCGGCTGAAGCGGTTGAGTACAATCGAACAGCCCTTGTTGCACGCCAAGAACTGGCGCACATTGCACGTTCTTTCCGCGATGCACGGTGGAGTCAATGCCTGGCAGACACTGGCCTGGCTATGTTCCTATATGCCGGAGCTTGGCCTACGCCTTGCCGATGGGCCATATTTCCTGGGTGAGGGCTTGAGCGAACATGTCCTGGCCTTGTTCTATCAAGACCAGCAGGATTTGGCAACAGTGCCCCCGGCCGTCCAGGTGAAATTGTTGCATCAGAAATTCAGACTGCTGAGTCTGGCCCGCCAGTTGGCGCGTTCAAAAGAGTTAAGCCGGTTCACGAGGGTGCAACTGCTGGTGATGCTGGAAGAGGCACAACAGATTCCCTCGCTGAAGGATGCGGCCGCGCCGGTACTTGATCTCAAATCCTTGGCGAAGGGGGATTCTGTTTCCTCAAAGTTAGTGACGCCGCATCCGGTACATGAGCAGACAATGATAGTTGCTTTAGCAGAAAGAACAAAGGTCTTGAAGTACAGAGGGCTGACGGCGGGTGAAAAGAAGAGATTCGATGCACAAGAGCGGAGAAAGGAACTTTGTGACTTGCAAAAGTTGCGTCAAGCGGAGTACCGAAAATATCTCTGTTGGATTATGGGCCCCAGGATAATGGAGCTATTGAGGCCGCCATATGTTCAAGTGGGGACAAGGCCAGTACTGGTGGGATATGTTCCCAAGAGAGGTGGCAAATATGATCTGGGCTTTTCATCTACTGGGGCTTGGGACCGCCCCGCCGGATTTGTTCCATATGATTTATCTCCCCTCGCCAACCGGGGCGGCAACGATGCGTGGGCAAGGGAACAAGAAGAGCGGTTGTCGCCGGGAACATTTATATCATCAGAGGGCCACCCCGGAGGGTTTTCTGAGCAAGAGAGGGAGTGGTTTCGTAATCACGATGAAGTATATGATGATGAGCCTGTTTTTAAATGTGATCCGATTGATAAGAAAGAAGAAGAAATGGCGGAGCAATTCAATAAGTTTCATTCCATGACGATGCGCGCAATTATTGCGAAGGCGATTCTCTCTCTGCGAGATGATCCCGGATCATTAGCGATTTTCTTAAGATATTTGGGGGCAAATCTTACGGTCAGAAAATGGGAGTCTTCCGTGGATAGTTTTCTTGCGAGAGTTCGGGAGACCGGTATGCAGCCTTCGCGTGATTTACTAAAAACGATTGCCGGGTGGTATGTCGAGCAAGATAAAGCCTGGACAGAAATATTTGAAATTAAAGAAGGGAAACTTCTGCCTAGCGACAGGCCTTACATACACACTGAGTATTTTCTGGATTGGACTCCTCCCGATTTGAGCGGCATTGTCGAGCCGCAAGCGGTGGGGGTGGCAGGAAGCACGCAGGGGGTAGGAACTGCAGTCGCTGCCGCGCCGGGGTTACCTGGAGTGGTAACATCAGGGCAATCAGTGCCACAGGCAGCAGTGAGCATCTCACATACAACAGGAACAAGTACGGCGGAAACTCTGCCTCTGGCCTGCCCTCAGGAATTCCCTCCCACAGACAAACTATTTGAAATGGCGATGTAAAATGAAACCATGTCCGCAAAAACAAACGCGATTCGCAATGACCTCCTCCCCCCATCGTGGGGGAGGATTGAGGTGGGGGGCGAGTGGGAATGAACAAAGACAGGATGCTGATCTAAAATATGAATAGCATGCAAAAAGCCATCGCAATCGCCAATGCAATCCTCCTTATTCTGCCCCAAATCGCCCTGGCGGATGTCACCAGAGAGACTCTGGCGCCGCGAGCCGGTGATCCCGATACCCAGCGCGCCATGGGCATCGCCGGAACCGGTCGCCTGGTGGAAAATCTGGATGATGCCAAGGCCGCAGCCCAGATGGACACGGCCCTGCGCGCCACCCTTCCCCGCCGTGTCTATAAAAAGATCGCGCCCCACGGCGCCGCCCTTCTGCGCATCGTTCAAAATGAAGAAGTCCTGCAGAACACATTGCCGGAAGGATACACCGCCCTTTTCGACGGCAGGATGCCGGCCCTCCAGAGGGAACTCGCATCTCTGGGGTTGAAGGAAAAAGATATTTTTAAAATCAAGCGAGCACTCCAAAAGTTCAGCCTGACGACAGGCATCGGCCTGTGCCGGGCGCAGGAATCACCGCCGCCCGCACCGGATGCGCAGTTGTTGGCGCAGTTGGGATTTCAGGAGGCAAACGACCAGTGGGCTCTGCGGTTTGGATACGAGGGAGTTCCGCGCCGGACGGGGATTGGCCCGGCGTATGCGGTGGACTTGATGGAGGAGTTCTCAAAGGTCTATGAGAAAGCGCCCTACGACCCAGGCGAATTCAAAGACGAAACTCCTATGTTTCTTTACGAAAAACTCACTGAAATTCCGTCGACAGGCATCGCCGGTACGGAGGGGA
>CAZGMX010000277.1:0-3260 GCA_964526865.1 uncultured Actinomycetota bacterium | reverse complement strand
GGGCGGCGTTTTATCTGGTGGGGGATGGAAGGTGATTGGTTTTGATTGTTCAGTTCCGCCGGCGGCGGATCCGGCGGGGATGGAGTGTGATTGGCGTATGGGAAAAGTGCTTGTGTGGTCGTAACACTCCACTCGCTTCCTGTCCCGTTCTGCTTTAGACGCCAACTTATTGCGCGTCGCACGATGAGATACGTGGAGTTGCGCATGACAATATTAAATTTTCGGTATTTATTGGCAGGAAAGATCTCCCGGGTATTTCTCGTCGTCTTCCTTCTGCAATTTATTCCGGTCCTAGGCTCTTTTACGGCGGGTGAAGATGCTCATGCTTCCTCTTCAGAAATCACGGGCGATAACAAGAGCAGCGCCCCCTTCAACAGCCCCGAACAAGAGTCCCGCATTTACGATCTCCTGGAAGACCACGGGGGTTGGATGCTGACGTTGGAATGCGGTTTTTCTGCTAATTATCCCGGTGACACAGGGTATGTGAAATCTGTCCAAGGGTGTCGACAGGCAACCATAGCGGGAATTGAGGCAAACCGGCAGGAATTCGAATCATTTTTTGGAAAGGAATATTTTGGCGCGTTCCTGCGATATCAGCAGGACATACTGGACGGCCTGGTGAAATTTCTCAGTAAGGATTTTGCGGGCGCGAAGACCTCTTTGGTCAAGGCAAGGAAGGATGCCGAACAAATGAAGCGCCTCCCCATGAAAAACAAGGACATTGTCTCCCCACTTTTCGCGGACAAGATGTATTTGGATACCCTCATCTTCCTGGGGGTCACGGAATGCGTGCGAGGCGACAAAAAGGCGGGTATGGCGTCCCTGCAGTCTGCCCGTGACGAGGCGGGCCGCGTCAAGTGGCGCTGGGGAGAAGTTTACGCGGTCTATTGTATGGGACGGTGCGCCGCCTGGGCGGACGACCACCCCACTGCCAGGGCTTTGTATCAGAATGCTTTGGAGATAGCCCGTAATTACAGGGTCCACCGTTATATCCATGATTGCTGTAATAGGCTCGCATTGATGCAGGTGCAAGACGGCTCCTTTGAGTCGGCAATAAGTCTTTTGGAGGAGGCGGTTGCCAGCGTTGAATTCATGCGCACCAAGATGGAAGACGATTTCCGCAGGGTCAATTTCCTGGGTCCAATGTACCCCACCTACCGGCTGCTGGCAGGGGCTTTGCTCGAGACAGGAAAAACCCAGCGGGCACTGGAGGTGTCCGAAAACGCCAAATCCCGCGTCTTGCAGGACCTGCTCGGCTCCTCCGGCAATCTTTGCCTCGGGGGCGCCGGGCATGACCAATTGTTGTGGAAGGAACAAACACTCACAGAAATAATTGAAGACCTGGAAAACACGCAGGGACAGGGAAAGGAGGCCGAAACGCGATTGGCCGCGGCGCAACAGGCGCACGACAATGTTATTGCCAAAATCCGGCAAGGCAATCCGGATTATGGCGTCCTGAAGGTGGGTGGGACCGCGGATATGGGAGAGATTCAGGCGCTGTTGGATGAGAAGACGGTCTTGCTGGAATACAATTTTATCGACTTTGGCGGCGTACACTTGATCGCCTGGCTGGTCACGAAGGATTCTATACGGGCGGTAAAAATACCCCTCGATACGCAGACTTTGGCACAAAAAATCCAGGCCATACGCATGATGATGGACAAGCCCAAGTCGCCGGCTGTCAACAAGCTTTTGGCGCAGTTTTATGAATTAATTATTGAGCCGTTCGACAAGGAGGTTGAAGGAAAAAATCTCATCTTTGTCCCGTACTCGGCATTGCATTATCTGCCTTTCGCGGCACTCATGGATACTCGGGGCAAATTCCTGGTCGAGAAACACGCGATCTGGAGTGTCCCCTCCTCCAACGTGCTCAAATACTGCATGGCCAGGAAGAAGGGCAAGGCAAAATCCATTTTGGCGTTTGGTAATCCTGACCTTCAGGATATAAAGCTGGATCTGCCCAACGCCCAATTAGAGGTCAAAAGCATCGCCGAGCGATTTCCGAAACCCGCGCCGTCTTTTGTGCTGCGCTCCGATCCGAAGGCGAACCTGCCCAACGCCCAACGGGAGGTCCAGAATATCGCCGAAAAATTTCCCCAGACAGATGCCTATCTTCGCAAGGAGGCGACCGAGACACTCGCCAAGAAGATCATGGGCAACTTCGACATCCTCCATTTTGCGTGTCATGGAGATATGGTGACAGGATGGAATTCCGCGAATTCATGCCTCCGGTTGGCGCCCGATGAAACCAACGACGGAAAATTGACGGCGGGCGAGATTTTTAATCACAAACTCAATGCCCAGCTCGTGATCTTAAGCGGATGCGAAACAGGGCGCGGAGATCTGTTGGGGGCGGATGAGATGGTGGGGTTGACGCGCAGCTTCTTGTACGCGGGAACACCCAGCCTGATCGTCAGCCTCTGGAAAGTGGACGACAACGCGACGTCCCTGTTGATGACCAGCTTCTACAAGAATCTGGCCACAATGGGCAAGGCCGAGGCGCTTCGCCAGGCGCAGATCGAGGCCCTGAAGGTCAAGAGGCATCCCTACTACTGGGCGGCGTTTTACCTGGTGGGGGATGGGCGGTGAGGATGAATCTGGGATAAGTAATGTGTCCCCCGAATCCGAATCTAGTTTGTCAAGGCAGACAGGGCTGTTGGCGAGGATACGGTGCCGTGATAGTCGCAAGATGCTGGCTCATCAGCAATAGTCCCCCGATAATAACCACCGTCACTCGGACAGCTGGGATAACCCTCTTTGAGATATGCGCCAATTTCAACCTCATTCACAGATCCTCCAGAAGGGATCCCAAGTTCCAGAGCAGCTTGATCACTGGCATATGCAATGAGTTTTAGATTATTCAGGCACTTGTTCAAATTCGCCATCTTGCGCGATGTAATCAATTGCGGAATCGCGATCGCCGCCAGGATGGCAATGATTGCGACTACGATCATGATTTCTACCAACGTGAACCCAGTTCTTCTCATAACGTTTATCCCTCCTCTTGCTGCGGTACCATGATTTCTCGATTCAGTCCCCTTTAACGCTATTTGGACTGCGGGCGAATCCGCGAAGACGGGTTAATTAAAAAATAAATGTCGATGAAATCCCTGCTCCTAGTCTGTCAGGGCTGAAAGCGCTGCCGGCGTAGAGACCGTACCATGGTAGGAGCATGTAGCGGAACTGCCCACGACGGTCAGGTCCACGTCGCCTCCGCTGGGACAGTCTAAAACATTGGCGTCGGCATCTTTAACAAACGC
>CAZGMX010000276.1:0-3282 GCA_964526865.1 uncultured Actinomycetota bacterium | reverse complement strand
ACAGATACGGGCGCTGCTTTCCTCCATGTTCGATAAGCCTGATAGCAAACTGGAAACGTCCCCTGTTGTTGTTGCCGGCGACTATGCCATTGCCGACTGGACCCAAGGGGAAAAAGGCGGGCGGGCGTTGCTCCATCGCGCCAAGGATAAGTGGGAGCTCATGCTTTGCGCCGGCGATAGCATCAAGGAGGCCCAAGCCCTGATTGACGCGGGCATACCCCACGAAACGGCCAATGCTCTTGCAACAGAACTGGCGGACGCCGAGGGGTCCGTGAGCGCCGGCAGGCTCAAACGTTTCAGTCTGTTTGAAATGCGGATGGGTTCGACACCCGCAAGCGCCGATGGCGCTGGTACAGAGGAGACCGCAACCCTGCCCACCGTCACGGTGACGGCGCGCCCGGTGATTGAAGAAGTTCGAGTTGATCCTTTCTCCAGTACGTCCGCGGTTGTCACCGAGGACCAGCTTCGCGACCAGAACGCGGTTGATCTCGCTTCCGCCTTGCGCCGCACCCCAGGCGTTCAAATTTCCCGCTTCAACCCGGTGGGCAATTTTGGCGGGGAGCAAGATGGCCTGGTCTTGGTCCGCGGCATGGGAGCCAGCCGCCCGGGCAGCGAAATCAAGACTTACATTGACGGCGTGCCCTTTTATATGGGGGTGTGGAGCCACCCGCTGCTCGACTTGCTACCGGTCAACGGAATGGAGTCCATTACCGTTTACAAGAGTCCGCAGCCCCAGGTGAACGGCAACAACTTTGCATCCATCAATCTTAAGACCAAACGGGCCACTGAGGAAGGAGTTCATGGCAGCGGCAGGCTATCCGGAGGGGCCTTCGGCACGGTCATCGAGCAAGCCGATATTCTCGGGCGGCAGGGCAATCTGGACTACATGCTCGCCCAAGGCTATGCCAAGTCGGACGGGCACCGCCCCAACGCGGACGGCGAACTGAAGAACGTCATGGGACGCGTGGGCGCGCGGTTCAATGACAATTGGGCGGGTAGCGCCAACTTCCTCTATGTTGATACCAAAGCCCACGACCCCGGCGATTCCAGAGTCGCGGCGCCGGCCGTCGCTCCCCAATACGATGCGCGGGGTGGAATAATGTCCGCCAGCCTGTCCCACGTCCACGGAGACTGGCGCGGGGAATTCCGCTGGTACAGCAATAGCGGGGAAGGAAACTGGCTCAACCAACCCGCGCCTGCCGGTGATACGCTCTCCAAGTTCCGCATGAGCGGCCTGATCTGGAAAGAGCAGTTTTCTCCGTGGGCGGGCGGTACGGTGGTGGCAGGCATCGATCACGACGTGCTTTCGGGCGCTGTTACGTTCATGGCGGGCACTGCGTCGCAAACCAGTTATGCGGCGCCGGTCTTTCAGATCACATCGCCCCACCTGTCCCTGAGCCAGGAGGTTGCCCTCAACCCGGACTGGACCTTGGCGCCGTCGGCTGGAATTCGCTTTTACACGCACAGTGATTTTCAGACCAACATGGCGCCTCATGCCGGATTGTCCCTGGTCTCCGACAAGCTGACCGTGTTTGCGAATGTGTCCCGCGGCGTGAACTACCCTGGGCTGGAAGTCGCCGTGCTCTCCTTTTTGATACCTCCCCTTGGGTCCAGTTGGAAGCAGTTGTCGGCGGAAGAGCTCGATCATTCAGAAGTTGGCTTGAAATATTCGCCAACCGATGCCACGCAGGTTGACCTCAGCTTCTTTTACGACAGTGTGCGGAATCGGTATGTCTTCGGCTTCCCGCCCGATGTTCCGCCGCCCCCGCAGTTTATCAATCTTGGGTCGTATCAGATGGCGGGAACGGAATTGTCTATCCGGCAAGATATTGGCCGCAATTGGTCGCTCTTTGGCGGCCTGACCCTGCTCAACCCCAGCATCGATAATCTGCCGTATACGCCAAAAGAGGCGCTGACCGCCGGAGTGAATGGACAGATCGGTCCGGTCCGTATGGCGCTCGACGCACAGTACCAGTCGGAGGTGTGGGCCTTGAGCCGGTCCCGCTACGCCGGGGCAACCAATACAGAGAAAGTGGGAGCGTTCACGGTGGCAAATGCCCGCTTCTCCTATCCCATGCCCTCGTGGGGCAAGAAAGGCGAGGTTTTCCTCGCCGTTGAGAACCTCTTTGATACTGCCTATGCTTACCGCCCTGGGTATCCCATGCCGGGAAGAGGGTGGCAAGCCGGTTTGTCCGCTGGTTTTTGACAGCGATGTCATGGCGCAACTATCGAGTGGGGTCACCTGATTTGATGGTCTGATGGTCCTGTTTATCGTTGGGGCTGTAAGCGAAACGCCGCCCCTTTTTTGGACCGGGCGGCGTTTGTCATGGTGTCTGGCGGTGGGTCAGAAGGGGGCCATCGTCCGCCGCTGGAGGGGGGTCAGGTCAGCTCTGACTGCCTGAAGCAGTGGAAATTTGCTCCCGCAAAACGTCTGGGAATCCCTGTTCAGGACACCCTACGCATCCCGGTAAAATTCACCTCACGGAAACTTAGTTGATTCCCATAGGCAGTTCAGCGCCGATGGGTTGACAATATTCTTCAAAACATGATAAGTTCAAGTAAAAGTTAAGAAAGGGAAAAGATGCGGAACTTAAAGCACAAAGGCGGGATTTTTCTGGGGACCTTGGTTCTACTCTATGGAACAGGCGGAATCTCTTGCGGAGGCTTTATCATCAACCATACCGTGATGCAGTATGTCTGCTATGTATTAGCCGCCATTGGCATCCTTCTGGGGTTGTATTTTGTCGCTTCGGCAAAGGAGATCATGGGGATACCGGTGATCGTAACGGGACTTCTGCACCTGGGGTGCGCCCTGTGGACGCCCCACAACGTGATGCCTGTTTTCTGCATCGTGGTGGGAGGCCTCTCCTTCATCAACGGCTTTATCATGTATTCCATCGTGACGGAAGAGAAAACAGCATAATCTTAAACAAAAAGACGGGGCTGATTTCTCAGCCCCGTCTTTTTTATGGTTCCTGGCGATCAATAACCCCCCGGCATGCTGAAGCCGCCCGGCATCTCCATCTTTTGGTAACCGGCGGGGATTTCAAACAGCTTGTCGGCGACACCGCTAAATTTTATGTTTTTCCAGGTTGTTATGGTGGTTTTATCCTCATCCTGCCACTGGATGGGGAAATTCTTCAGATCGGCGGCTTCCCACATGTAGCCGGAGCCCGCTTTTTTGCCATTTTTCCCAAAGACCGTCACGTGGTATTTTTTGCAGGGATGGCCGTCCACCGTTTCGTTCCCGATGAATTTCTTTTCCATTCTGGTTTCGGGGTC
>CAZGMX010000275.1:0-3304 GCA_964526865.1 uncultured Actinomycetota bacterium | reverse complement strand
TGTCCATTGATGAGTTTGTGTCAGACGCCAAAACACAATTTATGTCTGACACACGAGAGCACTAAAATGATTGAATTGCCTAACAATCGCTTCGAGAGGGACGCTCCAACAGCCGGCTTCGCCGTCTGTTTCCGCGCCCCTCAAGCTAAACGTTAGGAGTAAGGTCGATGTCGCTATCAACCTCATTGCCCCAGGCATCCCATCCAGCTACGCGACGCCGTGCAAACAGTTCGATGCGCGGCCCAGGCGAGATGCGTTCAATCGTCTCGCGGAATACTTCCGGTTTCACGCTATGTCCGATGCGCGGGTGCTCAATCCAATTCAGGGTTGCGCTTGCGTGCCTGTCGCTTGCGGGTTCGCCTCGCGTAGCAATAATCATGTGCTCGGTGGCGTTTCTTGGGTGTCCGCCCATGCCGTTGTTCTTGCACCAAGTAAACAGCATCTTGTACTGAAATCTCCAGTGGCGAAGAACGCCAAGGCTCTCAGGTAAATAGCCGTTTGTCGTCCACATGAACAGCGTGCAATTCGTGTCCGCTATTTCATGCACAGGCAGAGCACATATCTCGCTTATTGGCATGGTCGGATACTCAATGTGCTTCTTCCCTATGGCTTGTGAAGCGTTCCACTTAATAGGCCACGGCGGGTCGGCGTAAATTGTCTGGTATTTCATTTTCTAATCCAACTCCGCTCTAGTGTTTCTTTGCGACCGTACCATAACCGTGCATCCCCACGATCAAATTGCAGCCAATCCCAAAACCGTTTCAACCATCGCATCACAAAACTCCTAACTATCGTTTCCAGCGGGACGGGCCTCCGGCCCGCCCCTGAAACTGGCGTTGGGCATTTCTATAAGGAGCGTACAAACATGGCAACCATGACAACCTGCGTTCTCAATGGCCGTGTGATTGCCGTTCAAGTAGCAATTGACATAAAGGATTCGGGTGGTGTCGCCGTTCATGATTTTCGCTGTACGGAATGCAACCAACCGGTGCGGCCGCACAGATCTGGTGGCCATGCAGCCGCTCATTTTGAGCATCTTGAACGCAACCCGGACTGTTCACAGAGTCATGTGGCGCGTTAAGCCCAACATGCGGGTCAAGCGGGACGGGCCAAAATGCCGGCCCGCCCCTTACCCTAAACGTTGGGCAACTTGAAGAAATGATGCCTTGTCAGGAGACCAGAGAATGACAAGTAGAAGCAAACCACCATCAGTAACTGAAACGGCTTTTGACTGTCCGCATTGCGGAGCATTTACTACTCAAGACTGGTTTAAATTGTACGCCGATAAAATTGAAGGCGAAAATCAGCGCACCCCCTTCTTTCCAGAACCAAAAATGAGGGAGCGGGTTTTGGCCGCAAGAGAATTGGATGATGAAGCAAAACAGAACTTTTTATCCTGGGTTGACAAACTGGATAGCGGCTTGGTTTTTCTTCAGCACAGCAATCAAGGGTCTTATTTGAACGATGAGGCAAACAATCTTTACATCAGCCAATGCTACAACTGCAAGAAAATTTCCGTATGGGTTCATGAGCGACTTATATTCCCTCAGCAAAAGATTGGCGTAAATCCAAACACAGATTTGCCTGAAAACATAATCGGTGACTTTGAGGAGGCGAGAGACATCCTTAATCAGTCGCCACGCGGAGCGGCTGCGCTACTGCGGCTTTGCATACAAAAGCTATGTGCACACTTAGGTGAAAAGGGGAAAAACATTGACGAAGATATTGCAAGTCTGGTCTCAAAAGGCCTCAATCCCCTTGTACAAAAATCACTTGACGTTGTGCGTGTTATTGGCAATGAAGCGGTATACCCGGGCGCAATAGATCTAAAAGATGACCGCGATACGGCACTAAAATTACTACAAATTCTTAATGTCATAGCCGATCAAATGATTACCCATCCAAAAACCATACAACAGATGTATGACCAACTTCCTGAATCAAAAAAGAAGGCCATTGAAGAGAGAAATGAAAAAGCCAGGAAATAAGCACTCCGACACTGCCCAACAAGGCGGTCGAGCGGGACGCTCCGCCAGCAAGCTTCGCTTGCTGTCTCCGCGCCCCTCACCTCTACGTTATGCATAAGACCAGCACATGCCGAAATTGAATCTTATGATTGACTTTGCCTACCCTGGCATAGAGATAAAAGTGGAATTCATCGTATTGGATGAATATTTATCTCAAATGTCATCCAGCATTCACTCAATCTGCCAAGGCTACCTCGACCAAGAAATCAAAAAACACGAAGGAGAAGATTATTATGAATATCAGCATATATTTTCTGTTGCTGAAGAGGAGTTGCCAAGGATAGTTCTGCTTCCCATCATCGTATCCATTTATGCGCTCTTTGAAAGTTCAATGGCAAGATTGATGGCATATGCTCAAAAGAAGGAAGGCAAGGGCCTGAGTATTAAAGACGTAAATGGCAAATCACCGGCGGCCACTTACAACAAATACATGAAGCACGTCCTTGGATATGAGTTCCAAATACTCAATACAGACATGGAAACTCTAAGCGCAATAAGCAAAATTAGAAATTGCGTAGCTCACACAAATGGCATAATGGCTGCGATGTCAGATGAAAAGGCCAATGAGTTGCACAAAATTAATATGGCAGGCTTTTCTATAGATCGGATATCTGAGCAGATTAGCCTAACAAACGATTTTAATATTGCCGCACTCAAAGCAGTCCAAGGTGTAGTTCAAAACTTAATGTCGTATATGGAAACTCGCTATGAGTTTAAGCTTTACGCATAACATGGCGGTCGAGAGGGACGCCAAAAATGCTGCGCATTTTTGCCGCCCCTCACCTCTACGTTATACACAAGCAATCCAATAGGCCAAAGGAGCGGACATGTCAGAGAAAATTCATTTATTTGTTGATAATTCAAACGTTCTTATTGAGGCACGCAGATTCTTCTCGATGAAACGTCGAGGCAAAGACAAATTAGACAAAATTGTTGACGATGCATATGAGATTGATTGGGGCAAATTTGTCCATATTGTAAAAACAAAAGGCGATAGATTATTGGCGCAGGTGCCTGTTTTATACGGCTCTCGTCCACCGCCAGACGATACAATTTGGCAGCGTATTCGTGACGAGGGCTTTGATGTAAAGGTATTTGACAGAAACATCAGAAATAAAGAAAAAGGCGTCGATATGGAGATGGGAATGGATGTCATGGAAAGAATCATGACGGTTACGCCACCATCCAAGATTGTGATTGTTGCAGGCGACGCAGACTATCTGCCAGTAATCAAGAGAGCCAAAGATAAAGGCTGGAGCGTAGAGGTTTGGTTTTGG
>CAZGMX010000274.1:0-3322 GCA_964526865.1 uncultured Actinomycetota bacterium | reverse complement strand
GGTCAGGACCAGCGCCTTCAGGCCAGCAGGTCCGGCCACAACACTGACCTCCCGCGGTGCGCCTGTTTCCAGGGCCCATTCTCCCACACAGGAACCTTTTTGTATCTCTCTCACGCGCCGGACATTTCCTTCGGCATCTTTCTTTCTTACGATACCTTCTCCTTCCAGGACAACAAACATGCCGTTTCTTGCTTGCATTTCCTTGAGTTCTCTCACGTTGGAGGGAAATCCCTCCGGAGCCTCGCCCAGCGTCAAGAAGGAAACAGGCATGTCCTGCTCAATGAGATAATCCCCCGGCCGAAATTCCCGAACCCTCCCCTCAGCCAGGATTTGCGCACGTTGCTGTTCATCCAATTCAGACAGGAAAGACACCAGACTCACCATCTGCAAGCGATATTCCCTGCGCAGTTGTCCATCGGAACCTAACACCACCTCTGTATCCAGCGGTTTGACGTCCTTGAACCCCTCCACGGGAAATTTTTCTTCGGCCATGTGATAGAGGATGACTTTGCTCTTGGTGTCTGCCGGCAAATCCGACAGCGCTTCGATGGACGTGTGGATGCCAAATCCTTCTCGCGTCCGCGGCTCCGTGTCGTGCAGGACAACCGCCATTTCTTGCAAAAGACGTCCCTCCCCATCCAAGAAAAACCTCGTCACATCTTCCATAACAGCCGCGATTTCTTCCGGGCTCATCCCCAACTGCGCCATCCTTCTTTCATACGCAGCAATTTTGTCTTTCGGATTCGGCTTGTTGTCGTACATGGCGTCGCCCGAAAATCCAAGTTTGTAGGTCTTTCCCTCAAACTCGTAACTCACAATAAATCCAATGGCGGGAATAGAATGCAGGTTGTGCCGTATCCGGATGGCTGCTTTCTCGTTTCCTGGAAAATAGATTTCCTCCCCCAGTCCGTCCAGAAGGGGAACAAAATCCACGCACCGGTGGACAACATCTTTCCCCAGAAGGGCCTCGGACTTTTTCATGAAACTGTAATAGACATCACGGGTGGCCAACAACCTTGTTTTTTTGCCCGTCGAAAGCAGCCACTTGAGAACGCCGCGATCGTGATCGGCATGGTTATGCGTCAAGAGGACGTAGGGAATGTCGTCCTTGGTCAAGCCCAACTGCTCAATATATTGGAGGGCAGGAATGGACGGATCCACCAGAATTCCCTTGCCCCCCACCCAGATGATGAAGCTGGACACATTCCCCTTCACATCAAAGCCGTTGTTTCTGTCCAGAACCGTAATCCCCAGGCGCGGCCGGTTTTCGCCGGCAAGCAGCTCGCGAGTCTGGGGTGGAATTTCCGGATGAGGAAGATAGGGACGGCGATAGTCCACTTCCACCTCCTGGCTCACGGCCTGTGGAACATTGTCAAACTGAAATTCCTCGCCCACCTTTCGGGCCTGGCGGACTTCTTTGACTTCAAACCGGGTGGGGATTTTCTTGTCCCGTGTGACTTGGATTTCACCCAGGATGGCGTTTGGCGAGCCGGGATCCCGCATCGTTACCACGGCCCTGTTGTTCTTGAGGGGACAGAACGTAATATAGTCATCCAGTGTCCACGGCGTGCCGTCTTTATGGAGAACGGCAAACACATCTTGCGCGGCCTGGATGCTCTTGACAATCACATCCACCTCTTTTCGTATTGCCGGATCGTTCGCCGGCTTGTTTCTCGCTCGCGCCAGCTGATCGATCCACTGTTGCTGATATTCCGGCCAGTCGGGATCCGACGCAAAGTTGATCCCGAAGAGCGAGTGTTCCAAATATTGCCGCAAGGCGACTTCCTGCTCCGAAGTCAACACCAGATTGACCTTGAACCCGCCGCCAACCTTGAAGGCAAAATAATAGAGAATAAATTCGATGTCCGCATAATTGAAACCCTCCACGAACAAATCCGGAGGAAGAACAAAGACGGTGGGAAAGGGTTTTCCCGCCTCGCGGCACTTCATGATGTCCCGGGCTGTCTCGGCGGGAACCGTGAATTGCACGTCCCCAAACCGTGTGTGGACGACCTGATATCCCGCCAATTCCCGCTCGACATCCGGGCCCAGGCTGGACATGATTTGTTTTCGGAACGTCAGAGGATACCCGCTAAGCCTGGACCGGAATCCATTGATGATCAACTGTTTTATGTCTTCGTTGCCAAGTTTCAGGCTCTCGGCAATTCGCACGTATTCTTCCGCGGTGCTGGTGTCAAAAATTCCCGCGTCGTCCGTATTGATCGTCACACTCGGCCGGCAGCCGGAAAAACCGTTTTCCCACGGACTCTTGGGATACCGGTAGGAAAGAAATTTTTTCAGGGGATGCTCCCCGAAGCCGGCGATGGGGCCGATATAGACGTTGGAAGTGGGGTTGGCCTCGATCACGATTCCTTTTTCGATCACCTTGTTGAGAACATAATTTTGCCGCAGATCCAATTCCCGGCACTTCGCGCTGTCATACTTTATGGTGACGGGCGGATATTCGGCAGATTGCCGCATTTTGTTCAACGCCGCAAAAAGGGAACGTTCCGCTTCCCTATTCGGTTTGGAACCCGCCATAATAATGTCGATGATGGGAACCAAGACATCCCGCACGTAGGCATGACGGCTGGCATATTTTTTTAATTCGGCCTCCAGTACACGCGGCTGGATGTTCAACCCAACCCTTTTCAGACCTTCCGGATCCCACTTGGCACACTTGAGATCGTAGTAGATTTGCGCGATCCGCTCACTCAGATGTTCCTCTCGGAATGTTCCCTTGAATTGAGAGGCATCCACGCCCAGCACCAGGCCATGTCCGATTCTGTCCACGCCCGAGTCGATTGCCTCGTGGACATGCCGGATGCCGCTCTCCACGGAGGCATCACTGAAGTCCTCTCCCACGTGATAGGTGATCCCCAGCCGGGGCTCTCCTTCGACACTTCTTTTTTCATTTTCCTTCTTGAGGAGATCCATGACCTCGCCAAATTCTGTGGGCACCTTCAGTTTTTCCGCGTTGGCGAAATCAAAACCCACTACGCTCTCTCGCAATTCCGGATCGTCTTCCAATACATCCAACAACATCTGTGTCTGGCGACAAATCACCGGCATGTTTCTGTTTTTTTCCGCCGTCATCACAATCCGGGTCTCCAGCCCTACTTCGCCTTTTTGGAGCCCGGAATTGATCTGCCCTTCCGCTTCCTTCAATCCAGCCCGGATATTCTTGAGTTTTTCCACAATCTTTTTGCGCAGAGCTGCCTGGACTTTTCCTTCTCGCAGAGCACCTTCCTCCTCTTTTATTTCTTTGCTTGTGCTTATCCGATTGACTCCACGCCATACAACTGCTTGTGGGTCGTCGGCG